>DATBKW010000116.1:0-4774 GCA_036555665.1 Solirubrobacteraceae bacterium | reverse complement strand
CAGGTGAAGTCGAACGGCAGCTCCGCGGCGTCGGCGCGCAGCCGTGCCAGCTCGCGCTCGCAGTAGTCCAGGACGCTCTCGCGCAGCTCCTCGCGGCCGTCGACGCGGTCCACGGTGAGGGCTTGCGTGTCGACGTCGTAGCGGACGACCTGACCGAGTGGACCGTCGGGCGCTCCCATGAAGGAGAAGCGCGCCAGCCCGGGCTCCGCGCGCGCGCTGTCGAGCCACACGGCGTGCTCGTGGCCGCCGTAGAGCGTCACGAAGCTCGCCTCCGGGTCGCACCAGGTCGCCAGCGTGCGATGGTGAACCTGCGCGGCGACGGCCGGCCGGCCTACGGGGCGCGCGGCCCGCGCCCGGGTCCGCCCCCGCGCCCGGGTCAGGTCGCGGAAGTTGCGCAGCAGCGTGCGACCGTGCTCGGTGGAGATCGACTCCGGGTGGAACTGAACGCCCCACAGCGGCCGCGTGCGGTGTTCGATCCCCATGACCACCGCGTCGTCGGTCCAGGCGGTGACGCGCAGCTCGGCCGGCAGCGCGCCGACGGCGAGCGAGTGATAACGCACGGCGGCAAACCCCTGCGGGATCCCGGCGAAGAGGCCGTGCCCGTCGTGCTCGATCGCGCTCAGCCGCCCGTGCATGACCTCGGGCGCGTGGTCGATCGCGCCGCCGGTCACGTGGGCGAGCGCCTGATGACCGAGGCAGACGCCGAGCACGGGCACCTCCGCGCGGCGCAGCGCCTCGAGCGAGACGCCGACGTCGCGCTCATGCTCCGGGCGCCCGGGGCCGGGCGAGATCACGATGTTGTCGACGGGCAGCGCAGCGAGCTCCTCCCACGCGAGCTCGTCGTTGTGCATGACGATCGGCTCGTCGCCGTTGACCTCGCCCAGCAGGTGGAAGAGGTTGAAGGTGAACGAGTCGTAGTTGTCGATCAGGAGCGTGCGCATGGCCGCATCTACACTCTGCCCAACTCCCATCATCGAGACCGTTGTGACGACGATCAACCCCGACGGCGGCGTCAACTGCGGCGCGATGGGCGTCGAGTGGGGCGAGAGGCAAATCGTGATCAAGCCGTACCGCGGGACGCGGACGCTGCGCAACCTGCGCTCCACCGGAGCGGCGGTGGTGAACCTCACCGACGACATCCTGCTGTTCAGCGAGGCAGCGCTCGGCGACCCCCATCCGCCGACCCGTCCGGCGGCGAACGTCGACGGTGCCGTGCTCGACGATGCCTGTTCCTGGCGCGAGGTGCGCGTGGAGGCGATCGACGACGGCGGACCGCGCGCCCGCGTCAGCGCGGTGGTGGTCGGCGGCGGCAGCGGGCGCGAGTTCCTCGGGCTCAACCGGGCTCGTCACGCGGTGCTCGAGGCGTCGATCCTCGCCTCCCGCGCGCGCATGCTGGCGGCGCAGGACGTCGAGGCCGAGCTGCGCCGCCTGCAGGTGCTCGTCGACAAGACCGCGGGGCCGCGCGAGCGCGAGGCGATGGCCTACGTCACGAGCCACCTGCGCGCGCGAGTCGCGGATTCGTGAGCGCAGTACGCGTCGAGGCGCCCGCGCGCCTGCACCTCGGGATGCTCGCGGTGGCCGGGGACGGCCCGCGGCGCTTCGGCGGGCTCGGGGTCTCGGTCGCCCGCCCGGCGGTGGTGGTCGAGGCGGAGCCCGCCGACGAGCTCTCCGCCGAGGGCGTCGACGCCGAGCGCGCGCTGATGTTCGCGCGCCGCTGCCGCCGGGCCCTCGGGCTCACCGGCGGCGCGCACCTGCGCGTGGCGGAGGCGATCCCGCCGCACGTCGGGCTGGGGTCGGGGACGAAGCTCGCGCTCGCGGTGGCGCAGGCGCTCGCGGCGCTGCACGGGCGGGCCGTCGAGGCGCCGGAGCTGGCCGAGGCGGTCGGGCGCGCGGCGCGCTCGGCGGTCGGCACGTGGACGTTCGCCCTCGGCGGGCTCGTCGTCGAGGGCGGCGTGCGGCGCGGCGTGGAGCAGCCGGCGCCGCTCCTGGCCCGCTACGCGATGCCGGAGGAGTGGCGCGCGGTGCTGGTCGTCCCGCGCGCCGAGCCGGGATTGTCGGGCGGCGCCGAGGAGGAGGCCTTCGGGAGGCTCGTGCCATCCGACGAGCGGTCGGCGGCGATCGCGCAGCTCGTGCTCACCTCGCTGCTGCCGGCGGTCGTCGAAGGCGACCTCGGGGAGTTCGGCGGCGCCCTGACCCGCGTCCAGGAGCTCGTGGGCGATGCGTTCGCGGAGGTGCAGGGCGGCCGCTTCCATCCGCGGGCGGGCGCGCTCGTCGAGGCCCTGCTGGCCGCCGGTGCAGCGGGTGCGGGCCAGAGCTCGTGGGGCCCGGCGGTGTACGCGATCGCCGGCAGCGAGGCCGAGGGACGGAGTCTCGCGCGCCGGATGGAGGACGTTGTCGATGGCGACGGGACCGTGGCGGTCGTGACGTTCGACAACCGCGGCGCCCAGGTGGCAGGATCGTGAAGCTGCTCGTCAGCGTCGTGGACGTGGACGAGGCGCGGCAGGCCGCCGCGGCGGGCGCCGACATCATCGACGTCAAGAACCCGGCCGAGGGCTCGCTCGGCGCGCCGTCGCCCGCCGTCATCGAGGGCGTCCGCGCCGCCGTTCCCGCCGCCGCGCCCGTCAGCGCAGCGATCGGCGACATGCCCAATCTGCCCGGCACGGCGGCGCTCGCCGCGCTGGGCGCGGCGCGCAGCGGCGCGGCGTTCGTGAAGGTCGGGCTGTGGGGCGTCGCCACCGAGGCCGAGGCGGTCGCGCTGCTGCGCGCGGTGCGCGACGCGATCGCCGGTGTGCCGGGCGCCGCGGTCGTCGCCGGCGCCTATGCCGATGCCCGGCGCGTGGCGCACGCGCCGCTGGCGCCCGAGCTGCTGCCGCGCGTGGCGCGCGCGGCGGACGTCGGGGTCTGCCTGCTCGACACCGCGATCAAGGACGGCCACGGGCTCCTGGATTGGCTCTCGCCCGACGAGCTGACGTCGCTCGTGGACGAGGCGCACGCCGCGGGGCTGCAGGTCGCGCTGGCCGGCGCCCTGCGCGCGGAGGACCTGCCGGTGGTTGCCGATGCGGGCGCCGACATCGCCGGCGTGCGCTCGGCCGCGTGCAGCGACGGGAGGCGCTCCGGGCCGCTCGAAGCGGCGCGCGTCCGTGCCCTGCGTAGCGCCTTGGCGGCTACGCCGCGCGCGTCTCGGTGAATCCGGACACGTGGAGCCGGTGTGCGCACGTGCGTGCGCTGCGCTCGCGTATGGCGGCGGGGACGGCGTCGCCCCAGGCCGCGGCGGCCGCCCGGCCGCGCGCGACGAGGTCATCGATGCGCTCTTGCGAGGGCTGGGTCTCGATCAGGCAGCGCAGGCCGAAGCCGACGTGCCAGCGCTCGTCGCGCTCGATGCGCTCCACGCCCTCACGCACTCCGGGCATCACGCCGTCGGCCAGGTCGGCGAGCAGGGTGTTCGTCCCGGCGTTGAAGACGACTCCTTCGAGCAGCATGTGGTAGAGGCTGACGCCGTCGCCCAGCCCCGATTCACCCGCCACGAGCTCCCCGGCCAGCGCCGGCAGCTGCTCTTCGAAGAGCTCGAGGATCGCCGGCGGGGCGTACTCCCGGGCCGCGGCGCGCCGCTCGTCAGGGGTCTCGCCGGGCAGCCCGAGGACCTCCCCCGCGACGCGGTCGAAGAAGCGCGCGTGGCGCTCTTCGTCGCGGCGCTGCAGGGTGAAGGTCCAGGCCATCAGGCTCTCCTGGGAGGCCAGGGTCTCCCTGTTCGCCGCGGCGACGAACGGCGTGAGGTGCTCGGCGACCGCGCCCTCGGCCACGCGGAAGCCGGCGAGCAGCGTCGTGAGGCGGTGGCGGCGCTCGTCCGGGAGCTCCGACCACGCGCGGGCGTCGGGGGCGAGGTCGATGGCCGCCGCATCCCACTGCTTGCGGGCCGCGACCCGGGAGAAGAAGCCGGGCCAGAAGCTCCGGTTCGCGAACGTTTCCAGCCCGCCGACGATCTTGTACTCCCGGAGCGTGGAGTCGGCCAGCGTCGAACCCTTCGCGTTCCCGGGCTGCTGCGCGTCCATGGCGCCACGGTAGCAAGCGCGCTCAGGCGATTCGCGTGCCCACGGTCGTGCCGCGGTCGAGCAGCTCGCCCAGGCGCCGCGGGTCACGCCCGCTGATCACCCACGTCTCGAAGCTCGCGTTCTCCAGCGCCGTCGGCAGGTGCGCGTCGACGCCTCCGGGCCGCAGCGCCGCCAGGTCGGCCACCGTCAAGCGGGGAAGCGGCTCGCCGCGCGGCGGCCACTCCGCGAACAGCCCGTCGACCTCCTTGACCAGCACGAGGCGGCCGGCGCCGGCCCGCCCGGCGACCCAGGCGGCGATCGAGTCAGAGGTCACCTCCCACGACGCGGGAAGCCCGTCGAGCGGCAGCGCGGCCGGCAGCAGCACGGTTGTCCGCCCGGCGGCGGCACGCGCCTCAGCGGAACACCCGGCACCCGGGATCAGCTCGCTCAGCAGCCGGCCGAACTGCTCCATGCCGAGGACCGCCATGTGGTGCGACGTGGTCGCCGGCAGACCGAAGCGGCGGTCGGCCTCGCGCACGGCGTCGGCGAACCACGCGCCGCCGGGAACGACGAGCAGCGGGTGGCGCTCGCCGAGCTCGCCCAGGGTGGCGCACAACGCGCGCAGGGCGTCGTCGCCGGCGCCGCGCCCGAGGCCGCCGCCGAGCTTGACGACGGTCAGCACCGCTTCGCCGCCAGCAACGCGGCGAGGGCGGCGGCGGGACCGACCGCGTCGACGACCGCTCGCC
>DATBKW010000115.1:0-53952 GCA_036555665.1 Solirubrobacteraceae bacterium | reverse complement strand
TCGAGATCGAGTTCGGCGACCGCGTCGGCGATCTCGGCGAACGTCAGGACGCCCACCTGCTGACCCTTGGCGACGAGGCCCTTGATCTCTTCGAGTTCCTGGAGTTCAACAACTGACATGTGCGTCCGTTCGGTTCGCCGGGTTTGAGGGCGCCGGCATGAATCTCTGGTCGGGAGGCCGCTGGTGCCTCTATAGGCGGGCGTACCCCGCCCAAACGTACAGCCCCAGGGTAGCCGGTGATGATACGGCGCTCGACGCCATGCGCTCAAGGGCTGACACGAGTTTCGGGGTCGTGTTACCTCGCTATTACGTGGAACGGCGCCGTCTGTTTCAAGTTTCGGGTCTACCCGGGGTGTGACCGCAGCAGTGCGGCAGAATCCTGGCCATGGCTTCGAGCGACCCCTCCCCCGGCAGCGACGAGCGCGAGGTCTTCGCCGGCCTCCCCAACGCGCGCCCGCAGCGGCGCAGCGCCAAGCGCGACCGGCCGGCGCGGGGAGGGTCCGCGCGCGGGGCAGCGAGCCCCCGGGCCAAGCCGGCCACGAAGCCCAAAGCGCGGGCCGCGCCCAAGCGAAAGGCGACGCCCAAGCCGAAGCCCGCTCCCGAGCCGGTTTCGCGGGTGCCGCCCGCCGGCTACGCGACGCCCCGAGACGACGTGCCCCGCGGAGCCGACCTCATCGGCACGGCGGTGCAGGCCGCCGGCGAGCTCGCCCAGATCGGGATCGCGGCGAGCGGCCGCGCGCTGAAGTCCGCCTTTCAGCGGCTGCCGCGGCCGTAGGCCTTCACGACATAACTTCGCGCGCCATGGGGTAGGCTGCGGCCCGTCTGCCGAGTCTCCGGAACCCTGAGATCCGGGGAGCGGGGGAACCACTGCGGGCCGTTCTGCGGTCCGCTGGGGCGAATCCGGCCCACCGGCCGGTAGCGCCGCTTGTTCGGCGCGAGCCCGTCAGCTCACCCCGTAGGCCACAGAACAAGGACCCAGAAGACCCCCCGTTGCGACGTCCCATCGCCCTCCTGAGCGCGCTCGTCTGCTGCGCCGCGGCCACCGCCGCGAGCGCTGACCCCCCCGCCCCGAGCGGCGTGCCGTCGCTGTACACGCGTCCCGGCGAGCTGCTCGGGCACACCTTGCGCTTCCGCGGCATGCTGCCCGCCGACCAGGCGGGGCGCACGCTGCAGGTCCAGCGCCAGGAGGCCGACGGCAGCTGGACGCAGACCGCGACGGCGGTCGTCGCCGCCGACGGCTCCTTCCTGGCCCGCTGGCGCACCGACGAGATCGGCAGCTTCACGGTGCGCGCCCTCGTCGCCGGCGTGCAGGCCCAGACCGCCGACGCCTCGACGCCGACCACGAGCGTGACGATCTACCGCCCCGCCCGCGCGACGTGGTTCGGCCCCGGCTTCTACGGCAAGCACACCGCCTGCGGCGAGGTGATGAGCCACGCCCTGCTCGGCGTCGCGCACCGCAAGCTGCCGTGCGGCACTCCCGTCGCGGTCTTCTTCGGCGGCAAGTCGATCACCGTGCCGGTCATCGACCGCGGCCCCTTCGGCAACGGCGCCCGCTACGACCTGACCTCGGGCGTCGCGCAGCTGCTCGGGATGACGCAGACGAGCACGATCGGCGTCATGCCACAGCGGGGTGCGCAGATGGCGCCACCGGCGCAGCCGGTATCGCCCTACGCGGGCACCGGCGGCGCGCCGCCGACGCCTTGAGTGGTCGGCACCCAGACGAGCATCACGCGAGCGACGCGCACGCCTGCGGCCTTCGGACGGATGGCCACGTCCTCGATCGCGGCCGCGACCTCGGCCCACTTGGCGTCGATCTCGCTGACCTCGTCGAGGATCTCCTGCTCGATCTGTTGCAGGTCGTCCTGCACGTCGGCGACCTTCGCCTCGGCGCTCTGCCGGCGCGCCACGGTGCGTGAGCTCTGGCCGCGCCGCGACGCGGCCGAGCTCGCCGCGCGCGCAAGCGAGCGCGTGCTGCGCCGCCCACCGAACAGGGCGCCGAGGACGGCTCCCGCGCCGGCCACCAGCTCGTTGGCCTCCCGCGAGCGCTCGTCGATCGAGAGCTCCTCGACGCGACGCTGTGCCTGATCGAGCGCGGCGCGCAGGCGGTCCTGCTTGGCCTCGAGCCGATCGCGGATCTTGCTCGCTTCGGCGTCTGCGGCCGCGCGGGCCGCCTCGTCGCAGCGCTGGTGGAACTGCTCGGGCGTCTCGCCCGGCCGGGACGTGAGCTTGAGCTTCGTGTTGCGCTGCAGCGCCAGCGCCTGCCGGTCGACAAGGCGCCGCGCGATGTCGCGTTCGGCGTTGCGGAAGAACGCGGCCTCGCCGATAGGCGCCGCGGGCAGGACGTAGTGGCCGGTGGGCGGCGCGGTGGGGACGAAGTCGCGATCGTCGAAGTCGACGGCCGTCTCGCGTTCGAGGTCCAGGCCGCCGTCGAGCGGGCCGTAGAGGGCCTCGTACTCCTGGCTCTCGTCGATCGCCGCCCTGGCGTCGGCGAAGCGGACGCTGACGCGCGCGGCGAGGTACGCGCGCAGCAGCTCCCCGCCGGGCACGGCCTGCACGGCTGACGCCCACGTCGCGCCCGCATCGAGGTAGGTCGCCGATATCCCCGAGGCGACGGGCGGCGCAACCGGCGTGGCATCCGCGGGCGGAGGGGGCGCCGCGGCGGCGGCGCCCCCGGCGGGCGCGGTGCGCGGCGCGTCTGTCATGAGCGTCGACACCTCGTCCTTGGTCAGAGGCCCGCGCAGGTACGACATCGCCCAGCGCGTCTGGAAGACGACCGGCTGGTTGGCCTTGGCGCTCACGAGCATGAACCCGCGCTTGGGCAGGCCGCCGATCGTCGCGTCCAGCGCCCCGATGTCGGTCCCGCCCGCCGCCGACTTGAGCCCTTCGAGGACGCGCGCCTTGTCGTTCTCGGTCTGCAGACGGCCGACGAGCCACGTGCCGGCGTTCGACATCGCCTTGTAGTCGAGGTCCACCGGGTTCTGGGTGGCGAGCACCAGCCCGACCCCGAAGGCCCGCGCCTGCTTGAGGATGGTCAGGATCGGCTTCTTCGCGGGCGGGGCCGCGGTCGGCGGCGCGAACCCGTAGACCTCGTCCATGTAGACGAGCGCGCGCAGGTCGGACGAGCCCGGCTGGCCGCGCATCCAGGTGACGAGCTTGGACAGCACCAGCGTGACGACGAACTGGCGCTCCTCGTCGGAGAGGTGCGCGAGGTAGACGATCGCGGCCCGCGGCTTGCCGTCGACGGTGCGCAACAGCGCGGCGGGGTCCAGGCGAACGCCTTCGCCCCAGGCGGCGAACGACGGCGACGCCAGCAGGCCGTTGAGCTTGAGCGCGAGCTCGGTTCGGTCCTTGGGCGGGAAGAAGGTGTCGACGTCGAAGACCCCGAGCTTGCGCAGCGGCGGCGACTGGACCTGGCCGACGAGCGTGCCCAGGTCGAGGTTCTGGCCCGCCCGCCATGCGTTCTCGACGAGGTTGGAGAGCAGCACGAATTCGCGGCTCGCCAGCGGATCGGCCTTGATGCCGACGAGGCCGAGCAGGCTGGTCACGGTGCCCTCGATCTCATCGCGCAGCGTCTCGGCCTCCGTGTCCCACGAGAGCGGCGGCGCCTGCAGGGAACCGATGAGGTTGAGGGGCACGCCGGCATCCGAGCCCGGCGTGTAGATCGTCATCTCAACCGCGTCGCGGAGTGCCTTGATGCGCCCGGCGTCGATGCCCTGGGACTCGAGCCCCTGACGCCACTCGCTCGCGGTCTTCGCGGCGAGGTCGTCGAGCGAGATGTTCGCCGCACGCGCGTCCTCCTCGTGCACCCACGGCTTGAAGTCGGCGGGCGCGAGCTCGGGAAACGTGAGCAGCAGGTTGCCCATGTCGCCCTTCGGATCGAGGATCAGCGCCGGGATGCCCGCGAGCAGCGCCTCTTCGAGCAGCACAATGCCCAGGCCGGTCTTGCCCGAGCCGGTCATGCCGACGATGACGCCGTGCGTCGTCAGGTCGGCGGAGTCGACCGCGAGCGCCTTGTCGTCGGTGAAACCGAGCTGGAGGTCCGCCACGGCCCGAGTCTAGGTCGGCCCGCAGGCCGCGACTAGAGTCCGCGCATGATCGACAGGATGCGCGTCGAGCCGGGCTCGAAGGCCGACATCGCCGGGCGCGACGCCCGCGACACGCTCGGGATCGCCGACAAGGCCGCAGGTCGCAAGCGCCTGGCCAAGGTGCACGAGAAGCTGTGGGATCTGCAGGCGCGCCTGTACGCCGAGGCGCGCCACAGCGTCCTGCTCGTGCTGCAAGGGCTCGACGCCTCGGGCAAGGACGGCGTCATCCGCACCGTCTTCACCGGCCTCAATCCACAGGGCTGTCGCGTGAGCTCGTTCAAGGCGCCGACAAGCGCGGAGCTCGCGCGCGACTATCTCTGGCGGGTGCACGCCGCGGTCCCGGCGCGCGGCGAGATCGGGATCTTCAACCGCTCCCACTACGAGGACGTCGTGACGGTCGGCCTGCTGAAGCTCATGCCGAAGAACGTGTGGTCGCGCCGGCCCGAGCACATCCGCGAGTGGGAGCGGATGCTCACCGACGAGGGCGCGGCCATCGTCAAGGTCTTCCTGAACGTCTCCAAGGAGGAGCAGCGCGTCCGGCTGCAGGAGCGCGTCGACGATCCCGCCAAGCGCTGGAAGTTCCGCATCGAGGACCTCGATGTGCGCAAGCGCTTCGACGAGCACGTCGCAGCCTGGGAGGCGGCGATCAACGAGACCTCGACGGACTACGCGCCGTGGTACGTCGTGCCCGCGGACCGCAACTGGGTCAAGTCGCTGGGCGTGGCGGAGCTGCTGCTCGACGCGCTGCAGCGCGTCGATCCTCAGATGCCCCCGGCGGCCGAGGGCATCGAGGGACTGCAGGTGCAGTAGCGATCAGAAGTGCTGGGGCGGCTTGGAGGCGATGGCCCCGACCATCTCCCCGGTCTTCTCGTCGTCGGTGTTCGTGGCGATGTCGGCCTCGGTGATGATGCCGCACAGCCGCTTAGCTATCCGTTCGGGCCTACCCGGGACTACGGCGGGGGCAACCTCCCGTCCCGGCGCGGCTATGCCAGCGGCGCGCCCGCGGCCCGCGCGGCGAACAGCGCCTCGTCGGCGCGCGCGGCAAGCGCGTCGGCGTCGGTGCCGTCGGCGGGGCTTGACGCGATGCCGATCGAGACCGTGAGCGGGGCGCCGTGCACGGGCGGCCCGGCGGCGACGGCGGCCGCCACGCGCTCGGCGAACGCGCGTCCGTCGCCGGCGACGACGACCCACAGGCGCCCGTCGGCCTCGCGGCCGAGGACGTCGCCCCGGCCCAGCTCGCCGTTCACCGCCGCCTCCACCGCGGCCAGCGCGGCGCCGGCGCCGTCGGCGTCGGCCGCCGTGAGCCGCGCGACGTCGTCGGCCTCGATCGCCAGCAGCGCGAACGGCCGGCCGGCGGCCACGCACCGCTCGATCGCGCCGCGCCAGTCGCCGCGCGCGTCGTGGACGCGGAAGTCCTCGCCGCCGAGCGCGGCGATTGCCACCGCGTCGCACACGAAGGCCAGGCGCTCGGCCAGCGTGGCCGTCGTCGCCGCGTCGAGCGGCGCCATCGCGGCCGTGAGCGCCTCCCATAGCGCTCCGCGCAGGTGCCCGACGGCCCCCACCGTGCCGGCCGCGTCGCCCGCGCCGGCCAGGGTGCCCGCCCGCGCGGCGAGCGCGTCGAGGTCGGCGAGCGCGCCATCGGAGCCCACCGCGCGCAGCATCGCCGCGCACAGCGCCGGCCCCTCCGCCGCCAGCTCGGCCGTCGGCAGCGCCGGGGCGTCCCGTAGCGGGCGAGCGGCGAGCAGCGCGAGCAGCCAGCCTTTGGCGGCCGCGTCGCCGTCGGCGAGCGCGGGGGGCGGCACATCGGCCACCGGCCGCGGCCGCCGGGGGGCGAAGGGCGCCGCTCCCGGCGGCCGGCCGGACGGTGTCCGGGGTTCGGACATGCGCCCTGGATACCAGTCGGGCCCGACGGCAGCGATGATCTGCGCCATGGCCCTCACCATCGACGAGGCTCGCGCCCGGGTCCTGGCCGCCATCCAGCGGCCGCTGCCCTCCGAGGACGTCGCCGTCCACGACGCGCTCGGCCGCGTGCTGGCCGAGGACGTCGTCGCCGAGCGCGACGTGCCCTCGTTCACCAACAGCGCGATGGACGGCTTCGCCGTGCGCTCTGGCCCGTCCGGGCGCACGCTGGGGATCGTCGGCGAGTCGCGCGCGGGCGCGCCGGCCACCGTCGGCCTCGGCGAGGGCGAGGCGGTGCGCATCTCCACCGGCGCGGCGCTGCCCAAAGGCGCCGACGCCGTCCTGCAGGTGGAGCGGGTGACGGTCGACGGCGTGCGCGTCACGCTCGGCGAGGACGTCGAGCCGGGCCGCAACGTCCGCCCTGCCGGTGACGACATCCGCGCCGGCGTGACCGTGCTGACCGCGGGCACGCGGCTCGGCGCGGCCGAGATCGGTGTGGCGATCACGTGCGGGCGCGCGACCGTCAGCTGCGCGAAGGTCCCGCGCGTCGTCGTGCTCGCCACCGGCGATGAGCTCGTTGCGCCCGGTGCACCGCTCGGTCCCGGCCAGCTGCACGAAACCAACGGCCTGACCCTCGCCGCGCTCGCCACGGAGGCCGGCGCGCAGGTCGTGCGCACCGAGGTCGTCCCCGACACGGCCGAGCGCACCCGCGCCGCAATCGCCGGCGGCCTGCAGGACGCCGACGTGCTCGTGCTCTCCGGCGGCGTCTCCGTCGGGCCCCACGACCACGTCAAGCCCGCGCTCGAAGCGCAGGGGGTGCGCGAGGTCTTCTGGCGCGTCGCGCTGCGGCCCGGCCGTCCGACGTGGTTCGGGACACGCGGGGAGACGCTCGTCTTCGGGCTGCCCGGCAACCCGGTGTCGGCGATGGTCACCTTCCTGCTCTTCGCCCGCCCCGCGCTGGCCGTGCTGCAGGGCGCGCCACACGAGCCCGACCGCCTCGTCGCGCACCTCGACGCCGCGATCGCGCGCCACCCCGACCGCGACGAATGCGTCCGCGTGACCCTTCGCGACGGCATCGCCACGCCGACCGGCCCGCAGGGCTCGCACCAGCTTCGCTCGATGCTCGGCGCCGACGGCCTGGCGATCGTGCCCGCGGGCGAGGGCGAGGTGCCGGCCGGAGCGGAGGTCGAGGTCGAGCGGCTGTGAAGGTCTCGCACACGCTGACCGTGCGGGCGCCCGTCGAGCGTGCCTTCGCCGTCTTCACGGAGGGCTTTGGAAGCTGGTGGCCGGCGACGCACCACCTCGGCGACGCGGAGCTCGCCGAAGCGATCATCGAGCCGCGCGCCGGCGGGCGCTGGTACGAGCGCAACGCCGACGGCAGCGAGTGCGACTGGGGCCACGTGATCGCGTGGGAGCCGCCCCATCGCCTGCTGCTGGCCTGGCAGCTCGACGCCGACTGGCGCTACGACGCCGACCTCGTCACCGAGGTCGACGTCCGCTTCGAGGCCGACGGTGACGGCACGCGCGTGACCTTCGAGCACCGCCACCTCGAGCGCATGGGCGACCGCTCCGAAGAGGTCCGGCGTGCGATCGACTCCCCCGAGGGCTGGCCCGGGATCCTCGCGCAGTACCGCGAGGCGGCCGCCGCGGCGTGAGCCGCTTCACGGCGCCCCGCGCGCGGGTACGCTCCCGCCGTGGCTCCCGCCGCGATCGCAGCCGCCCTGGCCGCTGTGCTTGCCGCCGCATTCGTCGGCTTGCGCAAGGTCTTCGTCCGTCCGCTCCCCGGGATGGACATCGTGCGCGAGGCCGACGACGCGACCGAGATCAACGACGCCACCGGCGCCGTGCGCTCCGTGCAGTCCGCCGAGGTCTCGCTGCCGGCCGACAAGATCGAGGCGCTGTGGTCACCGCTGTACCTGGAGCGCCTGGCGCGCACCTACTGGCGCTTCCTCAGCCGCGCGACGCTCGGCCTCGTGCGCGTCTACTACACGGAGGGCGAGCGCTACGTCTGCCTGCTCTTCCGGCCGTTCAAGCTGATCACCTTCGACGCGCCCGAGTACGAGATGGACGCCGAGCGCGGCGTGGTGCGCTGGCGGATCGTGCGCGGGCTGCTCGTCGCGCGCCACGGCCACGATCGCGACGGCTACCTGGAGATCGACGTGCGCCGCCGCCCCGCGCAGCGTCCCGGGTGCGTCAACGTCGAGGTCGAGGTCGAGGTCGCCAACTTCTATCCGGCGATCGCCTACCGGCTCAGCCGCTTCGTCTACACGCAGACGCAGTCGCGCATCCACGTGGTTGTCACCCACGGGTTCCTGCGCTCGCTGACGCGCCTGGACCTCGAGGAGTCGGTCGTCGGGCGGTTCGTCAGCACCGACGACGTCCCCGACCCGACGGCCCCGTCGCCGCGCGAGCGCCAGGGCGCCCGCGTCTCCGGTTAGCCATACCGCTCGCCCGTATAGAGCCGCAGCTTCGGCCGGTTGTGGCGCGCGCTGACGCGCCGCACGGTCCCGGTGCGCGAGCGCATGACGATCGACTCGGTCGTCGCGGTTTCGCCCTCGTAGCGCACGCCCTCCAGCATGTCGCCGTCGGTCACGCCCGTGGCCGAGAAGAAGCAGTCGTCGCCCTTGATGAGGTCGTCCTGGTCGAGGACGCGCGTGAGGTCGTAGCCGGCGTCGATGGCGGCCTGGCGCTCGGCGTCGTCGCGCGGCCACAGGCGACCGATGAACGAACCGCCGAACGCCTTGATCGCGGCCGCGGAGATGACGCCCTCCGGCGTGCCGCCGATGCCCCACAGCAGGCTCACCGGGGAGCGCTCGGAGACCGAGAGCAGCGACGCGCTCACGTCGCCGTCGGTGATGAGCCGCACGCGCGCACCGGCCTCGCGGATCGCGGCGATCCCCTCCTCGTGGCGCGGGCGATCGAGGACGACGACCATGATGTCGCGGATGTCGGAGTCGCGGCGCTCGGCGATGAGGCTTAGCGTCTCGCCCAGCGGACGATCGAGGGACAGCAGGTCGGCGATGTCGCCGCCACCGGCCATCTTCTCCATGTAGACGCACGGGCCCGGATCGAACATCGTGCCGCGCGGGCTGAGCGCGATGACGGCCAGCGCGCTCGGCCGGCCCTCCGCGGCCAGCCGCGTGCCCTCGAGCGGGTCGACGGCGATGTCGACCTGGGGCGGCGAGCCGTCCCCGACGTGCTCGCCGTTGTAGAGCATCGGCGCCTCGTCCTTCTCCCCCTCGCCGATGACGACGACACCATCCATGTGCACGGTGTCGAGGACGAGGCGCATGGCGTCGACCGCCGCCTGGTCGGCGGCCTCCTTGTCGCCCATGCCGATCCGGCGCGCGGAGGCCAGGGCGGCGGCCTCGGTCACGCGGACAAGCTCGAGGGCGACGTTGCGATCGGGTCGGGTTGCGGATGTGTCGCTCATATCGTTCCCGGTGGCTTGCGTGGGCGCTCGTGCTCGGACGAGCGCAGGGCCGCGCCGAAGGTCATCGCGAGCGTCCCCAGCACGGCCAGGAACCACCCGAACTTCAGCGAGATCTCGCTGGACGGCTCGCCCGGACGATCGATCAGCCCGTTGTAGACGATCAGCCCGAAGGCCGCGATCGACGTGACGAGGGTCATCTCGCCGCGCGCCCACGACAGGTGGATGTCGTTGGCGATGATGTAGGCGAGGATGAACGGCGCCACTGCGGCGGCGAGCAGCAGCCAGCGCAGGATCGGATGGACGTCCCAGCAGGACTGGTTGCCGCGGTGGCCGTCGATCTGGGCGAAGCGGTTGGCCGGGTCGGTGCCGTACCAGGGCAGGAACACGCTGATGGCCAGCAGCGCGCCGCCCGCCATCCCGACGTACTCGTTGCGGTGCAGCCGCGTCGCCACTGCGCGGCGACCCTACACGGATCGCGCGAGTTCGAGCAGGGCCTCGGTGGTCCACGGCCCCTGGCCGGTCAGGCGCAGGAACAGCCCGTCGCGCTGCCAGCGCAGCTCGGTGACCGGCCGTAGCGAGGGCTCGGCCTCGGGCAGCGGGGCGGTACGGACGGCGATGCCGTCGACCGCGCGCGGGGCATCGGCACCGTCCAGCCGGCGCTCGGGCGGCGGGTCGGTGCCCACGTAGAGCGCGACGCGGCCGGGCGACCCGGCGCGCGAGTCGTCGAGGCTCCACGCGACCTCGACTCCGCGCTCGGCCACCTGCACGACGTCGACCCAGCGTGCCAGCGGCAAGGGCGCCGCGGGCAGCGGGAACGGCCGCCCCAGGAGCGCGTCGGCCGCGGCGATGCCGTCGAGCGGCTGGTGCACGGCCCCACCCTACGCGCGAACGTCCATGGCGTCGGCATAGGGTTCCGACACCATGGACGTTCGCTGGGGATTGACCGTGCCGTTCGCCGGCCTGTCGCTCGCCGACCACGCCGAGCTGTTCCGCCGCGCCGAGGCCGCCGGCTACGACGACTTCTGGACCGGCGACACGAACGGGGCCGACGGCTTCACCCCGCTCGTGCTGGCCGCCGCGCACACCGAGCGCGTGCGCCTGGGCACGGGCATCGTCAATCCCTTCACGCGCGGGCCCGCCGTCCTGGCCCAGCACGCCGCCGCGCTGGCCGACGCGTCGCGCGGGCGCTTCGTGCTCGGCCTCGGCTCGTCGTCGAACGTCATCGTCGAGCGCTGGAACGGGGTGCCGTTCGAGAAGCCGCTGTCGAAGGTGCGCGAGGCGGTGCAGGCGCTGCGCCCGGTCTTCGCCGGCGAGCGCGGCCCGGGCGGCTTCAAGCTCGAGACCGCGCCGGCCTACCCGATCCCGATCGTGGTGGCGGCGCTGCGCGGCAGGATGCTCGCGCTGGCGGCCGAGGTCGCCGACGGCGCCTTCACGAACTTCCTGCCGATCAGCGGCGTGCCGCAGGTCGTCGAGGCGTTCGGCGCGCCCGACAAGGAGCTCGTCTGCCGCTTCTTCTGCGTGCCACAGCCCGAGGCCGAGGGGTTCGCGACCGCCACGTTCCTGTTCGCCGCCTATGCGACGGTGCCCGTCTACACGGCGTTCTTCCGCTGGCTGGGCTGGGGCGAGCGCATCGACCCGATGGCCGAGGCGTGGCACGCCGGCGATCGCGCGAAGGCGCTCGAGCTCGTACCCGAGGAGTTGGTGCGCGAGATCTTCATCTTCGGCTCGCCCGAGCAGATGCGCGAGCGCCTGGCCGAGTTCGAGGCAGCCGGCATCACGACGTTCGTCCTCTCGGCGCTGTGCGGGCCCGCCGACGTGCCGGCCTTCATCGACGGACTCGCTCGCGCTGGCTGACGTCGCCCGTCAATGCAACGCGCGCCAGCCCGCCATCTGCGAGATCCGTTCGTTGGAGACGCGCTCGCCGTCGCGACACACGTTGTAGATGCCCGGCGGGAGGGTGAGTGCGGCCAGCAGGGCCCGCGCGCGGCGTCGGCGACGTGCAGCGTCGCGCCGAAGGTCGGCAGCGGCTCGTCGTGGCCGGTGCCGGGCCCGTCGAGCAGGTCGAGGCGCAGGGCGACGCCGCGGCGGCCGGCACGGGTGAAGCCCAGCGCGTGCTGCGCGCGCGACGGCGCCGGGTCGAAGAGGTCGAGTTCGTCGTGGCTCGGGGCGGCCACCGCGTGGCCGGCCTTCTGAGCCATCGGGACGAGGGCTCGTCCCAGCACGCCCCTGCCGCCCGTGACGAACAGCCGCATCGGTGGCGCCGGCCGAATTGATCGGCCGGTGTCGTTCGGCGAGATCGTGACGTCGCTCATGGCGGCAAGCGTGGCGACGGCGGGCTGCCTTCGCACCGGCGACTTCGCCGGTGCAAGCAGCGTCGCCCTGCCTATGCTGCCCGGCGATGCGGGTGTTGCTGACCGGCATGTCCGGGGCGGGGAAGTCGACCTTGGTCGCGGAGCTGCGGCGCCGCGGCTACACCGCCCTCGACGCCGACGACGACGGCTTCAGCGAGCCGCGAGCCGACGGTCGATGGGGCTGGCGCGCCGACCTGGTCGCCGACCTCCTCTCTGGGCCGCCGGATCGCCTCTTGTTCTTTGCGGGCTGCTCGGAGGAGCAGATCGATCTGCCGTTCGACTACCGGGTGCTGCTGACCGCCCCGAGATCCGTGCTCGTCGGGCGACTGCGGACTCGCACCGGCAACGCCTATGGCCGCGAGGGCACGGAGCTCTCGCAGGTGCTCGCCGATCTCGCCCAGGTTGAGCCACTGCTGCGACGCTCTGCCGATCTCGTCCTGGAGACCACCGCGCCGCCGCCACAGGTTGCCGACGCCCTCCTCACACGCGTCGCCGCGTTGGAGGGCGACTAGTGGGCCACTAGGGGCTCAGCGAGAAAGGCGGATAGCGGTCGGTGACCAGGAGGAACGCGTAGGCCTCGACGCGCACCGCCCAACGCCCCACGCCGACGACGAAGCCGAACAGATCGCGCGGGTAGCGGCCGGTGAACAGGATGGCGAACCACGCGATCACGATGCACACGAACGCGGCGATGCCGAGGAACACCAGCACGATGTAGTGCGGGATGGCCAGAAACCACTTTACGAGCGGCAGCCAGCGGTTCAGCTCGGTCCGCGCATCGGGATAGGGGATGTCTAGACGCAACGACTGCCGTTCGTCGGTCGACGGGTAGCGGTCGTCGAGCAGCGCGCCGTACACCGCGACCCGCGATGAGAACCGCGTCAGCTCGAGGTTCCAGTCGAACCACCATCGCGGGTACTTCTGCCGGAACAGGATCATCAGCAGCGGACCGGCGAACAGCGTGCCCCCGGCGCTGATGGCCACCGTTGTCGTCGCGTGGCCCGCGCTGTACCAACTCCACGTCTGGCCCGAAACGGTGCCCAGCACGATCGCGATGGGGATAATCGTGAAGACCCGCAGGGCTGTCGTCAGCCGGTTGAGCGGCCGGTCGGCATAGTCGACGTCGACCTGAACGGGATAGCTCTCGGACATGCGCGCACGTTACGCGCCCGCCCCGACGGCCACCGGCTCGGCGGCGGCCTCGGCCGCGGGGCGGCGGCGCGGCAGCAGCAGCGCCACCAGCGCGCCGACGCCCACGACCGCCGCGCCCACCCACAGCGCCGGGACGGCGCCGTCCACGAAGCCCTGCGTCGAGGTCAGCGCGCCGGACTCGCTGAAGATCGTCGACAGGACGGCGACGCCGAACACGCCGCCGACCTCGCGGATCGCGTTGTTCGTGCCCGACGCCTGGCCCGCCTGCGCGGGACTGACGACGCTCAGCAGCGCGCCGGCCGACGGCGCGAACACGAGGCCCATGCCGGCGCCCGCGAGCACGAAGGCGATCGCCTGGTCGCCGAAGGTGACCGTCGTCGAGGTGGTCGCGGCGAACCAGGCCAGCGCGGCCGCCTGCATCGCCAGGCCTGCGGTCATGAAGCCGCGCGAGCCGCGGCGCTCGGACAGCACCCCCGCGATCGGCGCGACGACCATCGTCGCCCCGGTCCACAGCAGCATGCGCAGGCCGGCCTGGAAGGGCGTGTAGCCGAGCACGTACTGCAGGATCTGGGTGAGCAGGAAGATCGACCCGAAGGTGCCGAAGTACATGAAGAACGACACGCCGTTGACGACCGCGTAGGCGCGCTTGCGGAAGAGCGAGAGCGGCACCATCGGCTCGGCGGCCCGGCGCTCCCAGACGATGAAGGCGCCGAGGATCGCGACGCCGGCGGCCAGCGAGACCACGATCAGCGGGCTCGTCCAGCCTTCCGCCTGGCCGCGGACGAGGCCGAAGACGAGGCTGAAGAGGCCGGTGGCGGCCAGGGCGAAGCCCGGCAGGTCGAGCTTGCGCGACGGGCCGTGGCTCTCGCGAAGCAGCAGCGCGGCGACGGGGAGCAGCGCCAGGCCGATGGGGACGTTGATCCAGAAGATCCAGTGCCAGGAGATCCCGTCGACGACGGCGCCGCCGACGATCGGCCCGAGCGCGACGCCCGTGCCGCTGATGCCCGACCAGATGCCCAGCGCGGCGCCGCGGCGCTCGGCGGGGAACGCGTCGGCCAGCAGCGTCAGGGTCAGCGGCGCGACGATGGCGCCGCCGACGCCCTGGATTGCACGCGCAGCGACGAGCGCTCCCGTGGTCGGCGCCAGGGCGGCGCCGGCGCTGGCGAGCGTGAAGAGGGCAAGACCGGCCAGGAACAGGCGCTTGCGGCCGAAGCGATCGCCGAGCGCGGCACCGGGGATCAGGCAGACGGCGAACGCGAGCGTGTAGGCGTTGATCGTCCACTCCAGCGACTGCAGGGTGGCGCCGAGATCCTCGCGGATGGCGGGCAGCGCCACCGTGACGACGAGGTTGTCGAGCACGACCATGAACAGCGCGAGCGAGACGATCGCCAGGGTTGCGCCGGTTCGATGCTGCGTGGGGGCGGGTGACATGTGAGCGGTCCTTCGGTCCGGTGGGCGTTCTTAGTGACTGCTAACTAATTGCTAAGTTAGCGATCACTAAGTACCCTGTCAAGGCCATGCCCGAGAAGACCACGCCCCACGTCCGCCGGCTGCGCGCGCGCCGCGCCGAGAGCGGCGACGCCGGCCGCGCCGCCGACACCGGCCCCGCCGCTTCCCCGCGCGCGCGCCAGAGCGCCGACGAGCGCCGCGACGCCCTCGTGGCCGCCGCGGTCGAGCACTTCGGGCAGACCGGCCTACACGGCACGGCGGTCAGCGCCATCACCGATGACGTCGGCATCACCCAGCCGTACGCGTTCAGCCTGTTCGGCACCAAGAAGGGGCTCTTCCTGGCCGCCGTCGAGCACTGCTTCGATCGCGTCGAGCAGACGTTCCGCGAGGCGGCCGCCAACGCCGGGCCCGAAGGCGCGTTCGAGGCGATGAAGGAGTCCTATGGCAGCGTGCTCGCCGACCGCCCGCTGCTGCTCATGCAGCTGCAGACCTACGCCGCGTGCGGCGACGATGAGGTGCGCGACCTGGCCCGCCGCCGCTACGCGCAGCTCTACGACCTCGTGCGCGAGCTCGGCGGCGCGGACCGTGAGGAGCTGACGCAGTTCTTCGCCGCTGGGATGCTCCTCAACGTCGCCGCCGCGCTGCAGCTCCCGGAGCTGCTCGTCGACGAGACCTGGCTCGAGGACTGCCTGAAGCTCGGCGACGCCGGTTAGGGTCGGCGGCATGGCAAGGGGAACGGTCGTCATCACGGGGACGTCGACCGGGATCGGCCGGGCGACCGCGCTGCGCCTCGCGCGCGCCGGCTTCGACGTGCTCGCCGGCGTGCGCCGCGACAGCGACGGCGCGGCGCTGCACGAGGCCGACGGGCGCATCGAGCCGGTGATCGTCGACGTCACCGACGCCGACCAGGTCGCTGCGCTGGCCCGGCGGATCGCCGGCGGCCCGCTCGCCGGGCTCGTCAACAACGCGGGCATCGCGGTGGCCGGGCCGCTGGAAGGCGTGCCGCTCGCCGAGATGCGCCGCCAGTACGAGGTCAACGTGTTCGGGCTGCTCGCGGTGACCCAGGCGCTGCTCGAGCCGCTGCGCGCCGGCCGCGGGCGCATCGTCAACATCGGCTCGATCGGCGGACGGATCAACACCCCGTTCGTTGGGCCCTACAGCTCCTCCAAGGCGGCCGTGCGCAGTCTCAGCGCCTCGCTGCGCCGCGAGCTGCGCCCCTGGAAGATCGAGGTGGCGCTCGTCGAGCCGGGCGCCCTCGACACCCCGATCTGGCGCAAGGGCGAGGAGGAGGCCGAGGACACGATCGGCGCGCTGCCCGAGCGCGTGCGCACGCTGTACGCGCAACAACTCGATGCCATGGTCAAGACGGTCCGCAAGATCGCCGCCGGCGCCACGCCGCCCGAAGCGGCGGCCGAGGCGGTCGAGCACGCGCTCACCGCCCGCAGGCCCCGCACCCTCTACACGGTGGGGCGCGAGGCGCGCATCCAGGGAACGCTGCACGCGCTGCTGCCCGACCGCGCGTTCGACGCGCTGGTCGAGCGCGCGCTGCGTTAGGACCCGGCCTTCCAGTCGCGGAAGGCCGCCAGCAGGTCGGCCTCCGCCTGCGGCGAGATCGACTCCGTCGTCAGCTCGCCCATCAGCGCGAGCGTCTCGCGCATCTGACGCACGTAGGCCGTGCAGTCGTGGCACCCGGCGATGTGGGCGTCGAAGCGCGCCCGGTCCGCCTCCGAAAGCGCGCCCTCGAGGTAGTCGCTGACGAGCTCGACCAGCTCCTGGCAGGCCAGACCGGCGGTTTCGCCGTTGCGGCGCCCGCGGCCGAAGAGTCGACTCCAGAAGTCAGCCATGCGCGTAGTAGTCCTCGAGCCCCGCCCTCACCTTTGACCTCGCCCGGTGAAGAAGCACTCTCTGATTGGTCTCGGAGAGGTCCAAAGCGCTACGGACCTCCTCCGAGGACATCCCGAGCACGTCGCGCATGGTGATGACCAGGCGCTGCGTCTCGGGCAGTTTGTCGATCTCGGCCTCGATGCGCGCGACGGCCTCGGCCGAGCCCAGCGCGCGCTCGGGCTCCTCCCACCAGCGCACCGGCGGCGCCGCCCACGCGCCGACCGCGTCGCCCTCGCGCACGAAGCGGGCCGGGTCGACCGCATCGAACTCGCCCTCGGTCTCCTCGCGCGCGAGCGCGGCGAACGGGACCGTTCGGCGCTCGCGCTCGCCGCGCGTGCGGGCGCGGTTGACGAGGATGCTGAAGACCCACGTGCGCAGCGACGAGCGCTCCTCGAAGCGCCCGATGCCCTGCAGCACGCCCAGCCACGTCTCCTGCACGACGTCCTCCGCCACCGCCTGGCTGGGCACGTACATCCGCGCGACGCGCAGCAGCGACGGCGACCAGCGGACCACGAGGTCCATGAACGCCTCCTCGTCGCCCGCGCGGAGGCGCTCCACGAGCGCGTGGTCATCGGCCACCGTGGGAACGTACAACGTCGCTAACGTCCTGCGTATGGGCGATCGCCTCATCGGCGTCGACGTCGGTGGCACGAAGGTCTCGGTCGCCGTCCTCGAGGACGGCGTGCTCTCCGATCCGGTCCTGCGCCCGACGATCTTGTCCTCCAGCGACGCGCTCGTCGATCAGCTCGCAGCGGCCATCGCAGACGCCGGCCCGGCCGACGCGGTCGGACTCGGCGTTCCCAGCGTGATCGACTTCGCCACGGGGACCGCGCGCAGCTCGGTGAACATCCCGCTGCAGGGCGTCCCGCTGCGTCAGCTCCTCAGCGACCGGGTAGGCATCCCGACCTTCGTGGACAACGACGCGACGGTCGCCGCGCTCGCCGAGGCCCATGACGACGACCTCAACCTCATCGCCCAGTCGCTCGTGATGATCACGGTCGGCACCGGCGTGGGCGGAGGCATCGTCATCGACGGGCGCATCTACCGCGGGGCCACCGGCGCCGCGCCCGAGCTCGGCCACATCATCGTCGCCGCCGACCTCACCGACGGCGCGCCGCCGGCCGCCGAGCGCCAGCCCCACCACGCCTCGCTGGAGTACCTGGCCGCCGGCCGCGCGCTCGACCGCCTCGGCGAGGCCCGCGGGCTCGGCGACGGAACCGCGGTGGTGACCGCCGCGCACGACGGCGATCCCGAGGCGCTCGACTGCGTGCGCATCCTCGGCGAGCGCCTGGGCGTCGGCGTCGCCAACGTCGTCAACGTCTTCGACCCCGAGCTCGTCGTCATCGGCGGCGGAGTGTCACGCGCCGGCGAGCTGCTGCTCGCGCCGACCAAGGAGTCGGCCGCCCGCTTCATCATCAAGGGCGTCGGCACCAAGACGCGCATCGTGCTCGCGCGCTACGGGCCGCAGGCCGGTGTTCGCGGTGCTGCATTGCTCGCGGGTCAGGAGCTCGAGCGGGAAGAACTCCCCTTGCAAGCAGAGACGAAAGAGAGCTGACACATGGCCACCCAGCAGGTCAACGAGCGCCTCGCCGCCCTCACCGCCGCCGGCACGAGCGTGTGGCTGGACCAGATCAAGCGCAGCCTGATCACCACCGGTGAGCTGCAGCGGCTGGTCGAGGAGGAGTCGCTGCGCGGCGTCACCTCCAACCCGACGATCTTCAACCAGGCGATCCTCGGCTCCGAGGACTACGACGAGCAGCTCGCCGAGGCCGCCCGGGCCGGCAAGGACAACCGCGGCATCTACCAGGAGCTGGCGATCAAGGACATCCAGGACGCCTGCGACGTGCTGCGCGTGGTCTACGACGAGTCCGGCGGCGCGGACGGCTTCGTCTCCTTCGAGGTCGACCCCGACCTGGCCTTCGACACCGCCAAGACGATGACCCAGGCGCGCGAGTACTGGGACCGCGTCGATCGCCCCAACCTGATGATCAAGATCCCGGGCACCTCGGAGGGCGTGCCCGCGATCGAGGAGATGATCTACGAGGGGCGCAACATCAACGTCACGCTGCTCTTCGGCGTCGAGGAGTACGCGCAGATCGCCGAGGCCTACATCCGCGGCCTGGAGCGCCGCCACGAGGAGGGCAAGTCCGTCGACATCAACTCGGTCGCGTCCTTCTTCGTCTCGCGCGTGGACACCGAGGTCGACAAGCGGCTCGAGGGCACCGGCCATGACGAGCTGCTGGGCAAGGCCGGCATCGCCAACGCGCGCGCCGCCTACCAGCGCTACAAGGAGATCTTCCTCGGCGAGCGCTTCGCCGCCCTGCGCGAGGCGGGCGCGCGCGTCCAGCGCCCGCTGTGGGCGTCGACCGGCGTCAAGAACCCGGCCTACAGCGACGTCATGTACGTCGACGGGCTGGTCGCGCCCAACACGGTCAACACGATGCCGATGGCCACGATGATGGCCGCCGGCGACCACGCGCAGATCGCCGGCGCCACGGCCGACGAGGACCCGACGGACGACCTGAAGGCGCTCGCCGACGCCGGCATCGACCTGGACGACGTCACCGACCAGCTCCTGCGCGAGGGCGTCGAGAAGTTCGTCGAGCCGATGGAGAAGCTGCTCGACGGCATCGACAGCAAGCGCGAGGCGACCGTCACCCAGCGCCCGCCGTCGATCGAGGCGTCGCTGCCCGACGACGTCGAGCCGCGCGTGGCAGAGCGCGTGCGCAAGGCCGCCGACGACGACGTCGCGCGCCGGATCTGGCGCAAGGACGACACCCTCTGGGGCCCGGCCGGGCAGGCCGAGGTCGCCAACCGCCTCGGCTGGCTGACCATCCTCGACTCGATGAACGAGGACCTCGCCGGCCTGCAGGCGTTCGCCGCCGCGGTCCGCGACGAGGGCACCACCGACGTCGTGCTGCTCGGCATGGGCGGCTCGTCGCTGGCGCCCGAGGTCATCCGCCGCTCGTACGGCGACCAGGACGGCCACCCGCGCCTGCACGTGCTCGACTCGACCGACGCGGGCGCGATCCGCTCCGTGCAGGAGGCGATCGACCTCGACCACGCGCTGTTCCTGGTCTCGACCAAGTCCGGCGGCACGATCGAGACGCTGTCGCTCTTCAAGCACTTCTGGTCGCTGCGCGGCGACGGCAACGCGTTCGTGGCCATCACCGACCCCGGCTCGGGGCTGGAGGATCTCGCGCGTGAGCACGGCTTCCGCCGCACGTTCCTCAACGACCCCGACATCGGCGGGCGCTACAGCGCGCTGTCGTTCTTCGGGCTCGTGCCGGCCGCGCTCATGGGCGCCGACGTCGCCGGGATGCTGCACGCCGCCGGCGTGGCCGAGCAGAACTGCCAGAGCTTCGAGTCCGGCGACCTGTCCAGCGGGCTGTGGCTCGGCATCGGCTGGGGCGAGCTGGCGGCAGCGGGCCACGACAAGCTCACCTACGTCATCGACGCGCCGCTGCAGAGCTTCGGCCTGTGGGTCGAGCAGCTCATCGCCGAGTCGACGGGCAAGCACGGCAAGGGCATCGTGCCGGTGGTCGACGAGCCGGTCGGAGCGCCCGAGGCCTACGGCGACGACCGCATCTTCCTACACCTGCGCCACGGCAGTGATCCCAACGAGGAGACCGACGCCAAGGTCGCCGCCCTGCGCGAGGCGGGCAACCCGCTGATCGTGCGCGACATCGGCGGCCCCGACGACCTCGGGCGGATCTTCTACTTCGCCGAGTTCGCTATCGCCACCGTCGGCTGGGTGCTGGGCATCAACCCGTTCGACCAGCCCAACGTGCAGGAGGCCAAGGACAACACCGCGCGCGTGCTCGCCGAGGGCACCGGCGACCAGCCCGACGCCACCGACGACGAGCTGCGCGCGCTGCTCGGCGACCTCTCCGGGGCGGGTGGGACGTATTTCGCCGTGATGGGCTACGTCGAGCCGTCGGACGCCTTCGACGCGGCGGTCGCCGAGCTGCGCACGACCATCCGCGACGCGAGGAAGGTGGCCACGACGTTCGGCTACGGCCCGCGCTTCCTGCACTCGACCGGCCAGCTGCACAAGGGCGGCCCGCCGACGGGGCGCTTCCTGCAGCTCGTGCACGACTCCGAGCCCGACGTCGAGATCCCGGGCGAGAGCTACGGCTTCACCCGGCTCAAGCACGCCCAGGCGATCGGCGACCTCGAGACGCTGCGCGGCCACGGGCTGCCGGCCCAGCGCGTGACGCTCACCGGCGACGATCCGGCCGCCGCGTTGCGGGCGCTGACCGAGCGCCTGAAGGGGCTGCTGTGAGTGCAGCCACAGCCACCGCCGAGAACCCGCTCATCGAAGGGCTCGAGCGCCTGCCGATCCACCCGACGACGCTCGTCATCTTCGGCGCGACCGGCGACCTCTCCCACCGCAAGCTGCTGCCGGCGATCTACAACCTCGCCCACGAGGGCGCGCTGCCGGAGCGCTTCCACCTGATCGGCGTCTCGCGGTCGGACATGCCGCACGGCGACTTCCGCGCCATGGCGGTCGAGGCGATCAAGCAGTTCTCGCGCCGCGAGCCCGACGAGGCCGTGCTCGAGAAGCTGCTCGAGGACGTCCGCTACGTCCCGGGGACCTTCGACGACCCGGCGGTCTTCGAGGCGCTCGAGAGCTGCCTGGACTCGTTCGACTCGGCCGCGGGGCAGCGCATGAACCGATGCTTCTACCTGTCCACCGCGCCGTCGTTCTTCCCGCTGATCGTGGGCAAGCTCGGCGAGCGCGACCTCGAGCACCACGAGGGCGCCGACGTGCGCGTGGTCATCGAGAAGCCCTTCGGCACGACGCTGGCCGAGGCCGAAAGCCTCAACCACGAGGTGCTGTCGGTCTTCGACGAGCACCAGGTGTTCCGCATCGACCATTACCTGGGCAAGGAGACGGTTCAGAACCTGATGGCGTTCCGGTTCGCCAACGGCCTGTTCGAGCCGGTGTGGAACCGCAACTACATCGACCAGGTGCAGATCACCGCGGCCGAGGACATCGGCATCGGCTCGCGCGCGGGCTACTACGACTCGGCCGGCGCGCTGCGCGACCTCATCCAGAACCACATGCTGCAGCTGCTGTGCCACGTGGCGATGGAGCCCCCGGTCAACTTCACCGCCGACGAGGTGCGCAACGAGAAGGTCAAGGTGCTGCAGGCGGTCCACGCGCCGACGGAGGACGACATCCTCGACATCGCGGTGCGCGCGCAGTACGCCGAGGGCGAGTCCGGCGGCGAGCACGTGGTCGGCTACCTGCAGGAGGAGGGCGTCGCCGACGACTCCAACACCGAGACCTACGCCGCCCTGCGCCTGGAGGTCGACAACTGGCGCTGGGCCGGCGTGCCGTTCTACCTGCGCACCGGCAAGCGCCTGGCGCGCAAGGTCACCGAGATCGCCATCACGCTCAAGCCGGTTCCCCACCTCGCGTTCTCGCAGGAGGGCTCGCTTGGCGTCAAGCCCAACCAGCTCATCCTCACGATGCAGCCCAACGAGGGCGTGTCGCTTTCGCTCGGCGCAAAGATCCCCGGCACGCGCATGAAGATCCGCCCGGTGCACATGGAGTTCCTCTACGGGACCTCGTTCCTGTCGCAGTCGCCGGAGGCCTACGAGCGGCTGATCACGGACGCGATGCGCGGCGACGCCACGCTCTTCACGCGCAACGACGAGGTCGAGGCGCAGTGGCGCATCTGCGACCCCATCGTGCAGGCGTGGGAGTCGATGCCCGGCCCCCTGCCGCAGTACCCGGCGGGCTCGCAGGGCCCGGACGAGGCGGAGGACCTGATGCTTCACGGCCAGGAGTGGCGCACGATCTGATGCCCGGCGTCTCCGACAGCCACTGGGCCGCGCAGGACACGACGCCCGGGCAGATCGAGGAGGCGCTGCGCAGGATGCTCAAGGAGCGCCACGCCGAGAACGAGTCGTTCTCCCCGGCGCGCGTGCTCAACATGGTCTGCGTCGTCGACAAGGCGTGGAGCGGCGAGATCGCCAACCGCCTGCGCAACGTCGGGCGCTATCACGCCTCGCGCACGGTCGTGCTGGCGATCGAGCCCGGGCGCGAGAAGCTCGACGCCGTCGCGACGATCGCCACCGACGTGCACCCCAAGGCGGGCGAGTTCGCGCTGCTGCGCGAGACGGTCATCGTCGACGTCGGCGACAAGCACCTGCCCGCGCTGGACACGATCGTCGATCCGCTGGTGGTGACCGACCTGCCGACGCTGCTGTGGTCGCCCCACGGGCACCCCGAGGCGATCGACGAGCTGCTCGGGCTCGCGCAGGTCGTGCTGCTGGATTCGGTCGACGAGCCCGACCTCCACGACGCGCTGGCGCGCGCCCAGGAACTGTCGCGCAAGGCCTATGTCGTCGACCTCGCGTGGCTGCGCTCGACGCCCTGGCGCGAGCGCGTGGCCGCGACGTTCGACACGGCGCATCTGCGGCCCGACCTCGAGGTCATCAGCTCGGTCACCATCCGCCACCACCCCGACTCCACGGCGGCGGGGCTGCTGCTCATCGGCTGGCTCGCCTCGCGCCTGCAATGGGAGCCGTCGCGGCTCATCGCCCGCAACGGCTCGCTGACCGGCAAGTCGCACGCGCGCCGCCAGGACGTCGACCTGTGCCTGGAGCCCGAGCCGCGCCAGGACGTGCGCGGCCTCGCCGGCCTGACGCTCGAGACGGCATCCGGCCGCCACCTCGAGCTCGACCGTGGGCCGGGCGGCTTGCACGCGCGCTATCGCAACCGCAAGGGCCAGGAGCGCGAGTGGACGGTGCTCGGCGCCTCGCGGGGCGAGGCGGGCATCCTCGGCGAGGGCATCCGCCAGGCGCTGCTGCGCGACCCGACCTACCGGCCGGCGCTCGAAGCGGCCAACGCACTGGTGCCGTGAATCCCGAGCGGCGCGCGTACGCGGCACGCGGGCTACCGGCCCGACCTCGCGCGGGTGCTCGCGCGCCCGGGCCTGCTCGCCGTCGACAATGTCCTCTCGCACGCCGACGAGGTCGCCGAGTTCCGCACGCGTCGACGCCGACGCGCGCGTGACGGCGTCGATCGTGCCGATCGGGGCGGGCGTGCTGCTCGTCGCTACGGCCGCGACCAGGGCGTGAGCGGGCGCTCGGCCCGCGCGCCGTCGACGACGATGTCGACGCGCTCGTTGAAGAAGGCCATGCGCCCGGTGACCTCGACCGCGTCGCGCAGCGGTTGCAGATAGCTCCAGACGAGCGCCTCCTCGTCCGCGAACGACCAGTACGACGCCTGGCCCTTGTAGGCGCAGAACGTGATCCTGTCGCTGGGTCGCAGCAGATCGGTGCGCACGTCCTCGCGCGGGAGGTAGTAGCGGACGGGCAGCGGCGGCTCGAACAGGAGATAGGGATTCGTCGACTCCGCGAGAACCTCGCCGCCGGCCTCGACGCGGACCTGCCGTGAGCTGTGCACGATGTCGATGCGGTGAAACGGGTCGCGCGGGTGGCCGACGTTGCGCTCGTCCTCCTCGTACCAGGCGTCGAAGGCGGCGAAGTCGAGCACGACGTAACCGGCGAGGTCGGCGTCGGCGGGGCGAAACGCCGCCGCCTCGTGGCCGGACACGCTCACGGTCAGCGGCTCGCCTTCGCAGGTGTGGGCGGAGAAGGGAATGCTGGGGTCGTACACCGAGCGCCCGGCCAGCGGGACGCCGGCCGTGGCCTCGTCGGCCGCCGCGTCGGCGGCGGGTTGCTCGCCGATCTGCGCGTCGATGTCCTCGGCCGGCACGGCGTAGCTCGGCACCACGCGCTTGGGCTCCCAGACGAGCATGGCGCGCGTGGTGTCGATCACGGTGCGGTCGCCGAACACGGCACGGATCCGCTTGTCGGTCGGCTCGTAGCGCAGCGAGCCGAGCTCGCCCATCAGCAGTTCGCGGACCCGGACGCCCATCTACGGCGCCCGGAAGCCCGAGCAGAGCACGCGCATCCAGTCGATGCGCCCGTCGCGCTCGGCGTAGTAGGCCTGCTGCTCGACGACGAACGGGCCGTCGCCGTTGTGGCCGCGCAGCAGATAGGCGACTCGCTGCCGGTCGGCGACCGCTCCGGTCTCGACCGACACCAGCTCGTCGATCTCGTCGGAGTCCTCGAACCACTGGCGCAGGATGCCGTCGACGACTTGCTCGGGCTCCGAGGCCTCCCAGGTCCTCCTCGGGGTCAGCCCGCGGAAGTCGATCTCCGGGTGAAGGAGGCTCGCGACCCCGTCGAAGTCCTTGCTCGCCAATGACCGTGCGAAGCGCTGACCGAGGTTGTCCATGCGCCAGACCGTACGCCTCCGGGGCCGCGCCGACATCCGGAAGGTTGCGTATTTTCGTTGCCGCGACCTCCGTCTCGGGGCGATCATGTCCGCATGCCTCAGATCGCCGTCGACGGGTTGACCATCAATTACGACGTTCAGGGCGAGGGCGAGCCGCTCCTGCTCATTCCTTACCTGTCCGCCGACCACGCGTGCTACGCGTTTCAGCTTCCCGCGTACACGGAGCACTTCAGCTGCATTGCGATCGACCTTCCGGGCACCGGCGAGAGCGACAAGCCCCCGGGCCCATACTCGACCGACGGCTACGCCGAGCAGGTCCACGCCGTCCTCGATGCCATCGGGGTCGAGCAGGCGCACGTCGCGGGCGTCTCGCTGGGCGCCGCCGTGGGCATGCACCTGGCAGCCCGCTACCCCGAGCGCGTGCGCTCGCTGTCGCTGCACAGCGCCTGGGACGCCAGCGATGCCTATCTGACGAAGATCGTCGAGCTCTGGCGTAGGGTCGCGGCGTCGCTGCCGACCGTCGCCGATGCGGTGATCGACGCGATCTTCCCGCTGTGCTTCACGCCCGAGATGTACGTCGATCGCCCGGAGTTCGTCGACACGCTGGTGGACTTCGTGCGCGGCCGCCCCGCCCAGCCGCTCGACGCGTTCCTGGCCCAGAGCGACGCGGCGCTGTCGCACGATGCCACCGGCGTGCTGGGTGACATCCGGGCGCCGACCCTCATCACGGTCGGGGCGCACGACCTCGTCTGCTCGGCGCGCTTCGCCAATCGCCTGAAGGACAGGATCGGCGGCAGCGAGCTGGTGGTCTTCGAGCACCTGTCGCACGGCGGGCTGCACGAGGACCCGGAGGCCTTCAACCGCACGACGCTCGACTTCCTGCTGCGTCAGCGCGCGTGACGACGGCGCCCGACCGGTCCCACCACCGCCGGCGGTTCACCGGCCGGGATCCCGACGAGAGCCACCGCACCTCCACCCCGCTGGAGCTGCTCTACGACCTCACGATCGTCGTCGCGTTCGGCACCGCGGCGGACGGGATGGCCCATTACGTCGCGGAGGATCACATCGGCGCCGGCGTTGCCGGGTTCGCCTTCGCCGCGTTCGCGGTGAGCTGGGCGTGGGTGAACTACTCGTGGTTCGCGTCGGCCTACGACACCGACGACTGGGTCTTCCGCCTGGCCACGATGGTCCAGATGGCCGGCGTCATCGTCCTGTCGCTGGGGCTGCCGCAGATGTTCAGCTCGATCGACGAGGGCGGCACGCTCGACAACCGCGTGGTGGTCGCGGGCTACGTGATCATGCGCGTCGCGCTGGTGTTCCTGTGGTGGCAGGTCTCGCGCCACGACAGCGAGCGCAGGCGTACCGCCCAGTCGTACATGACCACGGTCGGTATCGCCCAGGTCGGCTGGGTCGCCCTGGCGATCATCGGCCTGTCGGTCGGTGCGGCGTTCGTGGCCTTCGGCGTCCTCATCGCCTTCGAGCTGGTCGGCCCGTTCATCGCCGAACGCAAGGGCGGCACGCCGTGGCATCCGCATCACATCGCCGAGCGCTACGGGCTGCTGGTGATCATCACGCTCGGCGAGGTCATCATCGGCACGGTCGCATCGCTGAACGCGGTCATCCACGGCGAGGCCGGCTGGACCGTCGATGCCGCGCTGGTGACCATCGCCGGCATCGGGCTGACCTTCGGCTGCTGGTGGATGTACTTCGTGGTGCCGTGGGCCGAGCCGCTGGTGCGCCACCGCGAGCGATCGTTCGCGTTCGGCTACGGCCACCTGGTGATCTTCGGGTCCCTCGCGGCCATGGGAGCGGGCCTGCATGTCGCGGCGCTCGCCCTCGACGACGAGGCGCGGATCGGCACGACCGGCGTCGTGCTCAGCGTGGCGATCCCGGTCGCCGTCTACGTCGTGATGTTCTACTGGCTGTACTGGGTGCTCATGCGGGGGCGCGACCCGGAGCACTACTGGATGATCGCCGGCACGATCGCGGTGCTGGTCCTCTCGGTTCTGCTGGCGGCCGCGGGCGTCGACATGGCGGTCTGCCTCGTCGTCCTCGCGCTCGCGCCGGCGGTGACCGTCGTGTGCCACGAGACGTTCGGCCACCGCCACGTGACCGAGGCGGTGGAGCGCCTGCAGCTCAGCAGATAGCGTGGGCGAATGAGGTTCGTCGTCGCCGGCGGCGGCGTCGCGGGGCTCGCGGCGGCGCTCGCGCTTGCGCGGGCGGGCCACGACGCCGTCGTGCTCGAGCGCGACGTCGTCGCCCCCGGCGCGTCGCCGTTGGATGTCTTCGACGTGGAGCGGCGGGGGATCCCCCACTACCTGCAGCCGCACACGTTCCTCCCGCGCGGCCGGCGGCTGCTGTCGGAGTGGGCGCCCGACGTCCTCGAGGCGCTCGTGGAAGCCGGCGCCGACCCGCAGGACCTCGCGGCCAAGCTCCACGGCCGGCGAGAGCCCGGCGACGAGGACCTCGTGTATCTGTGGGTCCGGCGACCGGTCATCGAATGGGCGCTGCGGCGCGCCGCCGCGGCCGAGCCCGCGATCGAGCTGCGGGCGGGCGTGCGGGTGACGGGGCTGGTGACGAGTGCCGACGGCGCGCCGCGCGCGACGGCGGTCGCGGTGGACGACGGCGATCCGGTGCGCGGCGACGTCGTCGTCGACGCGCTCGGTCGCTATCGCTGCCCGCCCGGCTGGCCGCGGGCGGCGGGCGAGCCCACCGATTCGGGCGCGATCTACTACTGCCGCTACTTCGCGCTGACCGACGGCGTCGAGCACCTCGACGCGCCGGTTCTCAACCCGCGCGGCGATCTCGGGTACATGGGCTTCAACACCTTCCGGGGCGACAACCGGACGTTCGCGGTGATCCTGCTTGCCCCCGCGGCCGACCACGACCTGCGCGTGCTACGCCACGACGTGGCCTGGCGCGCGGCGTGCGCGCAGATCGCGCCGCTCGATGTGATGACGTCGGCCGACTACGGCACGCCGATCACCGGCGTCATGCCGATGGGCGGCCTCATGAACGTCGAGCGGACCGGCGAGCCCGGCGTGGCGGGGATCGTCGCCACGGGCGACGGCTTCTGCCATACCGATCCGGCCTTCGCCTATGGCCTGTCGTTCTCGCTCGCCCACGCGCATGCGCTGGCGCGCGCGGCCGCGGAGGCGCCCGACGCGGACGCGATCGTGGAGCGCTTTCGCGCGGACGCCGGCCCCGAGGCGCGCGAACGCCACGCGCTCGCCTGCGCGACCGACGCGGCGCGCGCGCAACGCTGGCGTGGCGAGCCACTGGACATCACCCGGCGCGACGCCTGCTATCCGCTCTTCTCGTTCGTGGGCGCGTTGGCCGCGGCGCCACGTGACGACGCGGTCCTGCGCGGCATCATCCGGCGCATCGGCCTGCTCGAGCGCACCGCCGTCTTCGACGAGGACGACGCCCTGCATGACCGCATCGAGGGCATCCTCGCCGAGCTCGGGGCGCGTTCTCCCGCGCCGCCGGGCCCGCCGCGCGACGAGCTGCTCGCGCGTTTGGCCGCAGCGGTCTGAGGCTCACTCCCAGGGACGGCCGCCGTTCCAGGCGTGCCAGCTGTCGACCTCGATCCAGCCGCTCACGCGGCCGCGATCGCGCTGACTGTATGGGTTGCCCATGTAGTGCGTGGAGAGACGGTCGATGTCGGTGAGATCGGCGTCGTCCTGAAGCGCCACCCGCCCGTGCAGGGTGATGTGGCGGTACCACAGGTCGCTGTCGAGGACCGTGAGCGAGACGCGCGGGTTGCTGCGCAAGTAGTCGAGCCGGCGGCGCCCCTCGTCCATGTTGACGAGCGCGCGCCCGTCCTCCCACAGGTACCAGGTGGCGACCGTGTTGGGCGTGCCGTCGGGCGCGACCGTGCCGATGACGGCGGGGTTGGGCTTGGCGAGGACCGCTTGGAGCTCGTCGGGGAGTGGTGGCGTGGGCATGGCGCGCGTTCTACCCGGCCGCGCCGTTGAGCGCGCGCCACACGCGCTGCGGCGTCATCGGCAGCTCGCGCAGGCGCGCGCCGGTGGCCGCCGCGATCGCGTTGGCGACCGCCGCGGCGACTGCGATGACCGGCGGCTCGCCGACGCCCTTGGCCCCGAACGGACCGTCGGGCGCCGGGACCTCGACGATCTCGAGGTCGATGGGCGGCACGCGGTCGATCGTCGGCAGCGCGTATTCGACGAACGAGCCGGTACGCAGCTGGCCGTCGCCGTCGTAGGCCAGCTCCTCCAGCAGCGCCCATCCGACGCCCTGGACGACGCCGCCCAGCAGCTGACCCGCGACGAGGGCGGGGTTGAGCGCGCGGCCGACGTCCTGGGCGATGACGTGGCGCACGATCGTCACCTCGCCGGTCTCGCGATCGACGCGCACGTGCGCCAGGTGCGCGGCGGCGCCGGGCGCGCGGCTGGTCTGGGCGAGGCCCGCGTAGCCCTCGATCGGCGCGTGCGGGCTGCCGAAGCTCAGCACCTTGGCGGCGATCGACGCGATCGACAGCGCCCGATCGGGCGAGCCGACCGGCCGCACCTCGCCGTCGACGATCTCGAGGTCCTCGGGCGCGATCTCGAGCTCGGTGGCGGCCACCTCGAGCAGCCGCTCGCGCGCTCCCTCGGCCGCGCGCTGCACGGCGCGGCCGACCGTGTAGGTCACCTTGCTGCCCCCGCTCATTCCCGCGAACGGCGCCTGGGCGGTGTCGCCCGCCACGACGCGGACGCTGTCCGCCGCCAAGCCGAAGGCCTCGGCGGCGATGGTCTGGAAGGCGCTCTCGGTACCCGACATGTCGACGGCGCCGGTGACCACGGTGAGGCGGCCGTCGGCGTCGAGGCGGCAGCTCGCGGCCGCGGGCTCCAGGCCGCCGGGCCACCAGCCGAGCGCCACGCCGACGCCCTCGTCGTCGGGCAGCTCGCCGCGGCGCTCCCACAGCGGGTGGGCGCGCAGGCGCTCGAGGCATTCGACGGCGCCGAAGACCGGGAAGGGCGAGCCGTCGGGCCCGGTGTCGCCTTCGCGCAGGACGTTGCGCAGGCGCAGCTCGATCGGGTCGAGGCCGAGCGCGGCCGCCAGCTCGTCGACCAGCGCCTCGATCGCGAAGGCGGCCGGCGCCGCGGCGGGCGCGCGATAGGCGCCGAAGCCGACGCGGTTGGTCAGCACGCCGTAGCTCGCCAGGTCGCGCGCGCTCCAGCGGTACGGGCCCATGGCGAGCATCGCGCCGAGCGCCTCGAGGCCGAACTCGTCGTTGGTCCCGCGGTCGAACAGCACCCGGCCGCGCACCGCGGTGAGGCGACCGTCGGCGCTCGCGCCCGCCTCGAGCTCCAGGCGCTGGCCCGGCGCGGGGTTGGCCGCGGCGAAGTCCTCCATGCGCGTCAGCGCCAGGCGCACCGGCCGCCCGAGGTGCACGGTCGCAGCGGCTGCCAGCGGATCGGGGATCATCAGCTTGCCGCCGAAGGCGCCGCCCAGCGGCGCCGGGCGCACACGCACCCGGTCGTGCGACCAGCCGAGCAGGTCGGCGATCTGCTGGCGCGTGCTGAACGCGCCCTGTGTGCTCGCGCTCACGACGAGCTCGCCGTCGGGCTCCAGCCACGCCGTGGCCACCTGCGGCTCGAGGTAGCCCTGGTGGACCCAGCTGGTGGTGAAGGTCCCGGCTGCGGTCGTCGCGCCGTCGGCGAGTGCCGCGGCCGCGTCGCCTGCCGCCATCCGCTGGCGCCCGGCCACGTTGTCCGACAGGTCCTCGTTCTCGTCGCCCTCGTCGGCGCCCTCGACCGCGGCGTGCGCGGCGCCGACGTCGGCGGCCTCGCCTTCGTCCACGTCGACGCGGGCCAGCGGGGCGTCCGGCGCCATCGCCCCTTCGAGGTCCAGGATCGCGGGCAGGGGCTCGATCTCGACGAGCACCTCGTCGACGCCGTCGGCCGCCGCGGCCTCCGTATCGGCCACCACCATGGCCACCGGCTGGCCCGAGTAGACCACCTCCTCGCGGGCGAGCGGCTGCCCGGAACGGCCGGCGGTGCCCGGCACGATCGGCAGGTCGTCCGCGGTGAGCACCGCCACGACGCCGGGCACGCCCAGCGCGCCGTCGGTGTCGATGCGCGCGATACGGCCGTGCGCCTCGGCCGCCAGCACGAGCCGCGCGTGCAGCAGCCCCGCGACGGGCAGGTCGGCGGCGAAGCGTGTCGTGCCGCGGACCTTGCCCTCGCCGTCCAGCCGCCGCCGGGAAACTCCGATCGCACTGCTCGTGGTCGCCATGAGGACAAGCTAGCGTTCGGCCACTATGCGCCACGTCGTCGGCGATGTCCCCCTCGGGGGCAGCCCGTTCCCGCCGATCGCGGACTACGCGTTCCTCTCGGACTGCGAGGTCTGCGCGCTGGTGGCGCCGAGCGGCAACGTCGAGTGGATGTGCCTGCCGCGCTTCGACGGCCCGTCGGTCTTCGGCGCGATGCTCGATCGCGACGCGGGCTCGTTCAAGCTCGCGCCGGTCGACACGTCGGTGCCCGCCGGCCAGCGCTACCTGCCGGGCACGATGGTCCTCGAAACGACGTGGGGCACGCGCACCGGCTGGATCATCGTGCGCGACGTCCTGCTGATCGGGCCGTGGCACAACGACGCGCAGCGTTCGAAGACCCATCGGCGCTCGCCGACCGACAGCGACGCCGCCCACGTGCTGCTGCGCACGCTGCGCTGCGTCAACGGGCGCGTCGAGATGCGGATGGAGTGCGAGCCGCGCGTCGCCTACGGGCGCAAGGCCGTGCAGTGGGAGTACGACGGCGAGGGCTACGGCAAGGCGGTGGCCCGCGCCGACGGCGAGGACGTCGAGCTGTGCCTGGCCACCGACCTGCGCATCGGCTTCGAGGGCGGCCGTGCCCGCGCGCGCACGACGCTGCGCGACGGCGACACCGCGTTCATCGCGCTGGGATGGAGTCCGCTGGGCGCACCCGAAACCTACGACGACGCCTATCAGCGGCTCGTCTACACCGCCGACTTCTGGCACGAGTGGCTCAGCCACGGCGAGTTCCCCGACCATCCCTGGCGCACATACCTGCAGCGCAGCGCGCTGACGCTGAAAGGCCTCACCTACTCCCCAACCGGCGCGATGATCGCCGCGGCCACCACCTCGCTGCCCGAGACGCCCGGCGGCGAGCGCAACTGGGACTACCGCTACGCGTGGATCCGCGACTCCACCTTCATGCTCTGGGGGCTCTACACGCTGGGGTTCGACGAGGAGGCCAACGACTTCTTCTACTTCATCCGCGACGTCGCGCAGAAGACCGACGACCGCCTGCAGATCATGTACGGCATCGGGGGCGAGGAGACGCTCACCGAGGAGATGCTGCTGCACCTCGAGGGCTACGAGCACGCCCAGCCGGTGCGCGTCGGCAACGGTGCCTTCGCCCAGAAGCAGCACGACGTCTGGGGGGCGCTGCTGGACTCGATCTACCTGCACACCAAGTCGCGCGACGGGCTGGCCGAGTCGACGTGGGTGATCCTGTGCAAGCAGGTCGACGACGCGATCGCCTCGTGGCGCGAGCCCGACCGCGGCATCTGGGAGGTGCGCGGCGAGCCGCAGCACTTCACCTCGTCGAAGGTGATGTGCTGGGTGGCCTGCGACCGCGGCGCGCGCCTGGCCCGCCTGCGCGAGGACTGGGAGCGGGCCGACCGCTGGCAGACGGCAGCCGACGAGATCCACGCCGACATCTGCGAGCACGCCGTCGATGACCGCGGCGCCTTCTGCCAGCACTACGACACCGCCGCGCTCGACGCCTCGTGCCTGCTCATCCCGCTCGTGCGCTTCCTGCCGCCCGACGACGAGCGCGTCATCGCCACCGTCAACGCGATCGCCGACGAGCTCTCGGTCGACGGCCTTGTGCTGCGCTACAAGGTCCAGGAGACCGACGACGGCCTCGCCGGCGAGGAGGGCACCTTCGCGATCTGCTCGTTCTGGCTGGTGAGCGCGCTGGCCGAGATCGGCGAGCACGATCGGGCGCGGGCGCTGTGCGAGAAGATGCTCGGCTACGCGTCGAGCCTCAACCTCTTCGCCGAGGAGATCGATGCGCGCTCGGGCCGCCACCTCGGCAACTTCCCACAGGCCTTCACCCACCTTGCGCTCATCAACGCCGTCATGCACGTGATCCGCGCCGACCACGAGCTCGCCTCCAGCCAGCCGTTGATCGAGTCGCGCCGCGGGGAACTGTCCGCTCCATGAACACACCCGTCGAAGTCAGCCGCTGCGCCAATCCCGAGGAGGCGCTGCGGCGCACCGCCGACGTGCTCGCCGCCGCCATCGACGGCGCGCGCACCGTTCACGGGCGCGCGCACGTCGCGCTCTCCGGAGGCTCGGCCGCGAAGGCCCTGGACCTGCTCGGGCCGATGCTGCCCGACTGGCGCGACGTGCACCTGTGGTACGGCGACGAGCGCTGCGTCCCGCTCGACGACCCCGAGTCCAACCATCGCCTCGCGACCGAGCACCTCGACGCGCCCCACGCCACGTGGCATCCGGTGCGCACGGAGCTGAGCCCGGAGGAGGCGGCCGCCGCCTACAGCGAGGAGTTCGGCGACACCGTGCTCGACGTCGCGCTTCAGGGCATGGGCCCCGATGGCCACACGGCGTCGCTGTTCCCCGGCTTTTCGCAGGTGCAGGCCGAAGGGATCTGCGTGGCGGTGCACCACTCGCCCAAGCCGCCCCCCGACCGCGTCACGCTCACGCTGCCGGTGCTCAACGCCGCGCGGCGGATCGTGCTGTTGGTCATGGGCGCCGAGAAGGCGCCCATGCTCGAGCGGGTCATCGCCGGCTCCGACCCGGAGGTACCGGCGTCGCTGCTGGAGCGCGAGCACCTCGAGGTCATCGCCGACGCGGACGCGCTGAATGGCTGACGAGGTCTGGCTGCTGCGCCACGCCGAGACGGAGTGGTCGCGCACCGGCAAGCACACCGGCCGCACGGACATCGAGCTCACCGATGCCGGCCGGGAGGTCGCCCGCGCGCTGCGCTCGCGCGTCGAGGATCAGGCCTTCAGCACCGTGCTGTGCTCGCCGCTGTCGCGCGCCCGGGAGACGGCGCAGCTCGCGGGCCTCGAGTGCTCGGGCCTGCGCGATGACCTGCTGGAGTGGGACTACGGCGAGTACGAGGGGCTGACCACGCCCGAGATCCGCGAGACGCGCCCCGGCTGGTGGTTGTGGACCGACGGCTGCCCGGACGGCGAGATGCCCGAGGACGTCGGCGCGCGAGTGGACCGCGTCATCGCCGAGATGACCGGCATCGACGGCGCCGTCGCGCTGGTCGCCCACGGCCACCTGCTGCGCGTGCTGGCGGCACGCTGGATCGAGCAACCGCCCGCCTTCGGCTCGCGTCTCTACCTCGGCACCGGCACCCTCTCCGTGCTGGGCTACGAACGCGACACGCAGGTGCTGCGCACCTGGAACCAGCCCTAGGGGGGCGAACGTCCGCGACGTAACAACTCTGTTGTTACATGAGGGACGTTCGATTGCTGGAACTCCTCGAGCGGCAATGGAATCGCGTGAGCCTTGCGCAACTTGAAGCGCTGGGCTTCACGCGCCGCGATGTGAACTACCGCGTGGAGACCGGGCGTCTGAGGGCCGTCCATCGGGGCGTCTTCGCCGGCCGCCCACTGATCGACGATCCTCGCGGGCGTTGGATGGCGGCGACGCTGACCGCACCCGAGACCTACCTCAGTCACGCCAGCAGCGGCGCGCTGAACGGCTTCTGGGATCGGCCGCGTGCGCTGGAAATGGTCACGCGCCCCGGAAACGGCGGTCCGCGACGTCTCGACGGCCTCCTTGTCCGCCGCAGCCTGACCCTCGCGGGCAACACGACCACCGTCGACGGCATCCCGACGACCACGCCCGAGCGCGCACTCATCGAACTCGCGTCCTACCTCGACCGCAATGGGCTCGCGCGCGCCGTGCGCGAGGCACTGCGCATCGAGAGGACCACCAGCGCTGAGTTGCTGTCCGTCGCCGATGACCATGCCGGCCGTCGAGGGACGCTGCGCCTGGTGCAGACAGTCGCGCGCTACGTGGGCCTTCCCGTCGCTCGCGCGCGTAGCGGCGCCGAGATCCGCGCACTGATGGTGCTGCGCGACGCTGGGCGTGAGATGCCCCGCCTCAATGCCCAGGTCGCCGGCATCGAGGCCGATCTGAGCTGGCCCGATGAGCGCCTCATCATCGAGATCGATGGCGGACCGTTCCACCTCGACGTCGGCGAAGACGCGCGCAAGGAGGCAGCGTGGCACGCTGCCGGCTGGACGGTCCTACGCATGTCGTCCGACGACCTTTACCAGGCGCCCGAGCGCCTGCTCAGGCTCGCCCCATCGTCGTGAACGTCCGCGACGTACCAACTAGGTTGTTACGTCACGGACGTTCGCCGCGAGATCAGCGGCGCGGGCCCAACCCGGGATCGGTGAGCGTGCCGCCGCGGCTGCGGCGGATGAGGTAGACGATCAGCGTCGAGGCGGCGACCGAGACGACGATGCCCCCCGCGTTGCGCCCGCCGGTGATCGCCAGCATCACCAGGCCGCCGATGAACGATCCGGCCAGGCCGATGAGGATCGTCAGCCAGATGCTCATCGGGTCGGGGCCCGGCAGCGCCAGGCGCGCCAGCCCGCCGACGATGAGGCCCGAGAGGGCGAGGACGACCAGGTAGATGAGCAGGCCCATGCCCTGACGGTACTCGACGATGCCCACCCCGGGCCGCGGTAGCCGCGGCCCGGGGACTACGGGCACTACGCCTTGGCGGGCTCGGGCGTCGGCGGCTCGTGGCTGATGCGCGGCAGCCACGCCAGGCCCTTGGGCAGGTACCAGTTCCAGTCGCCCAGGAGCTTCATCGTCGCCGGCAGAAGGACCGCGCGGACGATCGTCGCGTCCACGAGGATCGCCACCGACAGGCCGATCCCCATCTGCTTGAAGTCCAGCGAGCTCAGCGTCGCGAAGATCGCGAACACGCCGACCATGACGATCGCGGCGCTGGTCACCGTCGAGGCCGTGGCCTTGATGCCCTCCGCGATCGCGTCGTCGGTCTTCATGCCGCGATCGAACGCCTCGCGGATGCGGCTGAGGATGAACACGTGGTAGTCCATCGACAGCCCGAAGAGGATCACGAACAAGAACAGCGGCAGCCACGACGTGATCCCGCCGTTGGACTTGAATCCCAGCAAGCCCTCGAGGTGGCCGTGCTGGAAGATCCAGGTCAGCACGCCGTAGGCCGCGCCGACCGACAGCAGGTTCAGCACGATCGCCTGGATCGGGATGACGATCGAGCGGAAGGTCACCAGCAGCAGCAGGAAGGCCAGCGACAGCACGAAGGCGAACACGATCGGCGCGTGCGCCTTGACGAGGTCGTTGAAGTCCTTCGTCCCTGCCGCCTCGCCGCTGACGTACGCGTGGCGCACGCCCGGCGCCGAGCCGACCGTGTGCCCGACGATGCCGCCGCGCAGCGCCGCCAGCGCGTTGTAGGACGCCTTGTCGGTCCCGTCGCCCTTCATCGGGATGGCGATGGAGGCGACGTGCTTGTCGGGGCTGACGGTGATGTCGAGCGGGCCGTTCATCGTGCCCGTCGCGAACGCGCGCTGCCCCATCTCCTTGGTCGCGGCCGCGATCTGCGGCGTGGTCACGTTGTCGGCCTCGATGGCCACCACAGCCGGGATCTGTCCGCCGGGGAAGGCGGCCTGCATGCGATCGTAGACCTTCATGACCTCGAGCTTGCGCGGCAGATCGTCGGTGCCGGTGAGGACGGTGTGCATCCCGAACGCCGGCGTCGCGAGCACGATGAGCACGGCGGCCGATGCGATCGCCGACAGCCACGGGCGCCGCAGCACCTTGCCCAGGATCCAGGCCCACGCGCGGCTCTCGCCCGTGGAGTTGCGCCGACCGTGCAGCAGCGGCACGCGCCCCTTCTCGACGCGGTCGCCGAGCCAGGCGAGGATCGCCGGCACGACGGTGATCGAGCCGATCATCGCGACCGCGACGACCATGATCGCGCCGACGCCGAGCGCGGTGAACGTCCGCCCGCCGGCGAAGAACATGCCGGCCATGGCGACCATCACGGTGAAACCGGAGACGAGGATCGCGCGCCCGGACGTGGCCGCGGCGGTGTGCACCGCGTCGATCTTGCTCGCCCCGCGCGCCTTCTCCTCGCGCTCGCGGCGCAGGTAGAACAGCGTGTAGTCGACGCCCACGGCCAGGCCGACCAGCAGCACGACCGAGCTGACGGTGTCGTCCATCGGAATGAACTGGCTGGGGATCGCGACCAGGCCGAGCGTCGCCATCACCGCGGTCAGGCCCAGCAGCAGCGGGATGCCCGCCGCGACCAGCGCGCCGAAGGCGAGCACGAGGATGACCAGCGTGATCGGCAGCGAGAGCGTCTCGGCCCGGTGGAAGTCGTCGTTGAAGGACTTGTCGATCGCCTTGCTCGCGCTGGCGTCGCCGAACTGGCCGACGAACACCTTCGGGTTGTCGGCCTTGACCTTGGCCACCGCGGCGATGACCGGATCGACCAGCTTCTCGGTCCTGTCGTCGTCGCCGTTGAGCTTGAACTTGACGAGCACCGAGCGGCCGTCCTTGGAGATCTGGCCCTCGTTGCCCTTCTGGTATGGCGATCGGACCTCGGTGACGCCCGGCTTGCTGCGCACGGCGGCGACCGCATCGCTCACGGCGTGACGGACCGACGCGTCGGTCGCATGGCCGCCCTTGGGCGCCTGGACGAGGACCTGCTCGTCGTCCTGCTTGGGGAAGTGATTGTCGAACAGACGCTCGGCCTGGCCCGACTGGCCGATGTAGTCGTTGTCGTTGCTCGGCTTCTTCATGCCGATGGCGTTACCGACGACGAACGCGACCGCAACGAAGGCCAACCAGCCCCAGATCGCCTTCTTGCGGTGCTTGGCGCTCCACCGCCCGGCACGCGCCGCGAAAGTGTTCGAGTGCATGCGAAACAGGGTCGTCCCGCGGCGCCGCTCGCACCAGCCGGGACGCTGGCGTTTGCACTCGGGGGTTAGCCCTACCGACGTGTAACGAACAGTCCGTACGCTCAGACGGGTACTGAGAACTGCGATGTCCGGATCGATCCCAGACGCCCTCTCGCAGGCCCGCGACCGCACCTTCGCGCTCGTCGCGCACCTCGACGACGCCGAGCTCGAGCGTCAGGTCGACCCGCTGATGAGCCCGCTGGTATGGGATCTCGGCCACATCGCCGCCTACGAGGACCTGTGGCTCGTGCACCGCTTCGCGGGCGAGCCGCTGCTGCACCCCGAGCTGGCGGCACGCTACGACGCCTTCGAGACCCCCCGCGCCGTGCGCGGCGAGATCGAGTTGCTCGACTCCGATGGCGCGCGCGACTACCTCGCGCAGGTCCGCGCCCGGGTCCTTGCGGCCATCGGCGAGCACGGCACCGACCCGGTGCTGCACGAGATGGTCCTGCGCCACGAGCTCCAGCACACCGAGACGATGCGCCAAGCGATGCGGCTCGGCGGCCTGCTCGCGCCCGGCGAGCCGCTGCTGGAGGCCCTCGACGGCGCCGGCGCGCCGGAGTGGGTTGCGATCCCGGGCGGGAGCTTCGAGATGGGCGCTCCCGAGGACCGCTTCGCCTACGACAACGAGCGCCCGCGCCACCGCGTCGAGGTCGCTCCCTTCCGCATCGCGCGCCGGCCCGTCAGCAACGCGACGTGGCTGCACTTCACCGAGGGCGGCGGCTATCAGCGCCGCGAGTGGTGGAGCGACGAGGGCTGGGCGTGGAAGGAGGACTACGACATCACCCACTGTCAGGACGCAGAGGCGGGGCATCCGGACGCTCCGGTATGCCACGTCTCCTGGTTCGAGGCCGACGCCTTCGCCCGCTCGCGCGGGGCGCGGCTCCCCACCGAGGCGGAGTGGGAGAAGGCGGCGACCTGGACCCAGAGGACGGGCGACCCCCTCCTGGGCGTCGGGCAGGCGTGGGAATGGACGTCGACGTGGCTCGACGCGTATCCCGGCTTCGTCGCCTATCCCTACCGCGAGTACTCCGAGGTCTTCTTCGGCACGCAGTACCGCGTGCTGCGCGGCGGCTCGTGGGCGACCGCCTCGCGGGTCGCGACCGCGACCTTCCGCAACTGGGACCTTCCGCAGCGCCGGCAGATCTTCGCCGGCGTGCGACTGGCAACCGACGAGGAGAAGACGTAGATGCAGGCGCTGCTCTCGACCGACGCCATCCTCGTCGAGTCCTATGTCGGGCCGGGCGCGGAGCGCTCGCTGGCCGACGACGTCCTCGACGGCCTGACGCGGCCCTTCAAGGAGCTGCCGCCCAAGCACTTCTACGACGCGGTCGGCGCCGAGTTGTTCGACCAGATCTGCGAGCTGCCCGAGTACTACCCGACGCGTGCCGAGCGGGCGATCCTCGAGGGGCATAGCGCCGACATCGTCGCCGCCACCGGTGCGGCCGAGCTCGTCGAGCTCGGCTCCGGCACGGCGGCCAAGACGCGTCTGCTGCTGCGCGCGATGGACGCGGCGGCGACCCTCGAACGCTTCGTGCCGGTCGACGTCACCGAGTCGATGGTGCTGGCGTGCGCCGACGAGCTGGTCGAGGAGTTCCCGGACCTGCGCGTCCATGGGATCGTCGGGGACTTCGAGCGCCACCTGCGCCACATTCCGCACCCCGTCGAGGGTCCGCGGGTCGTCGCGTTCCTCGGCGGCACGATCGGCAACTTCACGCCGGGCTCGCGGCGGCGCTTCCTGCGCTCGGTGGCCAAGCTGCTGCGCCCGGGCGTCGACCATCTGCTGCTGGGGACCGACCTCGTCAAGGACCCGGCGATCCTCGAGGCCGCCTACGACGACAGCGCCGGGATCACCGCGGCCTTCAACCGCAACGTCCTGCACGTCGTCAACCGCGAGCTTCACGCCGACTTCGACGTCGAGGCCTTCGACCACGTCGCCTTCTTCGACCGCGAGCGCGAGTGGATCGAGATGCGCCTGCGCGCGCAGCGGCGCATGGACGTGCACGTGGCCGGGCTCGGGCTGCGGGTCGCGTTCTCGCCGCGCGAGGAGCTGCGCACCGAGATCAGCGCGAAGTTCACCCGTGAGCGGCTGCGCGGCGACCTGGCGGCGGCGGGGCTTGACCTGCGCGAGGTGCTCACCGATCCGGACGACCTCTTCGCGCTGTCGTTGAGCGTGCGTCGGTAGGTTCTCCGGCGCATGAACATCGAGGGCAGTGGAGCGCTGGTCGCCGGCGGGGCTTCCGGCCTGGGCGAGGCGACCGTGCGCCGCCTGCACGGGCAGGGCGCCGTGGTGACGATCGCCGACGTCGACGCCGAGAAGGGCGAGGCGCTCGCCGCCGAGCTCGGCGTGAGCTTTGTTGTGTGCGACGTGCGCGAGGAGGACCAGGTGCAGGCGGCCGTCGACGCGGCCGCGCAGGCCGACGGCGGCCTGCGGGTCTCGGTCTGCTGCGCGGGCATGGGCTTTGCGCAGAAGATCGCCGGCGCGCGGGGCCCGCACGCGCTCGAGCCGTTCGCGGTCGTCGTCGCCATCAACCTGATCGGAACGTTCAACGTGCTGCGTCATGCGGCGAGCGCCATGCTCGGCAACGAGCCGCTGGAGGACGGCGAACGCGGCGTGTGCATCAACACGGCCTCGATCGCGGCGTACGACGGGCAGATGGGCCAGGTCGCCTACAGCGCGTCCAAAGGCGGCGTCGTCGGCCTGACGCTGCCGGCGGCGCGCGACCTCGCGTCGGCGGGGATCCGCGTCGTCACCATCGCGCCGGGGCTGTTCGACACCCCGCTGCTCGCCTCGCTGCCGCCGGAGGCGCGCGACTCGCTGGGCAAGTCGATCCCATGGCCGCCGCGCCTCGGGCTGCCCGCGGAGTACGCCCAGCTCGCGGCGCACATCGTGGAGAACCGCATGCTCAACGGCGAGGTCATCCGCCTCGACGGCGCGCTGCGGATGGGGCCTCGCTAGGCGGGGTCGAGTCTGAGTAGGCGGCGCAGGAGCGCGCGCAGCTCCTCGTCGCCCGTCTTCCCGAGCGGCTCGGCGATCGTTGCCGCCAACTCGTCCGTGACCGCGCGGGTGCGGGCCAGCGTGGCGCGGCCCTCGGCCGTCGGCTGCAGCGCGTAGGAGCGCCGGTCGGCGGGGTTGCGCTCGCGCTTGACCAGGTCGCGCTGCTGGAGCTCGTCGACGACCTGCACGACGACGGGGCCGGTCACACCGAGTCGCTGGGCGACCACCTGCTGCGAGCACGGAGCCTCTTCGGCGATCGTGGCAAGGGCGCCGAAGTGGCGCGCGTCGATCCCCAACGGATTCAGCGCGGCCTCCAAGCGTTCGCGCACCGCGCGGTGAGCCGCCGAGAGCAGGTAGCCGGTGCGGTCGGCCAGCGTTGCGGGGGGCTCGTGGCCGAAGCGGCCGAGGAGCTTGCGCAGCAGGACGTTGAGCCGCTCGCGCCCGGCCGGCCCGAGCGGCGCGGTGAAGGCGGACTCCGCGTCGACCACGGCGGGGCGGAGCCGCTCGAGCGTCGCCAGCCCCTCGCGCGTGGGCTGGATCGCGTAGGAGCGCCGATCGGCGGGGTTGCGCCGGCGCTCGAGCAGCCCCGCGGCCTCCATGTCGTCGACGACCTTGACCATGATCGTGCGGTTGACGCCGAGCAGCTCGCCGAGCTGCTGCTGCGAGCGCGGGCCCTCGGCCACGAGCACCTCGAGGATGCCGAACTCGCGCGGCTGCGCCTGCCCCGGGAGCTTCTCGCGCGCGAAGCCATGGGCGGCGACGAAGGCGGCGCGCAGGAGATGCCCGGTGTAACCGGCCAGCGCAGGGATGACCGGCGGGCGCCCGCGGGTGATCAGCTCGGTCTCTTCGGGGTGGCTCGGCACGTGTGTGTGGGTAGCCGTACTTGATAGTCAATATAGCTAATGATTAACTCACCTGAGCTTCAATTGTCCACACGAAGGAGAAGCTCATGGATCGGAAGTGGTGGACGCTAGCGGCCGTTTCGGCCGGCGTCTTCATGCTCCTGCTCGACGTCACCATCGTGAACGTCGCCCTCCCCGACATCGAGCGCTCACTCGACGCCTCCCTCTCGGATCTGCAGTGGGTCATCAACGCCTACGCGCTGTCGCTGGCCGCGCTGCTGCTCACGGCAGGCTCGCTCGCCGACCGGCTCGGCCGGCGCCGCGTCTTCGCCGTCGGCGTGGCGCTCTTCACGACGGGCTCCCTGCTGTGCGGGCTGGCACCAGACCCCCTGTTCCTCACCCTCGCACGCGCCGGACAAGGCGTCGGCGGGGCGATCATGTTCGCCACGTCGCTGGCGCTGCTGTCCAACGCGTTCCACGGCAGGGAACGCGGCGTCGCCTTCGGCGTGTTCGGCGCGGTCACCGGCGTCGCGGTCGCCGTCGGCCCGGTGCTCGGCGGTGTGATCACCAGCGGCCTGTCGTGGCGCTGGATCTTCCTGGTCAACATCCCGATCGGCATCGCCACCATCGCTGCGATCCTGCTGCGCGTCGAGGAGTCGCGCGATCCGCGCGCGGCGCGGCCCGACTGGCTGGGCTTCGTGACCTTCAGCTCGGCGCTCTTCGCGCTCGTCTACGGGCTCATCGAGAGCAACAGCCACGGCTGGGGCTCGACGACCGTCGTCGGGTCGCTCGTCGCCTCGGTGCTGCTCCTGGCTGCCTTCGTCGCGGTCGAGCTGCTGCAGCGCGCGCCGATGTTCGACCTCGCGCTCCTGCGCAAGCCGACCTTCGTCGGCGGGCTGACTTCGGCCTTCGCAATCTCGGCGGGCCTGTTCGCGCTGCTGACCTACCTGGTCCTCTATCTGCAGAACGTCCTCGGCTACTCGGCCGTCGAGACGGGCGTGCGGCTGCTGGCGCTGACCGGCGCGATCTTCATCACCGCAGGCGTCGCCGGTCGCCTGACGGCGCACGTGCCCACGCGGCTGCTCATCGGCCCGGGCTTCGTGCTCATCGGCGTCGGGCTCCTGCTCATGCGCGGGCTCGATCCCGGGTCGGACTGGACGCACCTGCTGCCCGGGATGATCGTGGCGGGCTTCGGGGCCGGGCTGGTCAACGTGCCGCTCGCCTCGACGGCGGTAGGCGTCGTCGAACCAGCGCGCGCCGGGATGGCGTCGGGCATCAACTCGACGCTGCGCCAGGTCGGCATCGCCACCGGGATCGCCGCGCTCGGCTCGATCTTCGCGTCGCACCTGCGCGACAGCGTCGCCGCATCGCTGGCCGGCACGCCGGTCGCCGGCCACGCGCACCAGGTCGCCGACGCGATCTCCGCGGGCAAGCTGCACGCAGCGATCGCTTCGGCACCGGCTCCCACGCGGGCGCTGGTCGCCAACGCCGCGCAGAGCGGCTTCGTCGACGGCCTGAACCTGATCCTGCTCATCGGCGCGCTCGTCGCGTTCGCCGGCGGCGCGCTCGCGCTGACGCTGATCCGCCAGCGCGACTACGTCCCCGCGCCCGCCGGCGCGGCGGCGCCGGCGCCGGCCTAGGAGCGCTTGACCGTCAGCTGCCGCGTGACCTTCCCGCGGTTGCCACTGGCATCGCGAAGCGTGAGCGTCAGCTTCGCCCGCAGCTTGTGGCCACGCGGCAGCAGCGGGCGGCCGGCCTTGGTCAGTCGCAGACGGATGACGATCGCACCGCTCTTGGCCTTGGCGCTCCCGCTCGCGAGCGTCTTGCCGCGGGCGCGCAGCGTCGCTGTCGCGCTCGCGCGCTCGGAGCTGCGGAAGGTCAGCTTGAGGCCGCGTAGCTTGACCAGCGTGGCCTTCGGAGCGGTGGTGTCCCGCGAGCCCGACGCACCTGAGCCCGACCCGGAGCCGGAGCCCGCCGCCACGACCGTGACCGCCTGCGCCGCGACCGCGGATGCCTCGCCGCTGTCGTCGACGGCGCGCATGCGCACGGTGACAGTGCGAGCGCTCGCGTAAGTCGTGCTCGCCGCGCCGGTCGGCGTGGCGGTCTCGAACGAGCCGTCGCCGTCGAGATCCCACTCCCAGCGCACCAGCGAGCCGTCAGGGTCGGCGGAGCCGGTGTAGGTGAAGGTGACCGGCTGGCCGACGCGCGGTGCCGCCGGGCTGACACTGAAGGAGACGTATGCAGGGTGCTGGTCAGGCACACGGATGACACCGCGCATGTTGTCGGTGTTCACGTGAACCCGGCAGTAGTACGTGTACGTGCCAGGGTGCGGAAAGTCGAACTGCATCGTCGAGCCGCTCTCGGTAACCCCGGGCGTGCCACTGTCCCACACGAGCGGGTGGGTACTGAAGCTCCCGCTGAACGTGACTGTGTCGCCCGCGGCGATCGTCAGATCCTTCGGGTCGTAGGCGTTCCCGTGCGAGCCACCGAACGCGACAGGGTGATCGGCCGCAGCGGCAGGCGCGGCAAAGACCAGCATCGCGGCCACGGCGATGAGGAGCCGGACTCCCCTCATACCTGAGCGGACGCCGCCGCGGCCGCGATCCTTCCCGCCCAGCGCAGTGTGCCGCACGTCACTCCCCGAGCGAGTCGAATGACGCGGTGGCACGGGCCTCGCGGACCTACCGTCGCTCTCACCATGAGCGCCGCAGATGCCCGCCTCCAGCTCCAGCGCCTTCAGGCCGAGCGCCTCGACGCGGTCGACGCCGGACTCGGCGACAACGCGTCCTACATGAACGACCTCGAGGCCGACATCGCCTCGTCGCGCGTCAACTACGTCGTCCTGGCGGTCAGCGAGCTCGCCATGCTGCGCGCCCAGCTCTCCGGCGCGAACCTCGAAGGCTGACGCCGTCAGGCCAGGCGCTTGCCCAGGAGCGCCGCGTGCGCGGCGACGTCGCGCGCGTAGTCGGCGAAGTGCCCCGCGAACAGCGCCTGCGGTCCGTCGCACAGGGCGGCATCGGGATCCTGGTGGACCTCGACGATGATGCCGTCGGCCCCCACCGCGGCCGCCGCGCGCGACAGCGGCTCGACCAGCCGCCGGTCGCCCGCCGCGTGCGAGGGATCGACGATCACCGGAAGGTGCGTGTGGAGCTTCAGCCACGGCACCGCCCCCAGATCGAGGGTGAAGCGCGTCGCCGTCTCGAAGGTGCGGATCCCTCGCTCGCACAGCACGACGGCCTCGTTGCCCTCCTTGAGGATGTAGTCCGCGGCCTGTAGGAGCTCCTCGAGCGACGAGCTGAGCCCGCGCTTGAGCAGCACCGGCTTGCCGAGCTTGCCCGCGACCTCGAGCAGTGCGTAGTTCTGCATGTTGCGCGCGCCGATCTGCACGACGTCGGCGTGCTCGGCGATCGCGTCGGCGTGCTGTGTGTCGAGCAGCTCGGTCACCACGGGCAGGCCGGTCTCCGCGCGCGCCTCGGCCAGGATCTCCAGGCCGGCGCGGCCCAGCCCCTTGAACGCGAACGGCGACGTGCGCGGCTTGAAGGCACCGCCGCGCAGCATCGAGGCGCCGGCCGCGCGCACCGCGCGCGCCACCGCCATCGTCTGCTCGTGCGACTCGACGGTGCAGGGTCCCGCGACCAGGCAGAACGTGTCCCCACCGCCGACCCTGCGCCCGTCGACGTCCACGACAGTGGGCCCCTCGTGGTAGAGCTCGCTCGACGCCAGCTTGTACGGCCGCGAGATCGGCACGACGCGGTCGACGCCGCTCATGCCCTCGAGGCCGAGCTCCCGGACCCCCTCCGGGTCGCCGATCGCCCCGATCGCGGTGGTCAGCTCACCCGGCATCACCACCACGTGCACCCCGGTCGTGGCCAGCTTCGCGCGGACGGCCTCGATCTCCGCCTCCGTGGCGTGGGGTGTCATGACGATCATCAAGGCGCTACAGCCCCAGATCGCGCACGCCGAGCTCGTCGAAGCCGACGTGATGGGCGAGCTCGTGGCGCACCGTGCGCGTGACCTGGTTGCGCAGCAGCTCCGGGTCGTGGCCGAAGTCGCGGCGCAGGGTGTCGCGATAGATGACGATCCGGTCGGGGATGTCGTCGCGCGTTGCGCCGTCGCCGTGGTAGAGACCGTAGGCGCGCATGCGGCGGCCGCCGTCGGAGATGACGACGGCGACGTTGTGGTTCTCGACCAGCCTGCGCAACAGGTCGGGGAGGTCGTCGAGCGCGTCGCGCACGAGCTCCTCGAAGTCGTCGTCGTCGTAGGGGTCGAGGTCGAGGAACTCGGTCTCGTCGGGCTCCGCCGCCACGCCCTCGCGGGCGAGGCGCTCGGCGCGCAGCACGACCTGCTCGAAGTCCTCCTCGGACTCGGGCTCGCGCCAGTCGGCCAAGCGCAGGCCGACGGCCATCGCGCCGCCGAACAGCACCGCGACGACGACGCCGACGATCGCGAGCGTCTCGATCGCCTTGACCGTCGGGTCGGCGCTGAAGCCCTGCAGGACCACGACCGCGGTCAGCCCGGCGCACAGCGCCACGACGGCGGCAAAGACGATGCGCCGGTTGGTCGCCATCAGCCTCGCATAGCCCGCGCGATCACCACGCGCTGGATCTCGTTGGTGCCCTCGTAGATCTGGGTGATCTTGGCGTCGCGCATCATGCGCTCGACGGGGTACTCGGAGACGTAGCCGTAGCCGCCGAGGACCTGGATCGCCTCGACGGTGACCCACATCGCCGTATCGGACGCGAAGAGCTTGGCCATCGACGTGTGCTTGCCCAGGCCGGGCTCGCCGCGGTCGGCCATCGCGCAGGCTTTGTAGAGCAGCTCGCGCGCGGCGGCGGTGCGCGTCTCCATGTCGGCGAGCTTGAACTGGATCGCCTGCAGCTCGTGGATCGGCTTGCCGAACGCGATGCGCTCCTTGGCGTATTCGTTGGCGTAATCGGTCGCCCCCTGCGCGATGCCGACCGCCTGCGCGGCGGCGCCCAGGCGAGTGCGCTCGAGCGTGGCCAGCGCGACCGCCAGCCCCTTGCCCTCGGCGCCGATGAGGTTCTCGGCCGGCACGCGGACGTCCTCGAAGACCGGCGAGCCGGTCGGCGAGCCCTTGATCCCGAGCTTGTGCTCGAGCTTGCCGATCGAGAAGCCCTCGCGATCCTTCTCGACCACGAAGGCGCTCATGCGGCGCTTCTCGCGGTCGGTGAGGGCGAAGATTACGTAGAAGTCGGCGATACCAGAGTTCGTGATCCAGTTCTTGGAGCCGTTGATGACCCATTCGTCGCCGTCGCGCACGGCGGTGGTGCGCATCGCCGCCGCGTCGGAGCCCGCCTCGGGCTCGCTCAGCGCGAAGGCCGGCGACCACTCGCCGGTCGCGCACCTGGGCAGCAGGCGCTCCTTGAGCTCGTCGGAGCCGAAGAGCGCGATCGGCAGCGTCCCGAGCTCCTGGATCATCAGGATCAGCGCGCTGGACGCGCACGCCTTGGCGATCTCCTCGACCGCGATCTGGAGCATGAGCGTCCCCGTGCCGGTGCCGCCGTACTGCTCGGCGAACGGCAGCGCCAGGATGTCCTGCTCGGCGAAAAGCCTGCGCACGTCCCACGGGTACTCGCCCGTCGCGTCGATCTCGGCCGCCCGCGGCCTGACCTTCTCGTCTACGATCTGGCGGATCGTGTCGCGGAAGTCCTTGTGCTCCTGCGGAAGGTCGTAGACGTTGGTCAAGGTCGCGCTCATCACCCCCATCGTAGAGCGGCCCGCGCAGGTGTATCCGGCACCGCGATCGGGAATTGCCCGCCTGTGACCGTAGGCGGCAGCATCTTCCTCATCGCGGTGGGCGCCATCCTGCGCTACGCGGTGACCGACACGATCTCCGGCATCGACCTGCAGACCGTCGGCCTGATCCTCATGATCGCCGGCATCGTGGGCCTGGTGATCGGCCTGTTCATGTACGCGAACGCCAACCGCGCCAGGGGCCCGCGCGGGTACGACGATCGCGATCCGCTGGCCTGACGGACGCGGTGGTCGTCTAGCGTTCGCGGCCCATGGCGGCCGCCGTCCGTAATGCGCGCGACGACGAGGCCGGCGCCATCGCCGAGCTGCTCTCGCGCGCAGCCTTCGGGCCGACCGTCTCGCGGCTGGTCGCCTTCCCGCAGTCAAGCCCTCACGGCGACGTGCTCGTCGCCGATAACGGCGAGGGCGGCCCGGCGGGCGCCGTGTGCTGCGTGTCCTTCGGGGCGACCGGCTGGATCGGCGCGCTGGGCGTGGCGCCCGAGGCGCGCCGGCACGGCTTCGGCCGCGCGCTGACCGAGGCCGCCATCGACCGGCTACGCGAGCGCGGCGCTCACACGGTGCTGCTCTTCGCCACCGACATGGGCCGGCCGCTGTACGAGCGCCTGGGCTTCGTCATCGAGGGCGCCGCGACGGCGTGGCGCGGCAACGCCGGCACCGCCACGAGCGCGCTCCAGGTCCGCCGCCTGTGCGAGGACGACCGCGACGCTCTCGTCGCCCTCGACCGTGCGGCGACGGGCGAGGACCGTTCGAACCTGCTCAGGGCGCTGCAGCCGCTGTCGGGCGTGGCGGCCGAGCGCGACGGCGCGCTCGCCGGCTGGGCGGCCAAGGCTCCCTACGGCGCGGGCGTGGCGATCTGCGGCGCCGACGACGAGTCCGGCATCGTCCTCATGGCGACGGCCGCCGGCGGCCCGGCGCCGGCCACGCTCGTCGTGCCCGACGCCAACGCGGCCGCGACGGCCAACCTGCGCCGGTGGGGGTTCCGGGCGGCCAACGCGGGTGAGCGGATGCGCCTCGGGCCGCCGGTGGCATGGCACCCCGAGCGCCAGTTCGGACTGTTCAACCTGTTCTGGGGTTAGCGCCGGCCAGGGCATCCGTGCCCCAGCCGAAAACCCCGATCTCAGGGGCAGGATCGGGGCCGCAGTCGCGGCTTCCCGATGCGGGCCCAAAACCCCCACCGGGGCGTTGGGAGTCGAACATACCGTAATCCGGTCTATCTCAGGAATGCCGAAGCACCTGATTGATGGCCTACGCAGCGGTCGCGCGGTTCTCGAAGTGACGCGCGACCACTTCGGCCGTCACCGGCTCGATCAGGCTCTCGCGGATGAGCTCGTCGAAGTCGGGAAAGCCGGTGGCGCGCATGGCCGCCAGCGCAGCCGTGACGTCGTAGTCGGTCCGGCACGGGCGCGGCTCGCCATCGGCGACGAGCAGCCAGTAGGCGGCCGCGGCGCCCTCGTAGGGCATGCCCACGCTGCCCGCGTTGACCACGCGCCGGCGCCCGGCGCGCAGCTCGAACTGGTGGTGGGTGTGGCCGCAGACGACGAGCGCCTCCCGCACGCCCTCGAGCATCGGCTCGAGGCGCTCGGCCGGGGTCAGCGCGGTGATGATCTCGTCGTCGCGCCGCGGCGAGCCGTGGCAGTACAGCGCCCCGTCGACGACGACCACGTCCTCGAAGCCCGCCAGCAGGTCGCGGTGCGCGCGCGTGATCCGTCCGGCCGTGAACGCGTCGGACCGGGCGGCCGCCGCGCCGGCCGGGTGGGAGGACGGATCGGTGTCGCCGCGATCGAAGAAGTCGACGACCTCGCGGTCGGCGTTACCGCGCACCCAGCGCACCGGCAGGTCGAGGCGCACCAGGCGATCGAGTACCGCGGCCGGCATCGGCCCCGAGGCGACGTCGCCGCCGACGACGACCGTGTCGGCGCGGGCGAAGCCGGGGTCGGCGAGGACGGCCTCGAGGGCAGGCAGGTTGCCGTGCACGTCGTAGAGAGCGGCGACGACGGTCACGCCGCAGGGCCGGACGGGGCCGGGGGTGCCTGGGGCTGGCCGCCCGGCTCGTCGGGGAGCCGGTACCACTCGGTGATCTTGCCGCCCTCGACCCGGATCGCGCCGCGTGCGGTGCCGCCGACGCCGTTGCCGCAGTCGCCGCCGGGCCGCTTGGTCAGCTTGAAGGTGACGATCGTGTAGGCCCCGGCGCCGCCCATGTCGACCGCCTTGGCGCCGCACGGCAGCGACAGGTTCACCGCGATGCGCTCGCGCTCGCTGTCGACCGTGAGCACCGGCGTGGTGTTCTGGAACTTGCTCGGCAGCGCGAAGTAGTGCGCCGCGCGCGTGACGTCGCCGCGGCGCAGCGCGCGCAGCCAGCCGTTGATCACGCGCCGCGACTCCGCCTCCGCCGGTCCGGTCGCACGATCCGGAACGCCGGGCGGCAGCGCGAGATCGCTGCGCGCCGGGATCGGCCCGGGATCGTCCTGGGCGATGGTCCGGGCGGGCGGCGCGGGCGCCTTGGACCCGCCGCACCCCGCCAATGCCGACACCGCAAGGACGGCGACAACGACGGCGGCATAGCGGCGGCCGGCGCCCATGTGCTGATCATCCCACCTGGTGATGGTCCGGCAAACTGCCTGGCGATGACGTGGAAGCCCGAGCTCGACGAGCTGCGCAGACGGGAGGAGCTTGCGCGCCGGATGGGCGGCGCCGAGCGCGTCGCGCGCCAACGCTCGGCGGGCAAGCTGACCGTCCACGAACGCGTCGAGCGGCTGTTCGACGACGCGAGCTTCCACGAGACCGGCGCGCTCGCCGGCCGCGGCGAGTACGACGACGAGGGCGAGTTGACCGGCTTCCTGCCCGCCAACGTGGTCGTCGGGCGCGGACGCATCGATGGGCGCCGCGCCGTGGTCCAGGCCGACGACTTCACGGTCCGCGGCGGCGCGGCCGACGCGGCCATCTGGCAGAAAATGGTGTGGGCCGAGCGCGCCGCCCACGAGCTGCGCGAGCCGCTCGTGCGCCTGGTCGACGGCACCGGCGGCGGGGGCAGCGTCAAGACGCTGGAGACGATGGGCTACTCCTACGTCCCGCCGCTGCCGGGCTTCGATCTCGTCGTGGAGAACCTCTCGCGCGTGCCGGTGGTGGCCGCCGCGCTCGGTCCCTGCGCGGGGCTCGGCGCCGCACGCGTGGTGCTCAGCCACTTCAGCGTCATCGTCGAGGGCAGCGCGCAGCTCTTCGTGGCGGGCCCGCCGGTGGTCGCCGCCGCCATGGGCGAGACGCCCGACAAGGAGCAGCTCGGCGGCGCGCGCGCCCAGACGCGGGCGGGGGCGGTCGACAACGTCGCCGCCGACGAGGACGATGCGCTGCACCAGCTCCGGGGCTTCCTGAGCTACCTGCCGGGCAGCGCGTGGGAAGCGCCGCCCGTGCGGGCGTCCAGCGATCCGGCTACGCGACGGGAGGACGAGCTGCTCGCGATCGTGCCGCGCGAGCACCGGCAGACCTACCGGATGCGCCGCGTGCTCGAGCTCGTGCTCGACGCCGGCTCGGTCTTCGAGGTCGGCGCGCGCTTCGGGCGTTCGGTCATCACCGCGCTGGCCCGCCTCGACGGGCGACCCGTCGGAGTCCTCGCCTCCGATCCCCACCACTACGGCGGCGGTCTGACCGCCGAGGCCTCCGACAAGCTCGCGCGCTTCGTCGACGTGTGCGACGCCTTTCGCCTGCCCGTCGTCAACTTCGTCGATCAGCCGGGGTTCGTCATCGGCACCGAGGCCGAGCGGGCGGGCACGATGCGCCGCGGGGCGCGGGCGCTGGCGGCGGTCCACCAGGCGCGCACGCCGTGGTGCTCGGTACTCGTGCGCAAGGTCTACGGCGTGGCCGGGGCCGGCCACGGCGACGGCTCGCGGCTGAACCTGCGCTTCGCGTGGCCGAGCGGCGACTGGGGGTCGCTGCCGATCGACGGCGGCATCGAGGCCGCCTATCGCCGCGAGCTCGAGGCGGCCGACGACCCCGTGGCGCTGCGCGCGGAGATCGAGGCGCGCCTGAACGCCGTGCGATCGCCGTTTCGCACCGCCGAGCGCTTCAGCGTCGAGGAGATCATCGATCCGCGCGACACGCGGCCGCTGCTGTGCGACTGGGCCGCCCGCGCCCACGAGCTGGTCGCGCTCGAGGCCGGCCGCGGCCCGGTCGCGCGCGGGACGCGGCCATGAACGGCGAAGGGCACGCGTTCCTGTGACGATCCAGGCCGAAAAGGAAGCCGCCGCGCGCGCCGCCGCCGCGCTGGTGCAGGACGGCATGCGCGTGGGCCTGGGTACGGGCTCGACCGTCGCGCCGATGCTGCCGGCGCTGGCCGAGCGCGGGCTGACGCTGCGCTGCGTGGCCACCTCGGTGGCGACCGACGTGCGCGCGCGCGAGCTCGGGCTGTCCGTCGAGCCCTTCGAAGCGCTCGACGCGCTCGACATCGCGATCGACGGCGCCGACCAGGTCGCCCCCGACGGCTGGCTGGTGAAGGGCGGCGGCGGGGCGCACACGCGGGAGAAGATCGTGGCCGCCGCGGCGGCGCGCTTCGTCATCATCGCCTCGTCGGACAAGGTCGTCGACGCGCTGCACCCGCCGGTGCCGCTCGAGCTGCTGGCGTTCGGGCTGCCCACGACCCTGCGCGCGCTGGGCGACGCGCGCCTGCGCCCCGACACGCCGCCGTCGCCCGACGGCAACGTCATCGCCGACCTCTTCGAGCCCTTCGACGACCCCGCCGCGCTGGCCGCCCAGCTCGACGCGATCCCGGGCGTCGTCGGCCACGGCCTGTTCGCGCCGGCGCTGGTCACCGACGTGCTGATCGCGCGCGGCACCGAGGTCGAGCACCGCCGCATCGTCTGACAGGACGGCGCACTCCGCGGGGTCGGTTGCGCCGACACGGGGATTGCCCAGCCGCCGGAGGTTGCGTAGCGTGCGGGCCATGCCCGCCGACACCCGCCTCTGGCATCCCTTCGCCGACATGCACGCCGTCCGCGACCGCGAGCTCGTCATCGCCCGCGGCGAGGGCGTCCACGTCTGGGACGAGGATGGAACGAAGTACCTCGACGGCACCGCGAGCCTGTGGTGCGTGAACGTCGGCCACGGCCGGCAGGAGATCGCCGAGGCGGTCGCGGCCCAGATGCGCGAGCTGGCGACCTACCAGACGTTCGGCGTCTTCGCCAATCGCCCGGCCCTCGACCTGGCCGAGCGCCTCGCGGCGGTGGCGCCGCTCGACGATCCACGCATCTTCCTGGTCTCCGGCGGCGGCGACGCGATCGACACCGCGGCCAAGCTGGCGCGGCGCTACTTCGCGGCGATCGGCCAACCGGAGCGCACGCACCTGATCTCGCGCAGCCAGGGCTACCACGGCACCCACGGGCTCGGGACGTCGATCGGCGGCATCCCCTCCAACCGCGAGGGCGTCGGGCCGCTCGATCCGGACGCGTCGATCGTGCCGTGGGATTCCGTGGACGCGCTGGCCGCGGAGATCGAGCGCCTGGGCGCCGAGCGCGTCGCGGCGGTCTTCGTGGAGCCCGTGATCGGCGCCGGCGGCGTGCTGCAGCCTCCGAGCGGCTACGTCGAAGGGGTCGCCGCGCTGTGCGAGCGCACCGGCGTGCTGTTCGTGTGCGACTCCGTGATCGCCGCGTTCGGCCGGCTGGGCACCTGGTTCGGCGCCGAGCGCTTCGACGTGCGGCCCGACCTGCTGACCTTCGCCAAGGGCGTGACGAGCGGCTACCTGCCGCTCGGCGGCGTCGTCGCCGGAGCCAAGGTCGCCGCGCCGTTCTGGGACGTCGGCGACGCCTGGTTCCGCCACGGCCCGACCTACGCCGGGCACCCGACCGTCTGCGCGGCGGCGATGGCCAACCTCGACATCATCGAGCGCGAGAACCTGCTCGCCCGCGGGCGCGAGCTCGAGGACGAGATCGGCGCCGCGTTCGGTGCGCTGACCGGCGCGCCGCTGGTCGGCGAGATCCGCACCGGCATCGGCGCGCTGGCGGCGGTCGCCTTCGCCCCCGAGGCCCTGGCCGAGGCGCCCGACCTGCCGGCGCGGCTGTTCGCCGCGGGCCGCGAGCGCGGCGTGCTCGTCCGCCCGCTCGGCGACGGAGTCGCCTTCTCGCCTGCCTTGATCATCACGCGCGAGGAGGTCGAGCACGTGGCCGAGGTGGTCGGCGACGCGCTGGAGGCGATCGCGCGGGACGTGCCGGCCGCGGCGGCGGCGGGGTAGGGGCGCGCGGCTGCGCCACACCGTAGCGTGCAGGTCATGAGCGATCAGCTCGAGGTCAGCGTCGAGCACACCGCGAGCGCGCTGGAGGACGGCAGCGCCGAAGTCGTCGACGTGCGCGAGGACTACGAGCGCGCGGCCGGCCACATCGCCGGCAGCCGCCACATCGCCCTCGGCGACCTCGCAGCGCAGGCCGAGTCACTCGACCGTCAGCGCCCCGTGATCTTCCACTGCCACGTCGGCTCGCGGTCGCTCATGGCCGCGCAGGCCTTTCGCCAGGCCGGCTTCGACGCGTGGTCGATGGCGGGCGGAATGGAGGCCTGGGAGCAGGAGGGGCGCCCGGTCGAGACGGGCCCTTGAACGACGAAAGGCCCGCACGGAGCGGGCCCTTCGAGAAGCTCTGGTAGCCCAGCGCCTAGATCTTGCTGACGTTGACCGCCTTGGGGCCCTTGTCGCCGGCCTCCTCCTCATAGGAGACGCGCGCGCCCTCGGGCAGGGAGCGGTAGCCGTCAGCGTTGATGCCCGTGTGATGGACGAACAGGTCGCGGCTGCCCTCATCGGGCGTGATGAAGCCGAAGCCCTTGTCGTCGCTGAACCACTTCACGGTACCGGTAGGCATTCCAGCCTTTCCTCCGATGACTCTT
>DATBKW010000114.1:0-3267 GCA_036555665.1 Solirubrobacteraceae bacterium | reverse complement strand
TGGCCGAGTTGGCGCTGGATGATGTTCAGCGGGACGCCCTCGCGGGCCAGCTCGAGTGCGTGCGCGTGGCGCAGCTGGTGCGGGACAAACCGACGCCTGACACCGGCGTGGACCGCGACTCGGCGGAACTCCGCGCGGACTGCGGCGCCCGACCACGGGCGTCCGCGGGTTGGGCCGTCGATGATGCAGAACAGGGGCCCGACCGGGAGCTCGGGCCTGGCCGTGAGCCACGGGTGCAGGTGCTCCCAGCCCCATTCGTCCATCCCGACCTCGCGGCGGCGCCCGCCCTTGCCACGGCGGACCAGGATCGATCCACGCCGATGGTCGAGGTCGTGCTCGGCGAGCGCGAGCGCCTCCTGGACACGCAGCCCGGCACGCCAGAGCACGACGATCAGCGCGCGCAGCCGGTGGCCGTGACGGTCGTTGGCGGCACCGCGCAGCACCGCGACGATCTCATCGACGGTGGGCGAGTCGGCCGGGTAGCGGATGCCCTTGTTGCGCGGCGCGCGGCCGGCGTGGTAGCCGGGCATGGTCGCCGGCGAGCGGCGGCGGCCCGCCGCGTCGAGCTCGGACATGGTGGTCATCGAACCTCCTCGGATCGGACAGCGGATACGGGAGCTGCCCTACACCGCCACCGACCGCCGCGCTAGCGCTTGTCTCGGCAGAGCGAGCGTCGTTCCGAGCTCACGCCCCGCCGTCGAGACGCTCGAGCTTCGTCCGAGGCAGTCGTCTCGTCACGATGTACTGGGACGCCTGCTCGCCCCACGACAGCGGGAGTGCCGGTCAGCTTCCGAGAATTGTCCTTCTCGGATATGGACCGCGCGGGGCGCCCGTCCTCCTCCTGCGGTCGAACGCCGAGAGCACGCCGGTTCCGACCTGGGTCGAAGACGAGGTTCAGTCTGGCGGGCGATGACGGCGACGCCGCCGGCCTCGATCCTCGGAGCATGATCAACGAGAACACCCAGGCCGCCATCACGGTCGAGGGCCTGACGAAGCGCTATGGCGAGCTGGCAGCGGTCGACGACCTGTCGTTCAGCGTGCGCCGTGGCGCAGTGACGGGCTTTCTCGGCCCGAACGGAGCGGGCAAGACGACGGCGCTCAAGGCCATCGTCGGGATCGCCCGCCCGACCGCCGGGCGCGCGCTCATCCACGGCACGCCCGTCGAGGCCGCACAGCCCGATGCGCGCGCCCTCGGCGTGTACATCGAGCCGACCGGTGCCCACCCGGGCCGCTCCGCACGCAACCACCTGCGCTCGCTCGCGGCGCTGGCCGGTCTGCCCGCCGATCGTGTCGACGCGGTGCTCGAGCTGGTCGGGCTCGCGCAGGCGGCGCGCCGCCGGGTGGGGACGTACTCCATGGGCATGCGTCAGCGGCTCGGGCTCGCGGCCGCCCTGCTCGGCGACCCGGCGATCCTGGTGCTGGACGAGCCGCTCAACGGCCTCGACCCCCAGGGCATTCGCTGGCTGCGCACGTTCCTGCGCGAACGGGCCGCGGCCGGCGGCACGGTGCTGCTGTCCAGCCACGTCCTGACGGAGGCCGCGCAGACCGTCGACGACGTGGTCGTCATCCACCACGGCCGGCTCGTGTTCGAGGGCGCGGTCGCCGAGCTGACCCGGCTCGGAGGCAGCCGCGTGGCGGTACGCACGCCCACTCCTCAGCGGCTCGCCGCGGTCGCCCGCCAGGCCGGCGGGCGGGTGCAGATCGAGGGCGCCCGGGTGCTCATCGAGGGGATGGACGCGACGCAGGTGGGCGAGCTCGCCCATCGCGAGCGGGTGAGCCTGCACGAGCTCGCGTCGGATGACCCCTCGCTCGAGCAGGTGTTCTTTAGCCTTACCGAGGAAGCGGAGGCGGCATGACCACGCTGATCAGAGGTGAGCTGATCAAGGCCACCACGACGCGCACGATCTTCGCCTATGGCGCGATGGCCGTCGTGCTGGCGGTCGGGCAGGTCCTCGCGTTGATCCTGCCGGCGTGGGGCGACCCGATGTCGCTGGCCGACAAGACGGAGGCGATCGCCGGGCTGCCGCTGCTGGTCCTCCTGCTCGGGCTCGTCGGCGGCGCCGGCGAGTACCGGCACCGGACGGCCGCGCCCGCCACGCTCGTCGCCGGTCGCGACCGCGGCTCCGTGCTGCTCGCGCGGGCCGGCGCCTACGCTGCCGCGGCGGTCGTGGTGGCCGCGCTCACGACGGCGGTGACGCTGGCGGTCGGCCTCCCGCTGCTGGCCCATCGGCCCGGCCCGGACGTGGGCGCAGGCGACGTCGCGCTCGTCGCCGGCGGGACCCTCGTCGCCGCCGCGCTGTCGGCCGCCTTCGGGGTCGCGCTCGGCGCGCTCGTGCGCAACCAGGTCGTCGCCGTGACCGGCACGCTGGTCGTGATCTTCGTCGTGCTCCCGCTGGTCGGGGTGATCAGCCCGACGGCCCTCGACGTGACGCCGTTCGGCGCCGCGCAGGGCGTCGCCGGGGCTGGGCTGGAGACGCTGTCCATCGGCGCGGCGGGCGCGATCCTCGCGGGCTGGACGGTGGCGGCGCTCAGCGCCGCGCTCGTGACGGAGAGGCGGCGCGACATCGCATGACTCCGCCGCGCCAGTCGCACCCACCGATGGGCCGGCGCGCGTGGGCGCTCGACGCCCTGCTGGCCATGGGCGCCGCGGGCCTCGAGGTCTCACAGACGTTCGAGCCCGAGCGTGCGCCTCCCGCGATCGCGGTCGTGCTCGCGTTCGTCGGCGGCGCCGTCCTCCTGCTCCGCCGGCGCGCTCCGCTGCCGACGCTCGCGGTGTCGCTCGTCGCCATGCTCGGCGTGGCGATCGCTGGCGTGACGCCGCTCGCGATCGCGCCGCTGATCGGGCTGTACACCGTGGCGACCGTGTGCGAGCGGCGGGTCTCGCTCGTCGCGCTCGTGCTCGCGGTCGCGGTCGCGGTCGTCACGACGCTGGTCGACCCGTCGGGCGATCGGCTCTTGTACGCAATCCTGGCCGCCGCCAGCTCGCTCGTGGCGTGGGGGCTCGGCGTCTACGTCGAGACGCGGCGGAAGGACCGGCGACGCGAGCGGGAGCAGCGCGAGGCCTTCATCGAGCGCGAGCGCCAGCAGCTGGCACGGCTCGCCGCGCACGAGGAGCGCGCCGCGATCGCACGTGAGCTGCACGACATCGTGGCGCACTCGGTCACCGTGATGCTCGTCGGCGTGCGCGGAGCGCGCGACGTGCTGCGCAGCCAGCCCGAGGTCGCCGACGCGACCCTCGGCAAGGTCGAGACCAGCGGCGAGCAGAGC
>DATBKW010000113.1:0-33771 GCA_036555665.1 Solirubrobacteraceae bacterium | reverse complement strand
CGAGGATCAGCGCGCCGGCGGCTGCATACGAGATGCCGCGCTGGTCGATGAGGAACGGCAGCAGCGCGGGCACCGCGCCCTGCGCCATGTCGGCGCACGCGTGGCCGCTTGCGAGCATGGCGAGCCCGCGGCGGTCGAGGGCGCCGGTCAACGCGCCGCGACTCCGTCCAAGGCGATCCGCAGCACGCCGTCGCGCGCACGCTCGGCGGCCCAGCCGTGGCCGCGACGCAGGTGGCGGTAGGTCCAGCTGACGAGATTGAGCAGCAGCGTCGCCGTCTCGTCGGGGTCGGCGGCGACGAGCGAGCCGTCGGCCGCGCCGTCCTCGAGCAGGCGCCGGATCGGCTCGGTGAAGGCCGGGCGCGTCAGGCCGTGAGGGCCGTCCTCGTGGAAGATCGCGTCGTGGTCGGCCTCGGCCAGGGCCGCGAGCACCTCGAGGTTGGCCTCCACGGCCTCGCAGTACCCGGCCAGCGCCTGCTCGAGGCGCTCGCGCCCGCTGCCGCGCGCGGTCAGCGCCGGCCACATCGCCGAGCGGTAGGCGGACTCCAGTTGCTCGGCCAGCGCGCCGAGCAGCCCGTCGCGCGTGACCCCGCGGCGGTGCAGCGTCATCCGCGACACGCCGGCCTCGGTGGCGATCCGCTCCAGCGTGGCCTGCTGCCAGCCGTAGCGCTCGATCGCGCGGTGGGCGCCTTCGAGCAGGCTCTCGTCGATCAGCGCCATCTGTTACACGAGCGTAACAGAAGTGATACGGACGGCGCGCTCAGGGCGCGACCACCCACGCCCGCCTACAAGCCGGTCAGGCGCTCCGACAGCTCACGCAGCCGCCGCCGGTCCTCCGCGTCGTGGGCCTGCGCGTCGGCGCGCGCCTCGTGGGTCCCGTTGAAGTAGGCGCCGGTCACGCCTTGAAGCGACGCGTCGGCGACGAGGCGCCACGTCGCCTCCAGGCCCTGCTCGAGCGAGGTCGCCGGCGTGACGCCGGCGTGCAGGACGATCTTCGTCGGCATGTAGGTGGCCGGGTGCAGCGCGGTCGCGGTGACGCCGTCGTCGCGCAGCTCCTCGGCCAGGTCGAAGGCGTGCATGATCTGGGCGAGCTTGCTCTGGCAGTACGCGCGCACGCCGTCGTAGCCGTCCTCGAGCATGACGTCGTCGAAGTCGATCGCCATCTGCCCGGCCGAAGCGACGTTGACGACTCGCGCCGGCGCCGCAGCCACGAGGCGGTCGCGCAGCAGCGCGGTCAGCAGGAAGCCGGCCAGGTAGTTGACGGCGAAGCGCAACTCGTAGCCGTCGGCGCTCTCCAGGCGCGCCCCGTCGCCGGGCCACGAGCTGCCGATGCCGGCGTTGTTGACGAGGACGTCGAGCCGGTCGGGCACCTGATCGGCCAGCGCGCGGACCTCGGCCAGCGACGCGAGATCGCCGGTGACCAGGCGCACGTCGCCGGAGCCATCGAGCAGATCGGCGAGCGCCTCACGGCCGCGCTCCTCGCTGCGGGCATGCGCGAGGACAGTGGCGCCGTCGCCGGCCAGGCGCGCGGCCAGCGCGCGCCCGAGCCCGTCGGTGGCACCGGTGACGAGGATGGTGGTCATGCCCAGATGTTCGCGCACTCCGCGCAGACCTCATCGGGGACGAGGCCTGCGGCCATGAGCGCCGCGAAGATCCGGCAGCCCACGCAGAACGCGAAGACCGACTCGAGCGTGGCGAAGACGAGCAGCAGCGCGGTGAGGACATCGGCGGCCGTCGTCCAGTCGAGCACCAGCGCGGAGATCGCAGCCAGCGTGGTGACCACCGCGCCGATAGCCTGGGCGAAGCGCTTGGGCGGCCCGGCAACGTAACGCGGCGCGCCCAGGCGCGGCGCGGCGACCCGCGTGGCGAAGCGCCCGAGCGGGCTGAGCGTCGGGCCGGTGAGCACCCGCGCCCAGAACCCGTAGGCGAGCACGACCAAGAGCCATTGCCAGCCGGTGGCGAGAATCACGGCGGCGAGGAGCGCCACGCCGCCGGCGACGACGCGCGCGGCCTTCTCGTTGACCGGGTTGGGAAACGCGAGCAATGTGCTCATCGCCGATCAAGATTAGCCTCTTTGCGCGGTGGCCACGCACCCGGAGCGAGGAGCTTTGGGCCGCCCCGAGCGGGGCGGCTTGGCGCCCACCCGCCCGCTCGAGCTGTCCGGCCGCGCGGCTCGGCATGGCATATTTCGCTCCGTGACCGACGACGACGGACACGCGATCTCGTGGAAGGTCCTCAAGCGCGGAACGCCGGTGCGATCGTCGGACGGCGTCGAGGTCGGCACGGTCCGCCGCGCGCAGGAGACCGGCCGCGAGCACATCTTCGACGGCATCATCATCGATACGAAGGCGGGCAAGCGCTTCGTCGACGCGCCCGAGGTCGCGCGCATCGCCGAGCGCTGGGTGACGCTGACGATCTCCGCGGCCGAGGCGGTCGAGCTGCCGCCGCCCGGCGGCGGGATGCGCGCGCGTGTCGACAACGCAACGACGGTGCGCCGCGCCAAGCGCTGGGGCCGCGGCCTGCGCGAGCGCTGGGATCGCCGCTAAGAGACGCCGCGCCCGCGGAGCACGCGCGAGTCGTCGGGCAGCCGCTTGGTCACCCGCTCGGCATCGAGGTGCTCGAGCAGCGCCTGCGCGAACTTGCGCGACGTGTGCAGCTCGTCGCGCAACCGGGCCAGCGTGATCGAGCCCTCGGCGGCGATGATCCGCTCCACACGCGCGCGCACGTCGGCCACCGCGTCGGGATGCGCGTACATCGCGCGGCCCACGCGCACGGCGCGCCCGGCGTCGCGCAGCGCGGCAAGATCGTCGGGGTCGAGGTCGGCCGCGTTGGGCGGCTCGTGGCCGGCCGCGCGCAGGCGCTCCTCGAGCGCAAGCGCCGCGGGCGAGAGCGGTGCCGGCGCCACGGGCGCGGCGGGAGCGGCCTCCGGCTCGGGCGCGGGCTCCGGCTCGCCGCGACGCAGGCGCTCCAGGCGTGCGATGACGTCGGCCCGGCGGCCGTGGCGCCGCGCCGCGGGGTCGAGCACGACGCCCCCGCCGAGCGTGTCGGGCGGTGCGATCGAGCGCACGACGACGCGGTCGCCGGGGCGGGCCAGCAGCGGGCGCTCCAGGCGCGCCTGCCACAGGCCGTCGCCGAGCTCGGCCAGCCGCGCGGGCGCCTCGCGCGTGCCGTGGTGCACGTGCGCGCGCATGCCGTGGCGCGCGCCGCGCAGGGTCAGCTCGCAGTCGACCACGCGCGTCGGCTCGAGCGTGCCCGGCGCGGCGAGCGCGTCGCCGCGGGCGACGTCGCGGACCGCGATGCCGACCAGGTTGAGCGCGACGCGCTGGCCGGCCTGCGCGCGCTCGACGGGCTCGTCGTGGACCTGCACCGAGCGCACCCGCACCTCGGCGCCGGCCGGCAGCAGCGCGAGTCGGTCGCCCGCCGCGACGGCGCCGGACCACAGCGTGCCGGTCACCACCGTGCCGGCGCCGTGGATCGTGAAGGCGCGGTCGACGTGCAGCAGCGCCGCGCCGGCACCGTCGCCGCGGCTGGGCAGGCGCGCGGCGACCCGGTCGAGCGCCGCGCGCACCTCGTCGATGCCGGCGCCCGTGCGCGCGGAGCAGACGACGACCTCGGCGCCCGGCAGCAGCTCGGCCGCCTCGCCCGCGGCGCGCGCCGCATCGGCGAGGTCGGCTTTCGTCACCGCGACCACGCCGTGGGTCACGCCCAGCGCCGCGAGGACCGCGGCGTGCTCGATCGTCTGGGGCATCACGCCGTCGTCGGCGGCGACGACCATGAGGTAGAGGTCGATCCCGGTGGCGCCGGCGACCATCGTGCGGACAAAGCGCTCGTGGCCGGGGACGTCGACGACCGACAGCCGTCGGCCGGAGGGCAGTACCAGCGGGGCGTAGCCGAGCTCGATCGAGATGCCGCGCGTCTTCTCGGCGGGCAGGCGATCGGTGTCGACGCCGGTCAGCGCGGCGACGAGCGCGGTCTTGCCATGGTCGATGTGGCCGGCGGTGCCGAGGGTCAGCGGCATGCCCGCACTGCCGCAACCACGAGGTCGGCTTCCGCGTCGGTCAGCGTGCGCACGTCGAGCAGCAGCCGCCCGTCGGCGAGGCGGCCGACGACCGCGGGATCGCCGGCGCGCAGGGGGTCCGCGAGCGCGACCTCGACCGCCACGGCGGGGCCCGGCAGCTCGAGCAGCGGCAGCGCGCCGCCGCCGACCTTCGCCGTCGCGGCGACGACCTCGCCGCCGCAGCCATCGGCCAGCCGCCGCGCGCGCGCCTCGAGCTCGTCGGGCGTGGCCTCGAGCATGCGCAGCACCGGCAGCTCGGCGCGGGCGAGGTCCGGGTCGCGGTAGAGGGCGAGGGTGGCGCCGAGCGCGGCCAGCGACAGCTTGTCGATGCGCACCGCGCGCGCCAGCGGGTGGCGCCGGCAGATCTCGATCGCGTCGCGCGTGCCGACCATCAACCCGGCCTGCGGACCGCCGAGCAGCTTGTCGCCGCTGAAGCAGACGACCGCGGCGCCGGCGCGCAGCGAGCGGCGCACCGCCGGCTCCTCGGAGAGCAGCTCGAGCTCGTCGGCCAGCACGCCGGAGCCGACGTCGTCGATGACCGGCACACCGAGCTCGCAGAGCGCCTCGATCTCGACCGCCTCGGTGAAGCCGAGCGTGCGGAAGTTCGAGGGATGGGCGCGCAGGATCGCCCCGGTGTGCTCGCCCAGTACGGCCGCGTAGTCGCCCAGCCGCGTGCGGTTCGTCGTCCCGACCTCGACCAGCCGCGCCCCCGCCTGCGCAACGACCTCGGGAACGCGAAAGCCGCCGCCGATCTCGATGAGCTGCCCGCGCGAGACGACGACCTCGCGCCCTGGGCCGGCCAGCGCGGCGGCGGCGAGGAGCACCGCGGCCGCGCAGTTGTTGACGGCGAGCGCCGCCTCGGCGCCCGTGATCTCGCGCAGCAGCGCCTCGACGTGGGCGTGGCGCGAGCCCCGCTCGCCCGTCGCGAGGTCGAGCTCGAGGTTCGAGTAGCCCTCGGCGGCCGCGGTGACCGCCGCGCGCGCGACCGGCGCCAGCGGGGCGCGCCCGAGGTTCGTGTGCACGACCACGCCGGTGGCGTTGAGCACGCGGCGCAGGGACGGCCGCAGGCGCTCGCGGGCGCGGGAGACGAGGTCGACGTCGTCGGCCGCCCCGGCCAGCAACTCGTTGCGGCGCGCGGCCAGCTCCGCTCGCGCCACCGAGGTGGCGAGGCGGTCGACCGAGGGCAGATCGCGCAACCGCTCGCGGACGCGCGGGGGCGGGGCATCGGACATGAGAAGCAGGATGCTACGCGCGCGCCCGCCGCGCCCTCTGCGGCTCCACCACGTACTTCGGATCGGCAACGCTCTGAAAGCCCGCCTTGTAGATGGACCAGCGCGTGGCCATGGCGCCCGCGAGCATCAGCGCGCCGCCCGCCACGGCGCCCGCCCGCCGGCGGCCGACCGCGGCCATGATCACGGCGCCGGCCGCCGTCAGCGTCTTGGCGGCCTGGCCGAAGCGCCCGGCAGCGCCCTCGTGGTAGGGCTCGCCGAGCGCGCCCAGGCGTTGCTCCATCACCGTGGTCGCGGCCAGCTCGCCGGCGGCGCCCGTCAGGGCCAGCCGCCGCGCCGGCGCACCGCCGCCGATCAGCGCGATCGCCGACCCCGCGCTCATCGCCGCGCCGGCGGCGAAGACCCACGGCAGCTCGCGGCGCGCCTCGTGCCACACCGGCACCGCGGTGTCGGCCACCAGCACGCCGGTGTAGGTCGCCAGGGCCGGGCCGAGCACCGCCGTCGCGCCGGCCGCGCGGCCCAGGCGCGGGAACCAGCCCAGCACGCTGCGGGCCGCCGCCAGGGCGACCGCGCTGCTCGACGAGGCCAGGATCCACGAGCCGATGCTCATCGGCGACGTCGGCTTGAAGACGCGCAGCATGTGGTGGAAGCGCTCGGGCCTCCCGAGATCGGAGACCAGCAGCGCCGGGCTGGCCGCCACGCCGGCCAGCGCGACGAGCCACGCCCGCCGCGCGAGCGCCTCATCGCCACGCAGCTCGCAGGCCAGCGCGAACGGCGCCGCCGCGCCCGCCAGGCCGCCGGCGAAGAAGTAGCACGGGATCTCCCACGTCCACGTGGGCTGCTTCAGGATCGGGCGGCCGTAGTAGGAGTCGCTCATCGCCGGCCACCGAACGCCGCCACCGCGACCCCGGCCAGCAGCGCCGCCCCGGCCCCGGCGGCCGCGCGCCACATCGAGCCCAGGTCGCGCGTCGTCGAAACCGGATCGGGCGGCAGGCCGTAGACCTCGGGCTCGTCGAGCAGCAGGAAGATCGAACCCGCCCCGCCGACGCCGTCATCGGGGTCCTCGCCGTACAGGCGCGCGCCGGCCTCACCGGCGACGTGCAGCACCTCGAGGCGCTCGAAGGCGCGCGCGCGCAGCTCCTCCAGCGGCCCGAACTGGATCGACTCGGTCGGGCACGCCTGCGCGCACGCGGGCGTCATGTCGTCCTTCAGGCGGTCGTAGCAGAGCGTGCACTTGAAGGCGCGCCCGTCCTCCTCGCGCTTTTCGATGACGCCGTAGGGACACGCGGGGACGCAGTAGCCGCAGCCGTTGCAGACGTCCTGCTGGACGACGACGGTGCCGAACTCGGTGCGAAAGAGCGCGCCGGTCGGGCAGACCTCCAGGCACGCCGCCGAGGTGCAGTGCTTGCACACGTCCGAAGACATCAGCCAGCGTGGCGTGCCGTCGTGCTGCTGCTCGATGAAGGCGACGTGGCGCCAGGTGTCGGCCCCCAGCGCGCTCGTGTTGTCGTAGGACTCGCCGGTGAAGTTCAGCCCGTCCTCGGGGACGTTGTTCCACTCCTTGCAGGCGACCTCGCACGCCTTGCACCCGATGCACACCGACGTGTCGGTGAAGAAGCCGACGCGCTCGGTCATGTGGCTGCCCGCCGGCGATAGTCCTCGACGAGCGCCACGAGCGCGGCCCCGCGCGGCCGCCGGCCGGGGCGCACGTCACAGGTCTGGGCCTTGTACTCGCCGATGTGGACGTTGGGATCGAGGGCGAGGCTCAGCAGGTCGTTGGCGGAGTCGCCCTTGGCGTAGCCGCGCGAGCCCCAGTGGTAGGGCAGGCCGACCTGGTGGATCTGGCGGCCGTCGACGGTCAGCGGCTTCATGCGTTCGGTGACCATCACGCGCGCCTCGATCGCCGCGCGCAGGGTGACGATGGTCATCCAGCCGCCGTGCTCGAGACCGCGCTCGCGCGCGAGCGCCGGCGAGACCTCGCAGAACATCTCGGGCTGCAGCTCGGCGAGGTACGGCAGCCAGCGCGACATGCCACCTGCCGTGTGATGCTCGGTGAGACGGTAGGTCGTCGCCACATAGGGAAAGACGTCGGCGCCGCACTGGTACGGGTTCTCGGGCCGCTCGATCTGCTGGCGCGCCGGGTTGGACCGCTGCGCGTAGAGCGCGTTGTCGAACGGCGACTCGTGGGGCTCGTAGTGCGTGGGCATCGGGCCGTCGACCAGCCCCGCGGGCGCGTACAGCCACGCCTTGCCGTCGGACTGCATGGTGAACGGCTCGTCGCCGCGCAGGGCCATCGGCCCCTCCGCGTCGTCGGGCGGGACGTAATCGGGCGCCTTGTCGGGCATGAAGTCCGGGACGTCCTCGCCCGTCCACTTGCCCTCCTCGGCGTCCCACCAGACGTAGCGCTTGCGCTCCGACCACGGCCTGCCCTCGGGGTCGGCCGACGCGCGGTTGTAGATGATCCGCCGGTTCATCGGCCACGCCCAGCCCCACTCGGGCGCGACCCAGGACTGCTGCGCGCCCGGCTTGCGGCGCGCGACCTGGTTGACGCCGTCGGCGTAGCAGCCCGCGTAGATCCAGCAGCCGCACGCCGTCGAGCCGTCGTCCTTGAGCGGCAGGTAGTCGGGCAGACACTCGCCGGTGGTCAGGTCGACGCCGCCGATCTCGCGCAGCACCTCGTCGGCGTCGGGCTCCTCGTGCTCTCCGTGCGTCGAGTAGTCCCAGGTGAGCCAGAGCACCGTCTTGTCGCGCTCGCGCATCGACCCGGCGAGCTTCTCGCGTACGCGGCGGCCGAGGTGGTACATGAACCACAGCTCCGAGCGACAGTCGCCCTGCGGCTCGACGGCCTGCTCGCGCCACTGCAGCAGGCGCTGGGTGTTGGTGAACGACCCCTTCTTCTCGACGTGCGTGGCGCCCGGCAGGAAGAAGACCTCGGTAGCGATGTCCTGCGGCTTGACCTCGCCGGTCTCGATCTCGGGCGCGTCGTACCAGAACGAGGCGGTCTCGATCTCGACGAGGTCGCGCACCACGAGCCAGTCGAGGTTGCGCAGCGCCGCGCGGTTGTAGCCGCCGTTGGCCGCGCCGACGGTCGGGTTCTCGCCCATGACGAACATGCCCTTGACGGTGCCGTCGACCATGCCGGCCAGGGAGGAGTAGTAGGAGTGGTCGCCGGTCAGGCGCGGCAGGCGGCCGAAGCAGTAGTCGTTGGCGGCCGTCGCGGCGTCGCCCCACCACGCCTTCAGCAGCGAGACCGTATAGGCGCCCATGTTGGCCCAGTAGCCGGTGTGCGGCGAGTTCTGCTCGACGTAGTCCTCCAGCGCGTCGTGCGCGTGCGCGCTGGGCATCGGCAGGTAGCCGGGCAGGATGTCGTAGAGGGTGGGGATGTCGGTCGACCCCTGGATCGACGCGTGGCCGCGCAGCGCCAAGATCCCGCCGCCCGGGCGCCCGACGTTGCCCAGCAGCAGCTGGATGATCGACGCGGTGCGGATGTACTGGACGCCGACGGTGTGCTGGGTCCAGCCGACCGCGTAGCAGATCGCGCTCGTGCGCTCGCGGCCCGAGTTCTCGCACAGCGCCTCGCAGACCTCGAGGAACGCGTCGCGCGGAACGCCGCACACCCGCTCGACGAGCTCGGGCGTGTAGCGCGCGAAGTGGCGGCGCAGGAGCTGGTAGACGCAGCGCGGGTGCTCGAGCGAATCGTCGCGGTGCGGCGGCTCGCCGTGCTCGAGCGCGCCGCCGTGCGCGCCGTGGGCGGCCTGGCCGACGGCCGCGCCGAGCTCGCGCTGGCCCGAGGCGGCCGCGACCTGCATCTCCTCGTACTGCCAGCTGTCGGGGTCGTAGGTTCGCGAGTCGGGGTCCCAGCCCGAGAAGAAACCGTCGAGATCCTCGGTGTCGCGGAAGTCCTCGGAGACGATCGTCGCGGCGTTGGTGTAGCGCACGACGTACTCGCGGAAGGCGCGGTCCTCCTCGAGGATGTGGCGCACGACGCCGCCCAGGAAGGCGATGTCGCTGCCCGCGCGCAACGGCACGAACAGGTCGGCCAGCGCGCTGGTGCGCGTGAAGCGCGGGTCGACGTGGATGACCTTCGCGCCCCGCCTCTGGGCCTCGACCACCCACTGAACACCGACCGGGTGGTTCTCGGCCATGTTCGATCCCATGATCAGGATGCAGTCGCTGTTGGCGAGGTCCTGCTGGAAGGTGGTGGCGCCGCCGCGGCCGAAGGAGGTCCCCAGACCGGGGACCGTGCTGGAGTGTCATATGCGGGCCTGGTTCTCGATCTGCAGCGCGCCCATCGCCGAGAAGAACTTCTTGATGAGGTAGTTCTCCTCGTTGTCGAGCGTCGCGCCGCCGAGGTGGGAGAAGCCGAGCGTGCGGTTGAGCGTGCGGCCATCCTCGTCCTCGTCCTCCCAGCCCGCCTCGCGCGCTGCGATCAGGCGGTCGGCGATCATGTCCATCGCCGTGTCGAGGTCGAGCTCCTCCCACTCGCTCGCGTGGGGCCGGCGGTACTTGACCTTGTACTCGCGCGCGGGGTGCTCGTGGAGCTGCCGCGAGGCCGAGCCCTTCGGGCACAGCCGCCCGCGCGAGATCGGCGAGTCGGGGTCGCCCTCGATCTGGATGACCTTCTCGTCCTTGACGTAGACGCGCTGGCCGCAGCCGACCGCGCAATAGGGGCAGATCGACTGGACGACGCGGTCGGCGTCGCGCGTGCGGGGTGCGAGCTCCTCGGAGGCAGCCGAGCGCGCCGCCTCGCCGAGACCGAGGCGGTCCGTGGTGCGCAGCTGTTTCAGAAGGGCGAGCGTGGGACGGGCCATCGTCCGTCCGGGAGTGCTACCCGCACGGGCGCGTCCTCAGCGTCCGCGCTAGTGGGCCTAGGACACGAGCGCGCCGGCGATGTCGTCGCGCGAGCGCAGGTCGAGCTTCTGGAAGGTGCGCGTGAGGTGGCCCTCGACCGTGCGCGCGGTGACGAACAGCGCCTGGGCGATCTCGCGGTTGGTCAGCCCCTGGGCGGCGAGCTCGGCCACGCGGCGCTCGCTCGCCGTGAGCGACTCCACGCCGGTCAGCGGCGCACGCCGCGGCTTGGCGCCGGTGGCGCGCAGCTCGGTCGCGGCGTGATCGGCGACGGGGCGCGCGCCGGCGTGATGGGCGATGTCGAGGCCCTCGCGCAGCAGATCGCGCGCCTCCTTGCGGCGGTTGGCCCTGCGCAGCAGCGCGCCGAGCTCGACGAGCGCGCGGGCGCGCTCGAGGGCGACGCCGGAACGATCGAGCGTCGCGACCGCCTCGTGCAGCAGGTCCTCGCCCTCGCGGCCGCCGATGACCACGCCGGCGCTGCGCAGCGCGACGCCCAGCGTGCGCTGGGCGCCGAAGGCGCGAGCGAGCGCCAGCTCCTCGCGGACCAGCGCCACCGCGGCGTCGCGGTCGCCGAGCGCGGCGTGGACCTGCGCCGCCTCCGAGCGCCACTGCAGGTAGCCGGGCGCGACGGCGCCCGTGCCGAGCGCGACCCGCGACGCCTCGAGCATGTCCGCCAGCCCGGCCTCCAGACGGCGGCGGGCAACGTGGATGCGCCCGCGGGCGAGCAGGAGCGTCGCGCTGCTCTGCGTGCGGGCGGGCTCGCCCTCGGCGAAGCGCCCCAGTGCCGCCTCGGCCGCGGCGACGTCGCCGCGATCCAGATTGGCGTTGACGAGGATCGCGGTCGCCACCGTGCGATAGAGCTGCGGCGCGGGGAGGTCGGCCGCGTCGAGCACCGTGCGCGCGTCGCCGGCCGCGCCCTGCAGGTCGCCGCGGCGCAGCAGCAGCCACGCGCGCCAGGCCATGCTCGAGGCGAAGAGCGCGCAGTCGCCCGTGGCGCGCGCCTCGGCGACGCCCGCATCGAGCCGGTCCTGCGCCTCGTCGAGCGCGTCGGCCCACACCAGTGCGATCGCCGCCTGCACGAACCACGGCAGGTCGGTCGGCGCGGGCACGGCCCGTGGCCCGGCGGCAAAGGCGCGGCGGGCGAGCTCGATGCCGACCTCGGCGGGCTCGTTGGTCTCGACCGCGCGCAGGGCGGCCACGGCAAGCACCTCGCGCGGCGCGTCGGCGTCGTCGGCGCGCAGGCGCATCGCGTCGAGGCGGTCCGCGAGCGCGGGCGCCGTGCCGGCGTCGAGCATCCCGGCGGCCAGCGACAGTGCCTCGAGGTGCTCGCAGATGCGCTCGTCGCGGCCACGGAGCGTGGCGGCGGTGCGATCCACGATCTCGACCGCGCGCGACGAGCGCTCGTCGCGCCCGAGGACATGGGCGAGCACGAGCGTCGCCCCGACGCGCACGCCGTCGTCGTCGCCCGCCTGGGCGAGCGCCTCCTCGAGGTGCTCCTCGCCCACGGGCTGCCCGGCGGTCACCTCGGCGATGCCGAGCTCGAGCAGGACCTGCGCGCGCTCGGCGGCAGGAGCGGGCTCGGCGAGGGCGCGGCGCAGGAGCACCGCGGCCGACTCCGGTGCGCCGCGGCGGGCGGCGGTGCGCGCCGCCTCCACCAGGCGCCGGGCGATCCACGGATCGCCCGCGGGCTGGGTGGCGAGCAGGTGCTCGGCCACGCGCTCCTCGTCGATCGGGTTGCCGTCGAGCAGCTCGGCCGCGCGGCGGTGCGCGAGCGAGCGGTCGGCGCCGGCCAGCTCGTCGTAGATTCCGGCGCGCACGAGCGGGTGCACGAAGCGCAGCGGGCTGCCGGGTTCGAGGATGCCGGCGGCGACCAGCGCGTCGGCCGCCGCGGACGCGGCGTCGGGCTCCAGGCCGGCGAGCGCCGCGGCGGTGGCGAGCTCCGCACTCTCCAGGACGGCCAGCGCCCGCGCGAGGCGCGCGGCGGGCGCCGACAGGCGGCCCATCCGCAGCAGGATCCAGCGCCGCGCGCCGCGCGCGCCGGCCCGCTCGACGTGAGCCGCCGCGTGACCGCGGGGCGCGACGCCCTCGAGGCGCAGCGCCTCGATCAGCTCGCGGACAAGGAACGGCGACCCGCCGGTGGCGCGGTGGCAGGCCTCGACGAACGCCCGGTCGGGCCGGGCGCCGAGGCCCGACTCGACCAGCCATGCGACCGCCGTGTGGGTCAACGGCGCGGGGCGCAGGACGTCGGCGTCGGCGTCGGCGGCGAGGAGGGCGAGCATGTGCGCGCCTTCGCCCTCGACCTCGGGGCGGGTGGCGATGACGAGCGCGACCGGCAGCTCCTCCAGCCGCGCGAGCAGAAAGGCGAGGAAGCGCAGCGAGGAGGTGTCGGCCCAGTGCGCGTCGTCGACGGCGAGGACGAGCGCTCCGTCGGCGGCGAGGTTCGCGCACAGCCAGTAGAGGCCGTGCAGCACGGTGAACGAGGCGTCGGGAGCCGCGGGCGGCCCCTCGCCCTCGGTCGGCGCGCCCGGGAGCCCGAGCACGCGCGCAGCGAGGCCCGCCGGCCCCTGGAGCAGCTCGGCTCGCTCGGCCTGACTCGCCTCGCGCAGGGCGGGCTCGAAGAGCTGGCGCACGACGCCGAAGGCGAAGTCGCGCTCGAGCTCGGCTCCGCGAGCGCGCAGCACGCGGGTCGCGGCGTCGTCGTCGGCCGCGGCGCGGGCGGCGGACAGGATCGCGGACTTCCCGATCCCCGCGGGCCCCTCGACGATCACGGTGGCGCCGGTGCCCCGGCGGGCGCCCGCGATCGCCGCGTCGATGCGCGCGAGCTCCCCGTCGCGTTCGAGCAGTTCCGCGACCGCGGGTGGCTGGAATATCTGAGTTGGCGAGAGCAGCGCGGGTCCCTTGTCGTATCTCGAGCCCCCGGCAACGGTGGACCCCGGGCCTCTTTGTGCCGATTGTCGCGCGCGTGTAGAGGCCGCGGGGTGCGGCCTATCCGACCTCGCCGGTGCGGGCACCCGGGAAGCCGTGGTGCGGGCAGCCGCACCCTGGTATCGGACTGGCGAAATGTCAGGGGTCTGACCCCGGTGCGAAGGACATCGGCATGGCGCACCATCGTCGCCATGTCGACCCTCGCCGTTGCCCGTCCACTCGATCCCGACCGCCTCACGCTGCACATGGATCGCCTGCTGCGCTTCGCCCGCCACCTGTCCGGCCGCGACGGCGACGCCGAGGACCTCGTCCAGGACACGCTCGAGCGCATCCTGCGCCGCCCGCGGATGGTCAACGGCAGCGAGGCCGGCTACCTCATGCAGGCGATGCGCAACACGCACCACAGCCGCCTGCGCGCGCTGTGCAGCCGCGTGCGCACCAGCGCGCTGCCCGAGGACTTCGAGGCGGTCGACCGCCACGCCGAGGACCGGCCGATGAGCGCCATGCGCGCCGGCGAGGTCATGGATGCCGTCGCCACGCTGGCCGAGCCGTTCCGCTCCACGGTCGTGCTCGTCGACGTGCACGGCTACAAGTCGACCGACGCGGCCGCCATGCTCGGGATCGCCGAGGGGACTTTGGCCAGCCGCCTGCACCGCGGCCGCGCGCAGGTCGCGCGGGCCTGCGGCGCCTGAGCGGCACAGCGCGGCGCACCCGCGCGCCCGCGCGCGCGCCCACACACGGAGCGGCGAAGGAGTCGAACCTTCCAGCCGTGGTAGCACGGCCCCCCCGGCTTTGAAGGCCGGTCGGGGCACCGGCCCCGGGCCGCTCCGAGCGCGATGCTAAGCCACCGCGATCGCGCCGGGCGTCCCGGCGACCAGGCGCCCGACGATCGCGCCCGGCAGCTCCCCCGCGCGCGCGGGGTCGATCGCGACGAGCAGGCCGCCCGAGGTCGTCGCATCGCAGACCAGGCGCTCGCGCCACGGCTCGACCCCGGCGACGAGCGAGGCGAAGCCGGCCGCGTACTCGCGGTTGGCCCGGCTGCCGCCTGACACGGCGCCGTCGCCGGCCAGCAGCCCCTCGACGCCTTCGATCGCCGGGACGGCCGCCGCGTCGACCTCGGCCGCGAGGCCGCTCTCACGTGCGAGCGCGTGCAGGTGGCCGAGCAAGCCGAAACCGGTGACGTCGGTCATCGCCGAGGCGCCTGCCGCGACGGCGGCCGCCGCGGCGTCGGCGTTGAGGGTCGTCATGACCTCGACCGCGCGCGCGAGCAGGTCGTCGCCGGCCGCGCCGCGCTTGCGCGCGGTGACCACCGCACCGCCGCCGAGCGGCTTGGTCAGCACGAGCACGTCGCCGGCGCGGCCGCCGGCGTTGGAGAGGACGCGATCGGGATGCACCGCGCCGGTGACGGCGAGCCCGTATTTGGGCTCGGGGTCGTCGATCGAGTGGCCGCCGACAACCTCGGCACCGGCCGCGCGCACGACGTCGAGGCCGCCGCGCAGGACATCGGCGAGCGCGTCGGGGCCGAGGCGCTCCAGCGGCCAGGCGACGAGGTTCAGCGCGGTGAGCGGGCGGCCGCCCATCGCGTAGACGTCGGAGAGGGCGTTGGCCGCGGCGATGCGCCCGAAGTCGTAGGGGTCGTCGACGACCGGGGTGAAGAAATCGACCGTCTGCACGAGGGCGAGCTCGTCGGAGATGCGCCACACGGCGGCGTCGTCGGCGGTGGCCGAGCCGACCAGCAGCTCGGGCGCCGTGGCCGCGGGCAGGTCGCGCACGATCGGCAGCAGCGCGGCGGCGGGCAGCTTGCAGCCGCAGCCCGCACCGTGCGACAGCGAGGTCAGGGCGGGCGCGTTCTGCATCCGCTCGATCCTACTCACGGCCCTGTCCCGTCCGATCGTCCAGATATCGGCTCACGCACGGCGCGGGTGGAGTACGGTCGGCGCAAGGATGCAGGACAAGCTGGATGCTGTCGTCCGCACCGCGGTCCACGCGGTCGGCCTGATCGCCGACCGGACCGCGGAGGTCGACGTGCGCTGGCTGACGATGGGGGTCGTGCTGTACCTGCTCGCGCAGGTCGTCCGCACCCGCGCGTGGTTCAACATCCTGCGCGCCGCCTATCCCGACGCTCACGGTCTGCGACCGCATCACGTCACGCGCGCGTATCTCGCCGGGGCGGGGATCAACGCCTTCGTGCCCGCGCGCGGCGGCGACGTGGTCAAGCTCGCGATGGTGCGCCGGCGCATCGAGGGCGCGCGCTATTCGACGCTGGTTGCGACCTTCATCCCCGAGACCCTGTTCGAGACGGCCTTCGGGTCGTGCCTGGTCATCTGGGCGCTGGCCAACGGCTTCCTGCCGGTGCCCACCGCGGGCGGCGAGCTGCCGGCGCTCGACGTGTCACTCGTCGTCAAGCATCCGCTGCCTGCCGCGCTTGGCGCTCTGATCGTCGGCATCGTCGGCTGGTGGCTCGTGCGCAAGCTGCGCGAGCCGGTGCGTCAAGGCGTCGCGATCCTCGGGTCGCCCGCGCGGTTCCTCACCGGGGTGGCGAGCTGGCAGGCGCTGGCGCGAGTCATCCGCCTGGGCTCGATGGCGGCGTTCATGGCGGCCTTCGCCCTCCCGGTGACGCCCGCGACGGTCGTGCTCGTCATGGCCGCGCAGGGCGGCGGGCGCATCCTCCCGCTCGGACCGGCGAGCGCCGGCCTGCGCCTGGCGATGCTGTCCTACGGCTTCGTCGAGGTCACGGGCCACACGGTCGACATCGCGGCGATCACGGCCTTCACCTTCGGCGTCGGGGCGATCCTCGCGATGGCCGGCCTGGTCGTGGCGACCGGCATCCTCGCGCACGAATGCGGCACCCTGTCGCCGCGCCGAGCGCTCAGCACGGCGCGGGCGTGGGTGCCGGCCACGAGCAAGGCGCCGGCTTAGGTCGGGGCTCCGTTACTGGATCAGCACCGGCGTCCCGACCGAGACCCGGTTGAACAGGTCGATGACGTCGGGCACGTGCATGCGGATGCAGCCGTGCGACGCGCGCGTGCCGATCGACCAGTCCTCGCCGGTGCCGTGGATGCCCACGCCATTGGCAATGCCCATCCAGCGCGCCTTCAGCGGGTTGGCGGCGCTGCCGCCCTCGACCGTCGTGCCCTGGAGCTCGCCGGCCCAGGGCGAATTGGGGACCGACCACACCGGATTGACCTGCTTGTCCTGGATCGCGAAGCGGCCGCTGGGCGTCGGGTAGGCCGGCTGGCCGACGGCGACCCCGTAGCTCTTGCGGAACTTCAGCCCCTTGAACAGCCGCAGGGTGAAGTGCTCCTTGTCGATCGTGATGACCGTGTTGTAGACGCGGGCGAGGTCGTTGGCGTTGACCTTCGCGCGCACGCGCGTCAGGCGCTGGTGGAGCACGCGCGGCGCCGCGGGATCGTCGATCGCGGCGTCGATCGCCTTGCGCGCGGCGTCGACGTCAAGACCGCGGCCGGGCCGCGAGCGCTGGCGGTAGATATGGCGCAGCGTGATCTTGATGCGCGCGTCGCGCGCGGGCTTGCCGACCTGCTTGGCGATGTTCTCGACGAATGCCTTGACGGCCAGCCGCGAGTGGCTGATCGCCGGCGCGACCTGGGTGACGCCGGCCTTCGCGTACAGAGCCCGCTTGGCCGTCCGCTCGGCATCGAACTTGAGCTTGGCGTCGGCCATCTTGATCGTCCATGGCTTGCCCGCCACGCCGATCAGCAGGTCCGGAGCCAGCCGCGGCGCCAGCTCCGCGTTGAGCTTGGCCGTCGCGTCGGGAACGGTCAGGCCCGAGAGGTCGACGCCGCCGGCGCTGACCCCAGGACGGATGTGCGTGAGCTGCGCACCGGACGGCGCGGCGTAAACGAGCACGAAGAGCAGGGCAAAAGCGAGCAGGCGCCTCATCGGACGCATCAGGGTAGCGGGACGTCGGGCGGCGGCACGCAGTCGCGATTGCGGGGCGTCAGGCGGCGGCAGCCTCGGCCTCGGGCTCCGACTCCTCCTCCACGGCCGGTCCGGAGGCGATGAAATCGCGGCCGCGGATGAGCGCGAACGACAGCACCGCACCGGCGAAGGCGATGATCGCGGCGATGAGGAAGAGGTCGTTGAGCGCTCCGGTGAAGAGCGTCAGGTAGGCCTCGCGGCCGCCCGGGCCGGCCACCTCGGGGCGCCCCTGCGCCAGCACCTCCGCGGGCACATGCGCCAGGCGGCCGGTCGCGCGATCGGCCAGCAATCCCTGGAAGAGGGCGCCCAGACCGGCGGTGCCGGTGGCGATGCCGATCTGGCGGAAGGTCGAGTTGATCCCCGAGCCCATCCCGGCGCGCTGCGGCGGCACCACGCTCACTGCGGTCGAGGCCAGGGAGGGGTTGACGAACGCGGTGCCGATGCCCGCCAGGCAGAAGCCGGCCAGCAGCGCCGTCCAGTCCGACGACGCGTTCAGGCCGCGCATCAGCAGCAGCGAGACCGTGACGAGCAGCATCCCGCCCCCGATGAGCGCGCGGATCGGGACCCGCGCCGACAGGCGACCGGCCAGGGGCGCCACGAAGAACGACAGCAGCGAGAGCGGCAGGAAGCGCAGCCCCGCCTCCAGCGGCGAGTACCCCAGCGAGTTCTGGATGTAGAGCGTGAGATACAGGAACATCGAGAACAGCGACGCCGACAGCGCGAACGCGGCGATCGACGCGCCGCCGAACGTCGGCACGCGGAACAGCGCGAGATCGAACATCGGGTGCGCGACGCGCGCCTCGACGACGATGAAGGCCGCGAGCAGCACGGCCGCGCCGACGAGGAAGGACACGATCAGCGGGCTGCCCCAGCCCTCCGGGTTGCCGCGCACGAGGGCGAAGATGAGCAGGAACAGCCCGCCCGAGAAGGTCACCAGGCCGGCCCAGTCCGTCGGTCCCGCGTCCGGGTCCTTTGACTCGGCCACGCGCGTGAGCGCGATGTAGATCGCGCCGAGCCCGATCGGGACGTTGATGTAGAAGATCGACTCCCAGCCGACGCTCTCGGTCAGCAGGCCGCCGACGAGCGGCCCGATGGCCACGGCCGCGCCGATCGTGGCGCCCCAGATCCCGACCGCTGTGCCGCGCTCGCGGCCGTGGAAGGCCGAGGCCAGCAGCGCCAACGAGGTGGCGAACATCGCTGCCGCGCCGACGCCCTGCACCGCGCGCGCAAGGTTGAGGAACAGCGGGCTGGTCGCCAGGGCGCACGCCAGCGAGGCGCAGACGAAGATGACCAGGCCGACCACGAAGATCAGCCGGCGGCCGAGGCGGTCGGACGTCGAGCCCCAGGTCAGCAGGAACGCCGCGAGCGTGAGCGCGTACGCGTCGATGACCCATTGCAGGTCGCTGAACGACGAGCCCAGCGCGCTGCGGATGTCGGGCAGCGCGACGTTGACGATGGTGATGTCGATGAGCAGCATGAACGTCGCGACGCACACCGCCGCGAGCGTCCACCACTTGCGAGCCGGACCGTCATGAAGTTGCATCACGCTTGACCATAGACGGGTACGTGCGCGCCGCTCGTCGCCGACGCATCGTCGGAGCACAGGAAGGCGATGACGCGGGCGATCTCGTCGGGCGTGACCCAGGTGTCGAAGTCGGCGTCGGGCATCGACGCGCGGTTGGCCGGCGTATCGATCACGCTCGGAAGGATCGCGTTGACGCGGATGCCGTCCTTGCGGTATTCGGCGTCGAGCGCATCGACGAGCGCGAGCACGGCGGCCTTCGAGACGATGTAGCCGGCGGCGCCGGGGAACGGGCGCAGCGCCGCGCGCGAGGACACGCAGACGATCGCGCCGCCGCCGGACTCGAGCATGGCGGGCACCGCGGCAGCCGCGCACAGATAGGCGGGGCGGAGGTTGAGCCGGAACTGCTCCTCGAAGGTCTCGATCGGCGTCTCGTGGATGCGGCCGTGCTCGGCGAAGCCGCCGACGAGGCTGACCAGCGCGCGCAGCGCCGGGCCCGCCGCTTCGGCGACGCCGGCCACGTCGCCGGGGTCGAAGAGGTCGGCGCGCACGAGGGTCAGGCGCTCGTGCTCCTCCACGCGCTCGAGCTCGCGCTCGGCGATCCATGGCACCACGACCTGCCAGCCGTCGCGCAGGAACGCGCGCGTGACGGCGCTGCCGAGGCCCCCGGTGCCGCCGGTGACGATGACGGTTGGAGCGGTCATGCGTAACAGTCTGCCGTCCGTGCGGCTCCCTACGGTTGTCGGCGTGCTCGTACGCGACCTCACCAACGGCCAGGAAGTGGACCAGGTCCTCCTCGTCCGTGCGGTCGAGGTGCGCACGAAGCGCGACGGCGGCCAGTTCCTGAAGCTCTCGCTGGGCGACCGTACGGGGCGGCTCACGGCGATCGTGCGAGACGACATCGCCGCCGTGCGCGACCTCTGCCGGGCCGGGAGCCCGCTGCACGTCCGCGGCCGCTACGAGGTCCATCCGCGCTGGGGCGCGCAGCTGGCGCTGCACTCGCTGGGCGAGGCTGCGCCGGGCTCGTACGCGATGGCCGACCTGCTCGACGGCCCGCCGCACTCGGCCGACACGATGGAGGCCGATCTGCGCAACCTTGTCGCCACGGTGCAGGATCCGCACCTGCGCGCGCTGCTCGATCGGCTGCTCGGCCCGCACAGCGAGACGTGGGAGCGCTACCGGCGCGCCCCGGCGGCCAAGCTCTACCACCAGGCCTACGTGCACGGGCTGCTCGAGCATTCGCTCACCGTCGCGCAGGGAGTCGCCCTGCTGTCGGGGACGTTCCCGGGCCTCGACCGCGACGCCGCGGTGACCGGCGCCCTGCTGCACGACATCGGCAAGCTCGAGGCCTACACGGCCGATCCGGCCGCGATCGACCTCACCGATGCCGGGCGCCTGCAGGGCGAGATCCCATTGGGCTACTACCGCGTCCGCCGCGCGATCGAGGAGCTACCGGGCTTCCCACCCGACACCGCGCAAGCGGTGCTGCACATCATCCTCAGCCACCACGGCGCGCTCGAGCACGGCAGCCCCGTGGTCCCGTGCACGCGCGAGGCATGGCTCGTGCACATGATCGACAACCTGGGCGGCAAGCTCGGCTCGTTCGATCGCCTGGAGAAGGAGCTGCCGCAGGGCGCGGCCTGGGCGCCGTTCGATCGCGGGGTCGGCGCCGCCGCGTACTTCGGCCCCGTGTCCGCCGAGCCAGAGCGGCGCGCCGCCTGACCGGCGGGCGCGCCGTCCAGGAGTTCGTCCAGACACGATCAAGCGGCGTCCGGCAGCGCCGATGACCCGGTAGCCCGCCTCCCCCCGTGTCCCGCCGGGACCGGACACCCTTGGGCCGGGGTGGAGGCCGGGCGCTCCGCCATGCGTCCATGGGGCTCTGCAGAAGAGCGCGGCGCACGCCGACGACAGAAGCGTCATGCGCTTCGCACGGCCGTCCCTCCTCGCCCTGCTGCTCGCGCTGGCCCTCGCGCCCGCGGCCAGCGCGCATGGGGACGACGCGCCGGATCACCGCGACACGCCGGCCGACCTCAGGGGCGCCGACATCACGCGCACGCTGGCCGTCGCGCACATGACAAGCATGGCGGCGCCCAACCTGGCGCAGTACATGCCCTCCGCATGGTGCGGCGCGCGGCTGACGACCGACGACACCGAGTTCGCCGCCTTCCCGGCGGCGCTGCGCCAGATCAAGGTCGTCTACGCGTACGCCCGCGGCGAAGCGGACCGCTCGGCGCAGTGGAGCGATGCACTGCAGGCCGACGTCTCCAGCATCGAGCAGTATCTCGCCGGCCAGTCGGGCGGTACCCGCGCGCTGCGGTTCGACATGGGCACCGAGTGCGGGCCGCAGTACGTCGACGTCGAGGTGGTGCCGCTGCCGCGCACGCGCGACTACTACCTCGACTCCTTCGATCGCGTGGCCGACGATGTCGCCGCCGCGATCGGTCCCGCGCCGGGCCCACGCGACGTGTTCGTCCTCGCCGACAAGCTCACCGACGACGCCGTGTGGGGCATCGCCGAGATCGTGCGCGACGAGAGCGCCGGCGACGCCAACCAGAGCAACGCCGGCGGGTTGACGTCGATCATGTGGACGAACAGGACGACGCTGCCGGACCCGTCGACGTGGTGGCAGCCGACGGTGATGCTCCATGAGATCACCCACAACCTCGGCGCCGTGCAGCAGGGCGCGCCACATCACACCTCGGGTTGGCACTGCACCGACGGTGAAGACGTCATGTGTTACGACGACGGGAGCCCGGAGGCGGTCGGCTACACGTCGAGCGCGTGCGCGAAGGCGCCCAGCGGCGTCATCCCGCAGACCTACGACTGCGGCCACGACGATTACTTCAACCCCGCGCCGGATCCCGGGAGCTACCTCGACACCCACTGGAACGTCTATCGCAGCGATTTCATGGGCGCGTGCGGGCAGCTCGGGATGGCCTGCGGCGACGGGGTGGTCCCCGCCCCGCCGGTGAACACGTCGCTCCCCACACTGGCCGGCTCGTCCGCGATCGGAGCGCAGCTCGCGGTCAATGTCGGCAACTGGTTGAACAGCCCCGTGAGCTACGCGCGGCGCTGGCAGCGCAACAACGGCTCGGGCTGGGTCAACATCTCCGGCGCGACCTCGGCGCTGTACATACCGGCCGACGTGGATGCGGGCGCATCCCTGCGGGTCACGGTCACCGCGACCAATGCCGACGGCGCCGCGATCGCGGCCTCGGCGCCGACCGCGCCGGTCGCCGGCCGCGCCGCGCCCTCCGCGCCCGCCCCGGTGCCGCCTTCGGCGGCCGCGCCGAAGGCCAAGGCCGCCCGGAAGCTCACGCTCCGCATTCACCTGCGCGACCGCGCGCACCACACCGCCGGGACGCTCTCCGCGAGGGTCACCGCCGGCTCCGGTGGCCGCGAGGTCCGGACGGCGGCGACCCGCGTCGCGCTCCCGGCCGGCACGTGGCGCCTGCGGCTGTGCGCCGGCCCCAGGCGCGGCGCGCTGCGCTGCGCGCTGTCCAAGCGTGTGCGCACCCGTCGGCGCGGCGTCCGCCTGCCGGCCGTGCGGGTGATCGCGAGAGGCTCGAAGGGCGTCTTGCGGGTCACCGCCGCCGCCGTCGACGGCCACCAGCGCATCCGCGCCAAGGGCCAGGCCGCAAGCGCTTAGTGGGCCTTCTCGTAACGTTTGACCGGTAACGGCGGCCGGCGGCGCCGATCCGGCAAGGACGCAGAACCGAAGGAATACCGGAGGCATTTCGAGGTTCGAGGACGCCGCCGGTCGGGGATCGACGGCTGTCGTTACCGGTCGAACGTTGCGGGAAGACCCACTATGCGCCGGCCCGATCGAGCAGCTCGCGCATCTCGCGCGCCGCCGCGGCGATCCGCCCCAGGTACTCGTCGCGCTCGGTGGCGGCCAGCTCGCCCGCCCGGCGCGCCAGCAGGTCGCTGAAGCCCTCGACGACGGTCAGCGGCGCGCGCAGGTCGTGGACGAGCGCGCGCAGCGCGTCGTCGGCCACGGTCAGCCTCCCCGCGGCGGGGCGTCGAGCGCGATCTCGCCGCGCTCGAGCGCCAGTGCGATGGCGTGCACGCGGTTGCGCGCCTGCAGCTTGCGGATGACGTTGCGCACATGGGTGCGCACGGTCTCGACCGAGACGCCCAGCGCGGTGCCGATCGCCTCCGCGGTCCCGCCTTCGGCCATCAAGTGCATGATCTCGCGCTCGCGCGGCGACAGCTGCGGCACCTGCGCGGTGGCCCGAGGCGAGAGCAGGATGCGGTCCAGGCGCGGATCGACGTAGGAGCCACCCGCCGCGATGCGCTCGATGGCGACTACGAGCTCCTGCATCGAACCGGCCTTCAGCGCGTAGCCGCGCGCACCGGAGTCAAGGCCGCTATAGAGCAGCTCGGCGTCCGAGTCGCCGGTATAGAGCACGACGCCGAGCCCGGGGTGGCGGGCCAGGAGGTCGCGCGTGAGCTCGATGCCGCTCCCGTCCGGCAGGCGGATGTCGACGATCGCGACGTCGGGATCGCCGTGGTCGACGACGTCCATCCCCGACGCGACGTTGCCCGCCGTCCCGACGACCTCGAGCCCGTGAGCTTCCAGCAGCGCGACGAGCCCCTCGCGCAGGGCCTCGTGGTCGTCGACGATCACGAGCTTCGTCATCTGGCCTATGCGCAGACTACAAGCGCCCCCAGGCGCGTGATGAAACACCGCAAAAAGCGGCGAATGTCTGCCTGATGCAACGGCCGCAGGCGAAGCACATCTATCGTGGGAGCCACCGATGGCGAAGGACACCGAGAAGCTCATCCGCCAGCTTTCGCTGATCTCCTACCTGATGGCCGAGCGCCGGCCGGTCACCGCGCTGGAGATCCGCCGCGATGTCGAGGGTTACAGCGGCATGAACGAGGACGCCTTCGCGCGGCGCTTCTACGCCGACCGCGCCGAGCTCGAGTCGCTGGGCATCCACCTCACCGTCGACAAGCCCCTCGACGGCGTCGCCGAGCAGGAGAACTACTCGCTGCGCCCGGAGAACTTCCACCTCCCCGCGATCGCGTTCACCGACGAGGAGCTCGCCTCGCTGCAGTTCGCGCTGAACCTGCTCGACGGCGAGTTCGCCTACGCCGAGCCGCTGCGGCTTGCGCTCCAGCAGATCTCGTGGGGTCGCCCGTCGCCGCTGCGCTCGCCCGACCAGGGGTCGCTGGCGCTCGGCATCACCGGCAGCGCCGGCGGCCACGAGCTCTCCCAGCGCCTGGCCAAGATCGAGACGGCGATCTTCCGCCAGAAGACGATCACCTTCGACTACTACACGATGGAGCGCGACGAGCTCGGCGCGCGCAAGGTCGACCCCTACCACCTGCTCTTCCGCGGTGGCCAGTTCTATCTGCTCGGCCGCTCGCACGAGCGCGGCGCGCTGCGCGTGTTCCGCCTGTCGCGCATCCGCGGCAAGGTCGCCTACGCAACCAAGGCCGAGCACGACTTCAAGCGCCCCTCGGACTTCGACCCGCGCGAGTACGCCAACCGCGCCGAGTGGCAGTACGGCGATCCGATCGCCACCGCCGAGATCTGGGTGTCCGAGCGCATCGCGTGGCAGGTCGAGCGCAACTACGGCCACTTCGGCGAGATCGCCCCCGCCGACGACGGCGTGCTCTTCACGACCGCCTACTCCAACGCCCGCCAGCTCGCCTCGTGGGTGCTGCGCCTGGGCGAGCACGTGCGCGTCGAGGGCCCGGCCGAGCTGGTCGACGAGGTGGCCGAGCGCGTCGCGCTGCTGGCCGAGCTGCACGAGCACGAGCCCCAGCTCGCGCCGGCGGTCGCCCCGAGCGCACGCGTCGAGGACGACGACGGCGCGCCCGACGGCAACGGCCGCCGCGACGCGGCGATCCGGCCCGAGCGCTTCGCGCGCCTGGTCACGCTCGCCTCGATCCTGATCGAGGCCGGGCGCGCCGGCGAGCGCCTGCGCGAGGCGGAGGTCTGCGAGCGCCTGCAGATCACCGGCGGCGAGCTGCGCGAGGACGTCAACGTCCTCAACGTCGTCAACTTCGGCGGCGGCTCGTACGTCCTCTACGCCGAGGTCGGCGACGACGGCTGGATCGAGGTCGACCCCGAGCCCTACTCGGACAACTTCGCGCGGCCGGCGCGGCTGCTGCCGGTCGAGGCCAAGGCGCTGGTCGCGGCGATCGATCTCATCGGCGAGCACCTGCCGGAGGGCGCGCTGACCAGCGCCCGCGAGAAGATCGTCGCCGCGCTGGGGGCCGACCCGATGGAGCAGGGTCTGCAGATCGCGGCGGCGGGCGCCGACGACTCCGAGGTCGCGCGCGTGGTGTCCGAGGCCATCGCGTCGCACCGGCTGCTGCGCCTGGAGTACTACAAGGCCAACGAGGACGAGTTCTCCGAGCGCACGATCGAGCCCTACGCGCTGATCAACGGCCGCGAGGGCTGGTACGTGGCCTCCTTCGACCCGGAGAAGGACGCGGTCCGCCACTTCCGCCTGGACCGCATCAAGAGCGCCGAGGTCCTGCGCAAGTCGTTCTCCCCGCGCCCCGAGGTCGATCCGGCCGCCGACGTCGAGGGCTGGCCGCGCACCGGCGAGGTCGCCGCCTCGCGCACCGCCCGCGTGTGGATCTCGCCCGAGCGCGCGCGCTGGGCGCGCGAGGAGCGCACGGTGGTCCAGGAGCTGGCCGACGGCGCGGTCGTCGTCGAGCTCAGCTACGCCGGCGAGGACTGGCTGGTGCGCGAGGTGCTCAAGGAGGCCGGCGACGCGGCTGTCCTCGCGCCCGCCGCCGCGCGCAACGCCGTGCGCAAGGCGGTGCGCCGCGTGCGCGTCGCCGCCCGCGCCTAGCGGCACCTCCCCATATACGGTTCCCGCCATGAGCCGCCGCGACCAGATCCGGATGACCGACGATGAGGTCGACGCCTTCCTCGACGAGCAGCGTACGGTGATCTGCGCCACCAACGGGCGCGACGGATGGCCGCACCTGATGCCGCTGTGGTACGTCGTGCGCGACGGCCGCCTGTGGTCGTGGACCTACGCGAAGTCCCAGAAGACACGCAACCTCGAGCGCGACCCGCGCGCGACGACGCAGGTCGAGACCGGCACGGACTACGACCAGCTGCGCGGCGTGATGTTCGAGTGCGAGGTGACGCTCCACCGCGAGACCGATGATGTCGCGGCGCTCGGCATGGAGATCTTCGCGCGCTACACCGGCGCCGAGCTGGGCGACGAGGTGCGCGAGATGGTCAGCAATCAGGCGCCCAAGCGCGTCGGTCTCGAGTTCGTCGAGCGCTCGCGCGTGACGTGGGATCACCGCAAGCTCGCCGGGGTCTACTGATGGCGGCGCTGAAGGGCCTGATCCTCTCCGGCGGGCGCGGCACGCGCCTGCGTCCCATCACGCACACGAGCGCCAAGCAGCTCGTGCCGGTCGCCAACCGCCCCGTCCTCTTCTACGGAATCGAGGCGATGGCCCAGGCCGGCATCGAAGAGGTCGGGATCATCATCGCGCCCGAGACCGGCGACGAGATCCGCGCGGCCACCGGCGACGGCTCGCGCTTCGGCGTTCGGATCACCTACATCGTCCAGGACGAGCCCGCCGGCCTCGCCCATGCCGTCCTGACCGCCGAGCCGTTCCTGGGCAGCGATCCGTTCGTCATGTACCTCGGCGACAACCTGCTGCAGGGCGGCATCGACGACCTCGTCGACGCGTTTCGCAGCAACCAGCCCGACGCGCTCATCCTGCTCACGCCGGTCCCCGATCCCGAGCACTACGGCGTCGCCGAGCTCGACGGCGACCGCGTGGTGGCGCTCGCCGAGAAGCCGCCCGAGCCGCGCACCAACCTGGCGCTCGTCGGCGTCTACATGTTCACCGCGATGATCCATGACGCGGCGCGCGCGATCGCTCCCTCGCCGCGCGGCGAGCTCGAGATCACCGACGCGATCCAGCACCTCGTCGACAGCGGCCGGCGGGTCGAGCCGCACGTGGTCAAGGGCTGGTGGAAGGACACCGGCCGCCTCGAGGACATGCTCGAGGCCAACCGGCTGATCCTCGACACGATCGCCGCGCGCGTGGAGGGCGAGCTGGTCGAGTCGCAGTGCGACGGGCGCGTGGTCATCGAGCCCGGCGCGCGCCTGGAGCGCTCGACCGTGCGCGGGCCGGCGATCATCGGCGCCGGCGCGCACCTCGTCGACGCCTACGTCGGCCCGTACTCGGCGATCGGCGAGGACTGCGTGATCGAGCGTGCCGAGGTCGAGCACTCGATCCTGCTCACCGGCTCGTCCGTGCGCGATCTCGACGGGCGGATGGAGTCATCGCTGCTGGGGCGCAACGTGCACATCGCGCGCGACCAGCGCCAGCCGCGCGCCTACCGGTTCATGGTGGGCGACAACTCGGAGATCGGGATTCTCTGATGCGCCTGCTGGTCACCGGCGGCGCCGGGATGCTCGGCCAGGCCGTCGCAACCGCCGCCACCAGGCTCGGCCACGACGTCATCGCGCTCCCGCGCGCCGACCTCGACGTCACCGATGCCGACCACGTGCGCCGCGTCATCGCGGCCGCCGAGCCGCGCGCGGTCGTCAACTGCGCGGCGTGGACCGACGTCGACGGCGCCGAGACGGCCGAGGCGGCGGCGACCGCGATCAACGGCGCGGGCGCGGGCAACGTCGCGCGCGCGGCGGCCGAGAACGGGGCTCGCGTGGTGCACGTCTCGACCGATTACGTCTTCGACGGCAGCAAGACGACGCCGTGGGTCGAGTCCGATCCCGTGGCCCCGCTGGGCGCCTACGGGCGTTCGAAGCTGGCCGGCGAACAGGAGGTGGCGGCCGCGGACGGCGAGCACGCGATCGTGCGCAGCGCGTGGCTGTTCGGCGCCGGCGGGCGCAACTTCGTCGACACGATGCTCGCCCTCGCCGGCGAGCGCGACGAGGTGAGCGTGGTGACCGATCAGGTCGGCTGCCCGACGTGGACCGGGCATCTCGCCGAGGCGCTCGTCGAGCTGGCCGAGCGCCGCGGCGACGTCGGGATCTTCCACGCCGCGGCCACCGGGGCGTGCTCGTGGTACGAGCTCGCCGTGGAGGTCTTTTCGCGCGCCGGATTGCGCTGCCGCGTGCTGCCGACCACCGCCGAGCGCTTCGCCCGCCCGGCTCCGCGGCCCGCGTATTCCGTGCTCGGGACCGAGCGCGAGGCAACGCCGATCCTGCCGCCGTGGCAGGATGGCGTCGCCGCCTACCTCACCGACAAGGCGGTCGTGACGGGATGAAACTACTGGTCTGTGGCGGCGCGGGCTTCATCGGCTCGAACTTCGTACGCGTCCGCGTGCGCGACCACGGCGACGACGTCGTCGTCCTCGACAAGCTCACCTACGCCGGCCGCCGCGAGAACCTCAACGACGTCGAGCACGAGTTCATCCACGGCGCGATCGAGGACCCGCGCGCGGTCGCCGAGGCGATGGAGGGTGTCGACGCGGTCGTCAACTTCGCCGCCGAGACACACGTCGATCGCTCGATCGCCGAGCCCGACGCGTTCGTCAAGACCCACGCGCTCGGCACCTACGTCCTCCTGGAGACGGCGCGCGCCCACCGCGTGCGCTACCTGCAGGTGTCCACCGACGAGGTCTACGGCTCGATCGCCGAGGGCTCGTTCACCGAGGAGTCGCCGCTGGCGCCGTCCTCCCCGTACAGCGCGACCAAGGCCGGCGCCGATCTGCTCGTCTCCAGCTACCACCACACATTCGGCGTCGAGACGCTGATCTGCCGCGGCTCGAACAACTACGGGCCGTTTCAGTACCCGGAGAAGCTGATCCCGCTGATGGTCCTCAACGCCCTGCACGGCGACAAGCTGCCGGTGTACGGCGACGGCATGAACGTGCGCAACTGGCTCTACGTCGAGGACTTCGCGCGCGGGATCGGCCATGTCCTCGAGCACGGCGTGCCCGGCGAGGCCTACAACGTCGGCGGCCCCGACGAGTGCCCGAACATCGAGGTCGTCAAGCGCATCCTCGAGTACACCGGCGCCGGCGAGGAGCTCATCGAGTACGTCACCGACCGCCCCGGCCACGATCGCCGCTACTCGCTGGGCTCCGAGAAGGTCCGTGCGCTGGGCTGGGAGGCCTCGGTGCGCTTTGCGGACGGCCTGCAGCGCACGGTCGCGTGGTATCGCGACAACTCGTGGTGGTGGGAGCCGATCCGGTCGGGCGACTACCGGGCCTACTACGAGCGCCAGTATGGGCGGGCTTTGGGGTGAGCCGGCCCCACCCTCCTTCACTGCCCTCGGCAGCGAAGCTAGCCGGCCAGCGCGGAGACCAGCTCCGCAAACACGTCGGTGTGCCGGTCGACATCCGCCGCCGTGGTCACCGGCGACATCAACGCCATGTTGTGAAACGGCGTCAGCATCACGCCACGATTGAGGAGAAACAGGTGCAAGATCTCCTCGAGCGCCGCGTCGTGCAGAGCCGCGCTCTCGCCACCCGTCCGCGGCGGCGCCGCCACGAACGCCAGCTCGGCCCGCGCGCCCAGCGGCACGATCGACCAGTCGACGCCGGCATCGGCGATCACCTTGCGGACGCCCGCGACGAAGCGCGAGCACAGCGCGACCATGCCGTCGAAGGCCGCGTCGGTCAGGACCTCGCCCAGTGTGGCCCGAGCGGCGGCGAGCGACAGCGGGTTGCCGGCCAGCGTCCCGCCGACGCCGCCCACGTCGATGAGGTCGGCGTCGTCGAGCGCGTCGATCCGCGCGCCGACTTCGGCGCTGACGCCGTAGGCGCCGATCGGGATCCCGCCCGCGATCGCCTTGCCGATGGTGACCAGGTCGGGCCGCAGGCCCCAGGCGCGCGTGCAGCCGCCCGGCCCGGCGCTGATCGTGTGCGTCTCGTCGGCGATCAGCAGCGTCCCCGTGCGATCGCACGCCGCGCGCAGCGCGTCATGGAAGCCGGGTTCGGGCAGCACGATGCCGACGTTGGTCAGCGCCGGCTCGGCCAGGACGCACGCGACCTGCTCGTCGGCCAGCAGCCGCTCGAGCGCCTCGACGTCGTTGAACTCGCACACGCGCGTCGTGACCGTCGGGTCGACCGCGGGGCCGACGTTGCCCTCGCGCGAGCGCGGCCGCGCGCCGTCGTCGAGCGTGACGAAGGTCTCGTCGACCGAGCCGTGGTAGCAGTAGCTGAAGACCAGCACGTACGGGCGCCGCGTGATCGCGCGGCACAGCCGCAGCGCCCAGCGGTTGGCGTCGGTTGCGGTGAGCGCGAAGCTCCAGAGCGGCACCCCGAAGCGCCGGCCGAGCTCCTCGCCGACCCACCGCCGCGTCCTCGGTCGGCAGCATCAGCGTGGCGCCGCCGGCGTCGCGCAGGCGGCGCTCGACGGCCGCGACCGTGGCAGGCGGCGAATGCCCGGCCATCGCGCCGGTGTCGCCCAGCGAGAAGTCGACGTAGCGATGGCCGTCGACGTCCTCGACGGTCGCGCCGTGGGCCGCCGCAGCGTAGAGCGGAAAGCCGCCGACCCACTTGGCCATCCACGTCATCGGCACGCCGCTCACCAGCGAGGCGCGGGCCGCGTCGAACAGCGCGCGCGACCGCGGATGCTCCTCGGCGAAACGCGCGAGCTCGTCGCGATGGATCGACGCGATCCGCTCCCGGTCGACCGCCCCCAAGGCGCTCAGCCGGACCCGAACTCGCTGATCCGCCAGCCGTTGCCTTCCTTGACCAGCGTGAGCGTGCGAGCGACGTCCTTCTTGCCGCGGTCGGCCTTTACGTGCGCGACAGCCTGGTTGCCGTTGATGGCCACGGACTCGACCGTGAGACCGAAGGAATCGGTGTCCTTCAGCGTGCTGTCCACCGCCTGCTCGCACGAGCCGCCCTGCTTGGCGAACTGTGCCACGAGCGGTTTTGCGAGCAGGTCGCGGCAGATCTCGTCCTGGTCGCCCTTGCTGGCCGCCGACTCGAAGTCCTCGACCGTGTTGGCGACCAGGCGCTGGTCGCCCGTGAACTTGCCCGACGAGTCGTTCGAGGAGCCCTGCGTGGTGCAGCCGGCCACGGCCAGAACGGCGACGAGAGCGAGGATCGGGGCCGACCGGGGCATCGGGACCGGGAGCCTACCTACCATTCACGCCATGGCCGCCGCCGAGCGACCCGTCGTCACCGTCCCCCGAGGCCGCCACGCGCCCCCGCTGGAAGTGCGCCTCAGCGTGCAGCGCCGCAGGCTGTTCGAGGCCGCGGCCGACGTCTTCGCGCGCGTCGGCTACGCCGACGCCAGCGCCGAGGCGATCTCGCGCGAGGCGGGCATGTCGAAGGCCACCTTCTACGAGCACTTCGCCAACAAGGAGGAGTGCATCATCGCGCTGTTCGACGAGGCGGCCACCGAGGTCATGCGGGCGATGGCCCAGGCGTCGGATGCCGAGGAATACGCCTCCTACGAGGAGCGCGTCGCGGCCGGGGTGCGCGCGTTCCTGCAGACGCTGGCCACGTACCAAAGCTCGGCGCAGACGCTGCTCGTGCAGATCATCGGCGCCGGCCCGCGGGCGGCCGCGCGTCGCGATGCCATCCTCGACGCCTTCGCCGACTCGCTGTACCGCGACAACCTGCGCGCGGCGCCGCGTTACGGGGCCAAGACCTTCGCCTCGCGCAACGACGCCTTCGCGATCATCGGCGCCTCCGTCGAGCTCGTCTCGCGCAGCCTGCGCACCGGCGAGCCGCCGGACGTGCTCGCGCTCGAGCCGGTCATCACGCGGCTGATGCTGGGCGCGCTCGCCCGGGCGTGACCACGCCGCTCGAATGCCTCGAAGCAGAGGTCGTCGCCTGCCGCAAGTGCCCGCGGCTGGTCGCCTGGCGCGAGCAGGTCGCACGCGAAAAGCGCGCGGCCTTCGCGCACGAGACCTACTGGGGGCGCCCCGTCCCGGGCTTCGGCGATCCGGCCGCGCGCGTGCTCGTCCTCGGCCTCGCGCCGGCCGCGCACGGCGGCAACCGCACCGGCCGCGTGTTCACCGGCGATCGTTCGGGCGACTGGCTGTTCGCCGCCCTGCACCGCACCGGCTTCGCCAACCAGCCGACGTCGGTCAGCCTCGACGACGGCCTGCAACTGCACGGCGCCTGGATCGCCGCCGCCGTGCGCTGCGCGCCGCCGGCCAACAAACCGACGCCTGCCGAGCGCGACACCTGCCTGCCGTGGACGGTGGCCGAGCTCGACCACCTCACGCAGCTGCGCGCGGTCGTCTGCCTGGGCGCCTTCGCCTGGGATGCCGCGCTGCGCCTGCGCGCCGCGCTCGGCCACCCGCCGCCGCGCCCGCGCCCGCGCTTCGGCCACGAGGCCGTCTTCGACGACGGCGTCTGGCTCCCGCTCGTCGGCTGCTTTCACCCCAGCCAGCAGAACACCTTCACCGGCAAGCTCACCGAGCCGATGCTCGACGCGGTCTTCGCCCGGGCCCGCGCGCTGGCCGAGGCGGGCTAGCCGCACCCGCCGCCCGCTCACTGCCGGGTACCCTCGAGAAAAGTGCCGCTGTCAGCTTTCACCGCGCCGGTGCGCGAATGGTTCGAGCGCGCCTTCGAGGCGCCGACCCCCGCACAGGCGAAGGCGTGGCCGGCGATCGCCACCGGCGACCACGTCCTCCTCTCGGCCCCCACCGGGTCGGGCAAGACGCTTGCCGCCTTCCTCTGGGCGCTCGACACCCTCAGCCGCGAGCCGGCGGCCCACACGCGCCTGGTCTACGTCTCGCCGCTGAAGGCGCTCGCCTATGACATCGACCGCAACCTGCGCGCCCCGCTGCGCGGGATCGGCGCGGACCTGTCGGTCGCGATCCGCACGGGCGACACGCCGCAGCGCGAGCGCGCCGCCATGCGCCGCACGCCGCCGGACATCCTCATCACGACCCCCGAGTCGCTGTACCTCATCCTCACCTCGCAGGCGCGCGAGATGCTGCGCGGCGTCGAGTCGATCATCGTCGACGAGATCCACGCGGTCGCGAGCACGAAGCGCGGCGCCCACCTGGCGCTCACGCTCGAGCGCCTGTCCGAGCTCAGCGACCACGATCCGCAGCGGATCGGTTTGAGCGCCACGCAGAACCCCCTCGAAGAGGTCGGGCGCTTCATGGTGGGCCCGCGGCGCAGCGTGACCGTCGTCGACGCCGGCGTGCGCAAGCCGCTGGACCTCAAGATCCACGTGCCGGTCGAGTCGATGGTCGAGCCCGAGCAGACCCCGACACCGGAGCTGGACGACGCTCAGCGCGGCGACGTCACCCGCCAGTCGATCTGGCCGGCGATCTACCCGGAGATCGTCAAGCTCGTGCGCGAGCACCGCTCGACGATCGTCTTCGTCAACAACCGCCGCAGCGCCGAGCGCCTGGCGCTGCGGCTCAACGAGCTCGCCGAGGAGGAGATCGCGCGCGCCCACCACGGCTCGCTGGCCCGCGAGGAGCGGCTCGTCGTCGAGGAGATGCTCAAGGCCGGCGAGCTGCCGTGCCTGATCGCGACGTCGTCGCTCGAGCTGGGCATCGACATGGGCGCCGTCGACCTCGTGCTGCAGGTCGAGTCCCCCAAGTCGGTCGCCCGCGGGCTGCAGCGCATCGGCCGTGCCGGCCACTCGGTGGGCGACGTGTCCAAGGGCCGCATCTTCCCCAAGTTCCGCGCCGACCTGCTCGAGTGCGCGGTCGTCACCAAGCTCATGCGCGAGGGGCGGATCGAGCCGACCGTCGTGCCGCGCAACGCGCTCGACGTGCTCGCGCAGCAGATCGTGTCGATGGCGGCCAGCGCGGATCCTGAGCCGGTCTCCGTGGACGAGCTCTTCGCGCTCGTCACGCGCACCCATTCGTACGCCGAGCTGCGCCGCGAGCTGCTCGAGAACGTGCTCGACATGCTCGACGGGCGCTACCCGTCGCAGGAGTTCGCCGAGCTGCGCCCGCGCATCGTCTGGGACCGCGTCGGCGGCACGATCCGCGCCCGCAAGGGCGCGCGCCAGCTCGCCGTCACCAACGCGGGCACGATCCCCGATCGCGGCCTGTTCTCCGTGGTGCTGCCCGACGGCCGCCGCGTGGGCGAGCTCGACGAGGAGATGGTCTACGAGGCGCGGGCCGGCCAGACGTTCCTGCTCGGCGCCTCGACGTGGCGCATCGAGGAGATCGGCCGCGACCGCGTCATCGTCACGCCGGCACCGGGCGTGCCGGGCGCGGTGCCCTTCTGGAAGGGTGACGGGGTCGGGCGCCCCAAGGAGCTCGGCCAGGAGATCGGCGCCTTCAGCCGCTGGGCGGTCGGCCAGACGCCCGACAAGCTGCAGGCCGACTACGACCTCGACGCGCTCGCCGCG
>DATBKW010000112.1:0-16068 GCA_036555665.1 Solirubrobacteraceae bacterium | reverse complement strand
GTGCGGCGTCGGGGTTCATGATGCAGATCACGAGCGCGAGGATCGGCAGCGCGAACCAGACCGCGTTGTACGTCACGACCGCGAGCGTCCCCCTCGGCAACCGCGCGTTGTGGGCGACGATCACGTTCAGCGCGATCAGGTAGAAGAGCCCGGGGATGTGGGTGGCCGGCCCGGCCAGCACGGCCGTCCGCGTGGTCACGCGCCCGTCCAGCGCCGCCTTCAGGCGTCCCCCGGCCTCGGGGGCCTCACTGGGATGCGGTCCTTGGACGCGCCCGCTGAGGAGAGCGACGCCGAAGGCCAGGGCGACAGCGCCGCCGATGATCTCCGCGATGCCCTTCGTCTTGCCCGAGCCCGCATGCAGGTGGATGCCGTGGAACACGTAGACGACGACCATCCCGAAGGCGATCGTGAACACCAGGCCTCCGGCCACGTACGCGAGCATGAGCGTGCGCCGCGAGCCGTGCGCGAGCAGCGCATAGATCGCGGCAACGCTCGTCGGCCGGATCGTGCTGGCCATCGCGAGCACGATGATCTCGATGGTCACGCCGGCGCAGGCTCGGGGCGAGCTCGGTCGTCGGCTGCCACCTCGCCCGGCTCGCCCGGCATCTCCGTCTCGCGGTTGGCCAGCGTGATGATCGTCGCGCCGGCGAGTGCGGCCAGCAGCGCGGTGACGGCGACAAGGACGTGCCAGGCGGGCCGGGTCAGTCGCTCTTCGTAGAGGAGGATGCCGAGCACCACGCTCACGCCCGGGTTCGCCACTGATACGGCCGCCATCGCAGGGGCAAGCTGGCCGGTGCCCAGCGAGAGCTGCTGGATGAGGAACGCGGCGAACCCGAAGCCCAGCAGCGCCCAGGTCGCCAAATCGGTGGCCGCGTCGCCGAGGCTCACGTGCAGGTCGTTGATGACAGGCTTGTCGAACGTCGCCGACAGCCCGAAGAGGAGGCCCGAACACCCTCCGAGGACCGCCGCACGCAGCGCCGGGGCGCGCTGCCGGCGGACCCACAGCAGCAGCACGACGACGATGGCGCAGATGACGAGGCTTGCGACGACGAAGTTGCGCGTCGAGGTGTCGTCGACGCCCGCGTCGGGGTCGCCGACGAGGACGAACAGCGCGAGGCCGACCACGACCACGAACGCTCCGAGGACCTGTCGTCGGGTCACCTGCTGGTTGGTGAGCAGGTATCCCAGCGGCAGCGCCCACACGATCGTGGTCACGAGGAGCGGCTGGACGACGACGAGCTTGCCGCGATCTATCGCTGCGCCCTGCGTCGCATAGCCCACGAGCAGGATCAGGGTCCCGAGCAGCCATGCCGGCACGAGGACGAGCTTGAACAGCTGGACGACCCCCTTGACGGCCTCGCCCTTCCGTGCGAGCACGAACTGACCGAGCTGCTGCAGGGTGGCCGCGAGCGCGAACAGGACTGCGGAGATGAGCGCGAGCAGTGCCGCCATGTGGACTGCGACTCTCTCCGATCGGTAGGTGACCCGGGAAGAAGTTCACCTAGGTGAACGCGCGGCTCTTCTTCGCTGTGTCACTGAGCGACGTCGACGTGCCGCTGCTCGGCGCCTTCACGGTCTCGCGCGCTACCAGCCGCCCGCGCCCGGGCTCTGGGGGGACTTTATTCGGTCATTAAGTCGGTGGACCTAGGATCGCCGCCCTGAGGGGTGCAGGGACATCGTTCGCGGCGTACGTCGCGCGGCGCGTTGCGGCCGTGGTGGTCGTCGTGCTGGTCACGCCCTCGCTGACCTACATCCTCTTCGGCTCCCTGCGCGAGGGCGTGCCGGTCACCGAGAAGGCCTCGCAGCTGCCGGGCTACCTGTCCGACACGTTCCTGCACCTGAACTTCGGGTACGCGGCCAAGTTCCACAAGCCGCGCGGTCAGGTCCTGCTCGACACGATGCCGGTCGACATCTCGCTGCTCCTCGGCTCGCTCGTCTGCGGCGTGGTGATCGGCCTTGCCGCGGGGGTCGTCGGCGGGGCCCGGCGTCGCAGCGCCACCGACCGGGCGCTGGCCGTGGGCAGCGCGATCGGGATGAGCATGCCCGTGTACTGGTTCAGCTCGATCGTGCTCGTGCTGTTCGCGCCGCAGTCGGGGTACCTGCTCCAGGTCCCGTTCCTGTCCTGGTACGGCGGCTACGTCCCCTTCGCCGACAGTCCGCTGCGCTGGCTGCAGTCGCTGTGGGTGCCGTGGCTCGTCCTGGCTGCACCGCTGGCGGCGATGGTCTACCGGATGACCCGCGCCTCGCTGGCGGAGGTCCTGAACGAGGACTTCGTACGCACGGCGCGCGCCAAGGGCCTGCGCGAGCGGATCGTCCTGCGCCGCCACGCGATGCGCGCGGCGTTGTCACCGGTCATCGGGCTGGTCTCCGTCAACGTCGCGCTGCTGGTCACGAACGTCATCGTCATCGAGCGCGCGTTCAACCTGCCCGGCTTCTTCCGCGTGGCCAACATCGGCCAGTCCGGGGTAGGCCTTGGCGAGGGCAAGGAGCCGCCGATCCAGCTCGCCGACGTCCAGGCGCTGATCGTCGAGGCGTCGGTGCTCATCGCGCTGACGATGTTCCTTGCCGACGTGCTGCGCGCCAAGCTGGACCCGCGCGAGCGGATGTAGTCGATCCCGGGTGGTCGGGACGCTGATGGCGGGGGAAGGATTCGAACCTTCGAAGGCAGAGCCATGCGGTTTACAGCCGCACCCCTTTGACCGCTCGGGAACCCCGCCAGGGGTCGTCGAGTGTAGCGATCAGGCCCTGATCCGCTCGGTGAGCAGACGCCGCGCGGAAGGTCTACGGAGCGTCGCGCAGGCGCTGCGCCTCGGGCAGCGACTCGAGCTTCTTCAGCGTGTGGTTCTCGATCTGGCGGATGCGCTCGCGCGTGACGTTGAAGGCGCGGCCGACCTCCTCCAGCGTCCGCGGGCGGCCGCCGGTCAGGCCGAAGCGCATCTCGATGACCTCGCGCTCGCGCTGCGGCAGCGCTGCCAGCGCGCGGTGGACGTTCTCCTTGCGCAGGTTCTCGGAGGCGATCTCGAAGGGCGACTCGGCCGCCTGGTCCTCGACGAAGTCGCCGAGCTCGGACTCCTCCTCCTCGCCGATCGGCTTCTCGAGCGAGATCGGCTGCTGGCTCATGCGCAGGATGTCGCGCACTTCGCGCGGCGAACATTCGAGCTCGGTCGCGATCTCCTCGGGCGACGGCTCGCGGCCCAAGGCCTGGACGAGCTGGCGCTCGACGTGGACGACCTTGTTGAGCTTCTCGACCATGTGCACCGGGATGCGGATGGTGCGGCCCTTGTCGGCGATGGCGCGCGTGACGGCCTGCCGGATCCACCAGGTCGCGTAGGTCGAGAACTTGAAGCCGCGGCGGTGGTCGAACTTCTCGACCGCGCGGATCAGCCCGAGCGATCCCTCCTGGATCAGGTCCAAGAACGTCAGGCCGCGCCCGAGGTAACCCTTGGCGATCGAGACGACGAGGCGCAGGTTGGCCTCGACCATGTGTGTCTTGGCGACCATGTCGCCGCGCTCGATGCGCTTGGCGAGATCGACCTCCTGTGCGGCGGTCAACAGCGGCACGCGCCCGATCGAGCGCAGGTAGAGCCTCAGCGAGTCCAGCGAAGGCTCGACCGTCAGATCGATCTCCGGCTTCTTCGGTGCCTCGACCGTCGACTTGCGCGCCGCCTCGGCGGCGGCCTCGACCTTCTGGGCCTCGCTCGTGGCCAGCCGGCCGTCGGAGCCGACGACGTCGATCCCCTGGTCCTCCAGATGCTGATGCAGCTCCTGCAGCTGCTCCTTGGTTACCTCGACCTCCTCCAAGGTCGAGGCGATCTGCTCGAAGGTCAGGAACCCGCGCTCCTGGCCCTCCACGATCAGCTGACGAAGATCGTCCAGCTCCCAGATTGGTGCCTCATCGGCGAGCAGAACGTCAGTCTTGGTGCTCACGCCCCCACATCCTCGACGAAACGCGGTTCCTCCAGGGCGACCCTCTCCACAGGTCGCCCCCCGAACTTCTCTCCCTAGTTCTCTCCCCTCGGGACCGTTTTCGGCAAAGCCGGCACGGCTGAACCTGAATCCACATTCAGCCGAGGTCGTGAGTGATAGCACAAGGAGGCGCAGGTACCTAGGAACTCGCTCGGTACTCTGAACGGAAGGATGGAGCAGATCACGATCCCTGAAGGCGCTGACGTCCAGGCCTCGGCGCCCACCATTCACGTCTCGCTGTCGCGCGTCGGCGTCACCAACGTCGAAAAGGTCATACGAATTGGCCCGCCAGGCGCAGAGCAGCTTTACTACGCCAAGCTCGACTGCTTCGTCGACCTCGGGCCCAAGCAGAAGGGCGCGCACATGTCGCGCTTCGAGGAGGTCGTCAACGACGTCATCGGCGAGGCCGTGCTCGGCGAGGGCCGCTTCAAGGCCGAGCTTCTCGCGCAGCACATCGCCCAGCAGGTGCGCGAGCGCCAGGACGCTCTGCGCGCCGAGGTGACGATCGCCGCGCGCTACCCCGAGTACAAGCCGGCGCCGATCTCGGGCATTCCGACGCAGGAGATCTACACCCTCTACGGGTCCGCGGTCGCCTCCGAGCGCGGCACGCGCCGCCTGGTCGGCGTCGCCGCCCAGGGCATGACCGCCTGCCCGTGCGCGCAGCAGCTCGTCGCCGGGCGCTCGCGCGAGCGCCTCGCCGCCGACGGCTTCAGCGACGAGGAGATCGGTCGCATCTTCGACGCCGTCCCCGTCGCCACGCACAACCAGCGCGGTCTGGGCACGCTGCACATCGGCTGCCCGGAGGACTGCGTCGAGGAGATCGAGGCGGGCGTGCTGCTGGAGATCGTCGAGAACTCGATGTCCAGCGAGATCTACGAGCTGATGAAGCGCTCCGACGAAGGCGCCGTGGTCGAGAAGGCCCACCGCCGCCCGCGCTTCGTCGAGGACTGCGTGCGCGAGATGGTCGGCGGGGTCGTCAAGCGCCTCGGCGCGCTGGGCGACAACTCGTTCGTCTCCGCCCGCCAGGAGAACCTCGAGACCATCCACCAGCACAACGTCGTCGCCGAGCGCTTCGGCCTGCTCGGCGAGCTGCGCCACGAGCTGCGCTCGGGCGAGCACCTCGCGCATCACACGTCGATGCGCGAGTGGCTGGACAACGGCGCCACGCTCTGAATCGCCCGCTTCGGGGAATACAGGCGGCATGTCCCCTCGCCGCCTCGCCGTCGCCACCTTGCTCTGCTTCCTCGCCGCCGCCGCTCCCGCCGCGGCGAGCGGCCGCCCCGTCGTCGACCTCGCGCTGAACGGCAGCGCCAGCGCTCCGGAGGTCAACGACGGCAACGCGGCCACGACGTCGTGCACCAACCCGGTCACGGTCGACCTCGGGCGGCCGCGGCTGCTGGAGGGATTCGGCGTCAGCCTCGCGGGCGACTCCGGGTCGGCCGAGGTCACCATCGAAGCCGGCGCGCGGCGCGTCACGGCCACCGTCCCTGTCGGCTCGCCGGCGTGGCTGCCGCGCCCGACGATCGCGCGCAAGATCCGGATGTCGACGACCGGCGACGTCTGTGTCGCGGAGCTGCGGGCGATGGGACACGGGCCGCGCCCGATCGTCGGCCACGACCTCTCCTTCGCGGTCCAGGAGGCGGCCGCCGGCGCGACCTACACCGATCGCGGCCGCACCGCGCTCCCCGAGAAGATCCTTGCCGACCACGGCGCCGGCTGGGTGCGCCTGCGCCTGTGGGTCGATCCGCCCGCGGGCTACAGCGACCTGCCCGGCGTGCTCGCGATGGCGCGCCGCGCCAAGGCCGCCGGCATGCGCCTGCTGCTCGATCCGCACTACTCGGACTTCTGGGCCGATCCGCAGAAGCAGCCGATCCCCGCCTCGTGGCCGCAGGACCTGCCGTCGCTGGCCCAGAAGGTGCACGACTACACGCGCGACGTGCTCGACGCGCTCTCCGCGCAGGGGACGCCGGCGCAGATGCTCCAGCTCGGCAACGAGATCCGCAACGGCATGCTGTGGCCGACCGGCCAGCTCGACGGAAGCCAGGCGCAGTGGGACGCGCTCGGCACGCTGCTGCGCGCGGCGGCGGCCGGCGCGCGCGACGCGCGCGGCCCGACCCCGCGCCTGGTCGTCCACTTCGACCAGGGCGGCGACAACGCCTACTCGCGCTACTTCTACGACAACATCGACGCCCAGCACGTCCCGTTCGACGTGATCGGGCTCTCCTACTACCCCTTCTGGCACGGCACGCTCTCGCAGCTGCGCGCCAACCTCGACGACCTCGCCGCGCGCTACCACCGCGACGTCGCGGTCGTCGAGACCCAGTACGGGTGGACGCTCGACAACGGCGACAGCGAGAACAACTTCCTGTGGACGCCGGACCTGCTGCTGCCCGGCTATCCCGCCACGCCCGACGGCCAACTCGGCTTCCTCTCGGACCTGCTCTCGATCGTCGGCGCGGTCCCGGACGGCCGCGGCCTCGGCGTCTTCTACTGGGAGCCCGAATGGATCCCCGGCGTCGGGTGGCAGCCCGGTGCCGGCACGCCGAACGACAACCTGACCCTGTTCGACTTCTCGGGGCGCGCGCTGCCGGGTGTGGGCTTCGCGGATCCGCTCTAGTGGGTCTTCTCGTGACGTTACGCCGGAAACCCCGGGATGCCGGCGCCGTCAGGCAAGGACGCAGACCCGAAGGAATGCCGAGGCATTTCGAGGGTCGAGGACGCCGCCTGGCGGTGATCGGCGCCCGGGGTTTCCGGTGAAACGTTGCGAGAAGGCCCACTAGCCGCGTTCGACCAGCACCGCGCCGGTGGACATCGGCTGCACGCTGCGCTGGTAGATCGACAGGTACCCGCGCGCGGGTGGCAGCTCGGGCACGCCGAGGCGCTCGCGGCGCTGCGCAAGCTCGGCCTCGGGGACCTCGAGGTCCAGCGTCCGCGCGTCGGCATCGATGGTGATCGTGTCGCCGTTCTCCACGAGCGCCAGCGGGCCGCCGACCGCGGCCTCGGGCGAGACCTCGGCCACGGTGAGCCCCTTCAGGCACAACCCCGAGAGCTGGCCGTCGGTGACGAAGGCGACGTCGGTGGCCAAGCCCGCGGAGTCGACCGCGAAGAGGATCATCGATGCGGGGCCGGCCATCCCCGGCCCGCCCTTCAGGCCCATGCCGCGCGCGACGAGTACGTGGCCGGCCTTGACCATGCCGGCCTTGACCGCCGCCATCGCCTCGGCTCCGTCGTCGAAGACGATGGCCGGCCCGGTGAACCGCGCCTGGCGCTCCGGCCCGCGGATGCCGAGCTTGAGGATCGCGCTCTCGGGCGCCAGCGAGCCGTGCAGCACGACGATCGCGGGGTCCTTGGCGAACGGGCGATCCAGCGGGCGGATCACCTCGTCGTCGGTGACGGTCACGCCCGCGAGGTTCTCGGCCACCGTGGCGCCGGTCACCGTGAGCGCGCTCGTGTCGAGGACCGGCTCGAGCTGCTTGAGCAGCGCCCGGGCGGCCCCGGCGTCCTCGAACTGCTCGATCGTGTCCTCGCCGTTCGGGCGAACGGCGCTGAGGACCGGCACCTGGTCGCCGAGCTCGTTGAACAGCCCGTAGACGTCGAGGTCGAGCCCGGACTCGATCGCCGCCGCCTGGAGGTGCTTGATGCAGTTGATCGAGCCGCTCACGGCGAGCACGGCGGCCGCCGCGTTGCGAAACGCGCCCGGCGTCATGATGTCGCGCGGCTTGAGGTCCTCGAGGACCATCTCGACGATCCGGCGCCCCGAGCGCCGGGCGGCGTCGATCATCTTGGGGCTGTTCGCGCGCACCGGTGCGCTGCCGGGCAACGCCATCCCAAGCGCCTCGACGGCGGTGTGCATGGAGTTCGCCGTCGCCATGCCCTGGCACACGCCCGGGCCGCGGATCGCGTTGTCGGCCATCCGCCGCAGCTTGTCGGCGTCGAGCTTGCCGAAGGCGACCTGCACTCCGCCGAGGAAGACGTCCTCGACGTCGACGTGCTCGCCGTCGACCTCGCCGCAGGGCTGGTAGCCGCCGATCACCAGGATCGTCGGCACGTTGAAGCGCCCCGCCGCCATGAGGTGCGCCGGCGGCGTCTTGTCGCACGACGACAGGCAGATCATCCCGTCGAGCTGCGCGCCCTCGACGGCGATCTCCATGTCGTTCACGACGAGGTCGCGGGAGGGCAGGATGTAGCCGCCGCCACCGCCCGCGCTGATCATGAAGTCGCTCGGCGCGGTCGTGCGGATCTCGAAGGGCAGTCCGCCGGCCTCCCAGACCGCCTCCTTGACGATCCGGGCGATCCCGTCGAGGTGGCGGAAGCACATCGCCAGCTCCGAGGAGCTGTTGACCACCGCGATCTTGGGCTTCTCGAGGTCGGCGTCCGTCAGTCCCAGCGCCTTCCACTGGGCGCGGCGCGACACCTCGCGAACGCTGCCTGGCTCGAAGTTGCTGCGAAGCGGTCTGGACATTGGGTGACTAGCTGCCCTAGCTGCCCGACTTCAACACGTTGGCCGCCAACGGCAGCAGGAACGTCCCCAGAAAGATGAGGCCGATCCCGAGCGCCACCAGCGCCTTCGTCCGCGTGATGTGGCCGACGATCCCGATGACGAAGCCGACGATCATCATCGCGACGAAGGGGCGTGGGTCGGTCCCGAACTCGGGGCTCGGGTCATAGAAGAACGCCGGCTGCACCAGGCCCCACACGGACGCTTCCTATCATTCGCGGTGCATGACCGCGCCCGATACCGAAAGCGGGACCCCCCTCCGGCCGCCACATGGCGGCCTCCGGGACCCGAGCGGCGACCCGAGAAGCGTCGACGACGTCGCCGTGGGCCTTCGCACGGTCGGCTACCTGCCCGGCGAGTCCACCGCCCTCGTCTCCTACCTGGCCACCAAGCTCGGCAAGCCCGTGCTGGTCGAGGGGCCGGCCGGCGTCGGCAAGACCGAGTTGGCCAAGGCGCTCGCCCAGTACCTCGGGCGCAACCTCGTGCGCCTGCAGTGCTACGAGGGGCTCGACGAGGCCAAGGCACTCTACGAATGGAACTACCGCAAGCAGCTGCTACGCATCCAGGCGGAGGCCGAGGGGGCCGGCTGGCAGGAGGTGCAGGACGACATCTTCGGGGCCGAGTTCCTCCTGCAGCGCCCGCTGATGACCGCCATCGCGGCCGAGGAGCCGGTCGTGCTGCTCATCGACGAGATCGACAAGACCGACCAGGAGTTCGAGGCGATGCTGCTCGAGCTGCTGAGCGACTTCCAGATCTCGATCCCCGAGCTCGGCCGCTTCGAGGCCCGGACGCGGCCGGTCGTCCTGCTGACCTCCAACAACTCACGCGAGCTGACCGAGGCGCTCAAGCGCCGCTGCCTGTACCTGTGGCTCGACTACCCCGCGCTCGAGCACGAGCTGGCGATCGTCAAGCTGCACACGCCCGAACTCGACGACGCGGTGGCCCGCAAGCTCGTCGAGGTCATCGCGATGGTGCGCGAGCTCGACCTCAAGAAGCCGCCCTCGATCGCGGAGTCGATCGACTGGGCGCGCGCCCTGCTGCTCCTCGGCGCCGACGACATCGACGGCCAGGTGTTCACCGAGACGCTGTCGATCATCGTCAAACACCGGACCGACCTCGACGTGGTGGCCGAGCGCGTCGGGGTCAAGCTCGGCCTCGGTGCCGCGGCCTCCGGGTAGCGGCGAGGTGGCGCTCCGTGCCACGGCCACCGGCTAGCCGCAGGGCCGCCCTCTACGGCGGCGGCGACCACGACCGGGCGCTGCCCGGTCTCAGCGCGCGCATCCTCGAGCTCGGCGAGGAGCTGCGGGGCGAGGGCGTCGCCGTGGGCACCAGCGAGCTGCTCGACGCCTTCGCCGTCCTGCGCGAGGTGCCGTGGGCCGAGCCGGTGGACTTCAAGGAGGCGCTCGCCGCGACGCTGGCCAAGTCCCAGGAGGACCGGCGCGTCTTCGACCTCGTCTTCGATCGCTTCTTCTTCCGCGCCGCCGAGATCGCGGCCGTGCGCGAGGGCGTCACCGAGGGCGGCGGCATGGACGCCGCGGGCGCCGAGCTCAACCTCGAGACGCTGCGCCGGCAGATCGCGCAAGCGCTGCGCGACGGCCAGGAGGCGCTGATGCGCGACCTCGCGCGGCTGGCCATCGCCGCGTTCGGGCGCCAGGGCGAGGGCTCGGGCGTGATCGGCGTCGACGTCCAGCGCATCCGCCGCGCGCTCGGCCTGCGCGCCGAGCCCCAGCCGGACCTGCCGCCCGACGACCCGCGCGCCGACGGCCTGCCGCGCGACGCCATCCGGCGCTTCGAGGCGCTGCTGCGCCAGGAGCTCGAGCGCCGCCAGATCGAGCGCACGGAGTCGCTGCCGCCGGCGCGGCCGTTGAACGAGCTCGATCGCGCCCTGCCCAGCGGGCCGCTGCAGGACCTCGCCGCGGTGCACCGCGTCGTGGCCCAGCTGAAGCGGCGGCTGAAGACCCAGGGCCACGAGCTGCGCGGCCATCGCCGCCACGCGCAGGTCGACGTGCGCCGCACCATGCGCGCCTCGCTGCAGACCGGCGGCGTCCCCGTCGTGCTGCGCTTCAAACCGACCCGCCCCCGGCGCCCGGAGATCTACGTCCTGTGCGACGTCTCGACGAGCGTCACCAGCGCGAGCGTCTTCTTCCTCAGCGTCCTGCACGCCCTCCACGACTCGTTTCGCAAGATGCGCTCGTTCGTCTTCATCGAGCGCATCAGCGAGGTGACCGACGTCTTCGAGCGCGAGCGCAACTTCAAGGCGGTCAGCGAGGCGATCGGCCGCGATGCGGGCGTCGCCGACGTCTCGGGCTACACCGACTACGGGCGCGTGTGGAACGAGTTCGCCCAGCTCGTCGAGGACGACCTGCACCCGCGCGCGACCGTCATCGTGCTCGGCGACGCGCGCACCAACGGCCGCGACCCGCGGGCCGACGTCTTCGCCCAGGTCGCCGCCAAGGCGGGCCGGACGTTCTGGCTGAACCCCGAGCCGCGGCTGTATTGGAACTACGGCGACTCGGTCATCGCCGCCTATGAGCGTTACTGCGAGGCCTTCGAGTGCTGGACCACGGGCCAGCTCGAGGACTTCGTCAAGGCGCTGACCCGGCCGGTCAGCGGTCGGTGACCAGCGCGACCTCTCCGTCCTCGTCGATCAGTCGCTGCAGCGTGGCGTCGGGCATCCAGACCTTGTGCGGGTAGCCGCGGCCCCATGAGTTGAGGATCCGCACCGCGCCGGCCGTGTCGTTGGCCGGGCTCTTCAGGACTCCGTGGACGTCGTCGACGGTCTTGGCCCAGCGGTAGACGGTGATGCCCTCGGTGGGGCTGGGAGTCTCGGCGTCGCGCTGCTGGTAATCGCGGCCCGCGTAGGCCGTGCGCCAGGCCACGTGGCCGCGCGACCGCAGGATGTCGCAGGCCGAGCGCACGCTGGTCCCCTCGTCGTCGCCCGGATTGGTCTCGGGCCACTCGTCGGTCTCCTTGGCCCAGTCCCACAGCCAGCGCGCGTCGTAGCGCTTACGGTTGAGCAGGCTCATCATCCGCGAGCAGCCGAAGCCGACGCAGGCACCCTCCTTGCCTTGGTCGTAGAAGTCCCACCAGCCGATGCTGTCCTGCATCCGGCGCGCGACGCTGCCGTCGCTGTTGAGCAGGTCGCCCGGCTCGAGGCAGACGCAGTGTCCGCCGCGGATGGTGCCGAGCTTCTTCGCGTCGAGGCCGATCCAGTAGCGCCCGCCCTGCTGGACGGGGTTGTCGAAGTCCGTGTACCAGTTCACCCCGATCGCGACCGGCGTGGGTGTCGCCGGCGTCGTCGCCGCGGTGAGCGGATACTCCTCATAGTGGCGCCAGTCGGTGGGCGCCCTGCGTCCAAGCGGTCCAGGCATGGGCCATGGTCCCAGTGGCGCGCAAGCGCTCGCCGTCACGGCGGAGGTTTTGCGCCGCGGGCCTGGCTAAAGCTGCGCAGATCCTGCGCGTTCCCGCCGCCAGCGCTCCTGCAGCAGCGGCATCTCGCGGCGCAGGAACTCGAAGAACGCGAGCGTCTCGGTCATGCGAGCGCCGGCCGGCGTGTCGGCGCGGAGCGCTGCGACGCCGTCGCGCGCGCTCTCCTCCCAGCGCAGGAGCAGGCGCTCGCGGCGGACGGTGGCCTCGTACCAGGCGTCGTCGAAGACGCGATAGCGATCGCGCCGCGAGCCGGGCTCGCGCTCGCGCGTGATGAGGTCGACCTGCAGGAGGTACCGGACCGCGCCGGAGATCGCGGCGGGACTGGCCTGCAGCCGCTCGGCCAGCTCGGCGGCGGTGAGCGTGCCCGAGTCGGTGGCCAGCAGGGTCACGAACACGCGCGCGGGCATCCGCGGCACGCCGGACTCCTCAAGGGTGGCGGCGAAGCGCTCGATGAAGCGCCCGACCTCGTGCTCGTCGCGAGCAGCCTGCTTCGCGCCCGCCCCACGCTTGCCGCGCGCGGTCGGCTTCGCGCCCGCCGCCGAAGTGTCGCCCGCGGTCGGCTTCGCGCCCCCCCGCTTGCCGCCACCGCGAGTGTGCTTCACATCATTCACGCTTTTCTGAATCTAATGTATTCTGCGAAAGATGGCAACAGCGATCGTGACGCAGGGGCTCACCAAGCGATACGGCGAGACGCTCGCCCTCGACAGCCTCGACCTCGAGGTCGCCCCCGGCGAGGTCTATGGATACCTCGGGCCCAACGGTGCCGGGAAGACCACGACGATCAGGCTGCTGCTCGGGCTGCACCGCCCCACCGCGGGCCGCGCCGAGCTCTTCGGCCTCGACGCCTGGAGTGAGCCGGTCGAAGCGCACCGCCGCGTCGCCTATGTCGCCGGCGAGCCGTACCTGTGGCCGTCGCTGACCAGCGCCGAGACCTTCGAGTTCCTCGCCCGCGTGCGCGGCACGACCGACGTCGCCTACCGCGACGCGCTGATCGAGCGCTTCAACCTCGACACCTCCAAGAAGGTCCGCGCCCTGTCGAAGGGCAACCGCCAGAAGGTTCAGCTCGTCGCCGCGTTCGCCAGCCGCGCCGACCTGCTGATCCTCGACGAGCCGACCAGCGGGCTCGATCCGCTGATGGAGGTCGCCTTCCGCGAAACCGTGCACGAGGCCAAGGAGCGCGGCCAGACCGTCTTTCTCTCCTCGCACATCCTCAGCGAGGTCGAGGCGCTGTGCGATCGCGTCGGCATCCTGCGCGAGGGGCGGCTGGTCGAGCAGGGCACGCTGCCCGAGCTGCGCCACCTGAGCGCGCAGACCGTCGAGGTCACCTTCGACGGCCCCGTGCCGAAGCTGCCCGAGCTGCCCGGGGTGCTCGTGGCCCCGGCGGGCGCCAACTCCCTGCGCTTCGAGGTGACGGGCGGGGTCGGCCCGCTGATCGGCGCGCTCGCCGAGCACCCGGTCGTCGCGCTCACCAGCCGCGAGCCGTCGCTCGAGGAGATCTTCTTGCACCACTACGGCAGCTCGAACGGGCATGAAGGGCGCTAAGGCGATCGCGGGCCAGACCCTGCGCGACGCGCGCACCCGCACGATCACCTTCGCGCTGCTCTTCCTCTGGGGCGCGGCCGCGCAGGGCCTCGCCTATCCCAAGGCCTACCCGACGATCGCCGACCGGCTCCAGTTCGCGCGCAGTTTCGGCGACAACCAGGCGGTGCGGCTGCTCTACGGCGTGCCGCACGACCTGCTCACCGTCGGCGGCTACATGTCGTGGCGCCTCGGCGCCCTGACCATCTTCTCCGCGCTGTTCGGCGTGCTCGCCGCCGTTCGCGCACTGCGCGCCGAGGAGGAGGCCGGTCGCCAGGACCTCGTCTTCTCCGGGGTGGTCGGCCGGACCACCGCGTTCAACGCCGCGCTCGCCGGGATCGCGGCGAGCACCGCGATCGTCGGGCTGGCGCTGTTCGCGGGCGTGCTGACCGGCGGTGAGGCCGCCGGCGAGTCCGCCTACCTCGCGCTCGCGCTGATGACGCCGGTGCCGGTCTTCGTCGGTGTGGGCGCGCTCGCCAGCCAGATCGCGCCGACGCGGCGGATGGCGACGGCGATCGGCAGCGGGGCGCTCGGCGTTGCGCTGCTGCTGCGGATGACCGCGGACACGACGTCGGCGGGCTGGCTGCGCTGGGCGACCCCGCTGGGCTGGGCCGAGGAGCTGCGCCCGTTCACCGGCGCGCGCCCGCTCGTGCTGCTCGTGCCCGTCATCGCGACGGTCGTGCTGCTGGTCGCCGCCGCGCGGATCGCCAGGACCCGCGACGTCGGCCGCGGCCTGCTCGCCGGCCACGACAGCGCGCCGCCGCGTATGGCCCTGCTGTCGTCGCCCACCGCGCTGGCCCTGCGCACGCTGCGCGGCGGCCTGCTCGGCTGGCTGACCGGCATCGCGGTCTTCGCGCTGCTCATGGGCGTCATCTCCGACAGCGTCGCGTCCGGCCTGTCGCAGAGCCTGGAGGACCAGCTCGAGAAGCTCGGCACCGCGGCCAACACGGCGACCGGGTACCTGGGCTTCGCGTTCCTGTTCTTCCTGCTGGCCCTGAGCCTCTTCGCCTGCTTCCAGCTCGCCGCGATGCGCGAGGACGAGGCCGAGCAGCGCCTCGAGACGCTGTTGTCGCTGCCCGTGCGCCGCGGGCGCTGGTTCGCCGAGCGGCTGGCCCTCGTCGTGGCCATGGCGGCCGGGCTCGCGCTCGCCGCCGGCCTGCTGGCATGGGTCGGCGCGGCTTCCCAGGGCGCCGGGGTCGGCGTCGGCCGGATGCTCGAGGCGGGCGCCAACTGCCTGCCGGTGGTCGTGCTCTTCCTCGGCCTCGGAGCGGTCGCCCTGGCCCTGGTTCCCCGGGCCGGGCCGACGATCGCCTACTCGCTCGTCGGGGCCGCCTTCCTGTGGGAGACGATCGGCGGACTGGTCGACGCGCCGGCGTGGGCGCTCGGTCTCTCCCCCTTCCACCACGTCGGCCTCGTGCCGGCCGAGGCGTTCCGGGTGTCGGGCGCGCTCGCGCTGCTTGCGATCGGCGTGGCCGCCGGGCTGACGGCGGCGTGGATCTTCGATCGCCGCGACGTGGTTGGCGCGTGAGCGCGCGAATGCCCGTCGGCTCAGGGGGTAGCGCCAGGGTATGGAGCACGAGTTCAGAATCCCCGCTCGTGTCGTCGAGGTCAGCGACGAGACGGCGCAGGAGGTCGACCCGGACACCGGCGAGCTCCTGCCGCCGGCGCCCGCCGCGACCGACGACGGCACGCCGGTCAGCAGGGCGACCGAACCGGCCGACGAGCGGTCGCGCTAGCATCCGGGGACGGATACGAACCAGGGGGGCCGAGAGGAACGCTCGGCTGAGATTGCGCCCGATCCGGCGCTGACCCTTCGAACCTGTGGGGTAATGCCCGCGGAGGGAGCGATGACGACGAGGCTCGAGGCTCCCGCACAGGAGCCTCGAAACGTTAAGCGGGAGGCGACAGTCAGCTTGGCCGGCGTGAGCCGCGCTTTCGGGGCGGTGCGCGCGCTGGACGGCCTCGACCTCGACGTCGCCGCCGACGAGACCGTTGCCGTCGTCGGCCCCAGCGGCTGCGGCAAGACGACGCTGCTCGAGCTCGTCTGCGGGCTTCAGCAGCCCGACGCGGGGACCGTCCGCACCGCCCCCGCCGTGCTCATGCCCCAGCGCGACGGCCTGCTGCCGTGGCTGCGCGCGATCGACAACGCCGCTCTCGCGGCCCGGCTGGGCGGCGCCTCGCGCGACGAGGCGCGGGCCCGCGCCCACCCGCTGTTCGCCGCCTTTGGCCTGGAGGGCTTCGAGCGTGCACGGCCGCACGAGCTGTCCGGCGGCATGCGCCAGCGCGTGGCCTTCCTGCGCACGCTGCTGTCGGGCAAGCCGGTCCTCTGCCTCGACGAGCCCTTCGGCGCGCTCGATGCGCTGACGCGCCGCGAGATGCAGGAGTGGCTCGGCCAGGCGCTCGAGCGCGAGCCGCGCACGGTGCTCCTGGTCACCCATGACGTCGAGGAAGCCGCGATGCTCGCCGAGCGGGTGCTGGTGATGTCGCCGCGCCCGGGGCGCGTCGTGGCCGAGTTGAACGTGCCGCCAACACGCACGCCGGAAGACGTGCTCGCCGTGCGCGAGCGCGCCCTGGAGAAGTTACAAGGCGCCCCGTCC
>DATBKW010000111.1:0-17756 GCA_036555665.1 Solirubrobacteraceae bacterium | reverse complement strand
CGCAGCGGGCTCGGCCGGCGCCTCCCTTCGCTCCCTCTCAGGCTGCGAGCAGCGTGGCCTGTCCCGGCTGCCAGCTCGCCGGGCACAGCTCGCCCGTGCGCAGGGCCTGCAGGACGCGCAGCGTCTCGGCGGCCGAGCGGCCGACGGATCCGTCGCTGATCGTCGTGTGGCGGACGATGCCCTCGGGATCGATGATGAACGTCCCACGGCGGCAGGTGCCGTCCTCCTCGAGCACGCCGAAGGCGCGCGCGAGCTCGTGCGCGGTGTCGGCCACCACGGGGTAGCGGACCTCGGCCAGGCGCGGCTCGTCCTCGAACCAGCGGCGGTGCGAGAACCACGAGTCGGTCGAGACGGCCATGACCGTCGCCTCCTCGTCGGTGAAGGCGGGCGTGTACTCGGCGAGCTCGGCCAGCTCGGTCGGGCAGACGAACGTGAAGTCGCGCGGATAGAAGACGAGCACGGTCCAGACGCCGCGGCAGTCGGCAGGACCCATGAGCGGGGCGTTGGTGCGCCCGCGGAAGTAGGTGGGCGCCTGGATGGCCGGAACCGCGTCGCCGATGGTGATGGGCATGGGGGGAAAGGGCTCCTTGGAGGTCGATGCGTGGACCGCGCCGCGGAAGGTAGGCCGCAGCGACCGGCGTGTCGTCGGCCTGCCGGGGCATCCGCGCCCGCCTCGCGGACGATTTCGGCGTCCTCCTCAGGGCTGACGCGTAGCGGCGATCTGAGGCGCGCCCGGAGCCGTGGCGTTGCCGCGGGCGAAGGTCACGGCGAACGCATCGCCGGTCGCGTTGAGCTCGGCCGGCGTCGCGGACGCGCTGCCGAAGCCGTCGGTGATGAAGCCCGGGCCGCCGTGCCTACCGCGCTCGGAGCTGAGCGTGATGGCGAGCGGAGACCATGTCGGATCGGTGATCGTGCCCGCGTGGCCGGTCGCACTCATCGCCTGCGAGTTGGCGAAGCTCGCGGAGCCGAAGTCGGCCAGCGGCAGCGTGTCACAGCCGGTGCCGTCGCACACCGACGGCGCCTCGGCGATCCACTCGGCCGACGTCACGTCGATCGACGCGGCCTGGAGTTGCTTGCTGAAGACCGTGCCGCGCGTGCGGTTGGCCAGGAACAGCTTCACGGTGTTGCCGGTGACGGTCACGCTCGCGGACATGGTGTCGCCCGGCCGCACCGTCATCTTGAGCGACACCGGATCGTCGGGCACGAGCTCGTACCAGGCCGAGTAGAACGCCTTGCCGCCGGCGCAGTCGGCTTCGGTGCCGATCTGCTCGAGGGCCTTGGAGTACGTGTGCAGGCCGCCGAGCCCGAGCCAGTAGGCGGAGTAGCGCCGCCGCCCGGTGTTGCAGCTCGCCTGGGGCTGAACCCAAGTTCCGCTGACGCGCTTGAAGGTCACGCCGGACCTGCTGACCGCGTAGCCGGCCCAGTTGGAACTGGTGGCGGTGCGCGTAGTGGCTGCCTCGGCCGGGGTGGCGGAGGCGGCTACGGCGAGGAGCGAGGTGGCGACGAGGGCGATGCGGCGGGCGAGACTCACCCCCAGAGGATCGGCCACGCACCCAAGAGATCCCTAAAAGGTTCCTGAGATCTGGCCGATCCTCCGGTTCGCGATGTTGCGGTCCGCGGGCCGCCGATCCTCCGGCTCGTGACCGTGCGGACGCGCTGCGCCTAGGCGTAGGCCGGCCGCAGGGTCCGCCCGCGGCGCTTCGCCGTCCAGGCGAGCGGCGCGAGCGCAGCGCGCACGGCGAACGGCGGCGGGAACGGCGCGCGCACCTCGCGTCGGAACTCGCGCGCGAACAGCGCGAGGTCCAGCGGCTTCGGCATGCCCGACCGCATGCACCGCCCATCCTCGGCGAGCGCGACCACGGTCTCGAACAACCGCTCCATCTCCAGCGCCGGGCGGACCTCCACGAGCACGTGGGCGGCCTCGTCGCCGGCGTTGAAGAACCTGTGGGTCTTGCCGGCCGGGACGACGACGGTCTCGCCGGGGCCGGCGATGACCTTCTTCATCCCGAGCTTGAAGCCCATGGTGCCGCTGACGACCTCGAAGCGCTCCTCCTGCTCGGGATGGACGTGGGCACCGGGCACGGCGCCGCCCGGCGCGAGCACGAGCTCGATCGCCAGCAGCTCGCCGTCGGTGTCCGCGGCCGTCTGCCGGAAGATGATCTTCTCGCCACTGATCGGGTTCTCCAGAACTTGTCCTGCATGAGCCATATTGGTTTCCCCCTGAGGATTTGTCGTTGATCGACAAGGAGCGCCTTCTCCGTCCGGCAGATACATCGACCGCGTGGGGGAGAGCCACGCCGAGCGGCATGGAGCGCACGACCACCGGAGCTGTCGCGCGGCTGCGCGGCGCTGACGCGCGCGGCGCCGGTAGCTTGCCGCCCGTGGTAGAGGCTTTGCTGAGCTGGTACGCGCGTGAGCGGCGCGACCTGCCGTGGCGGCGTACCCGCGACCCGTACGCGATCCTCGTCTCCGAGGTCATGCTGCAGCAGACGCAGGTCGCGCGCGTCGTCCCGCGATACGAGGCGTGGCTCGCACGCTGGCCGACCGCGGAGTCGCTCGCCGCGGCATCGCTGGCCGACGTCCTGCGCGAGTGGGTCGGGCTCGGCTACAACCGGCGGGCGGTGCGATTGTGGGAGGCCGCCCGTGCGGTGGCGCGCGACGGCTGGCCGGAGCGGCTCGAGGACCTGCCGGGCGTCGGGCCGTACACCGCCGCTGCAGTCGGGTCGTTTGCCTTCGATCGCCAGGAGGTCGCGCTCGACACCAACGCCCGGCGCGTGTTCGCGCGGCTGGGCAGCGCCATGACGCCGCCGCCCGGACGGGCCGCCGAGTTCAACCAGGCGACGATGGAGCTCGGCGCGACCGTGTGCACGGCGCGGGCGCCGCGCTGCGGCGTCTGCCCGCTGGCGTCGGAGTGCGCCGGCCCCGAGACGTCCCCCGCGCGCGGGCGTTCGAGCGAGCGCTTCGAGGACTCCAACCGCTGGGTGCGCGGGCGCGTGGTGGCGTCGTTGGCCGCGGGGGACGGGTTGCCGCCAGACATCGCCGCCAAGCGCCTGGAGCCCGCTCTGCAGGGGCTGTTGCGCGACGGGCTCATCCGCCGGGTGGCGGGCGAGTACGCGTTAGGCTGACGGCACCGTGGCCCTCGATCGCCCGTCCATCATCCGGCGCGACTTCCCGACCCACCGACGCGGCTACGACCCGCAGGCGGTCGACGCCCACCTCGACGAGCTTGCGACCGAGGTCGAGGCCCTGCAGCGGCGCGCGGCCGAGCCGGCGACGCTGTCTCAGCAGGCGGGCGAGCAGGTCAAGGCAATCGTCCAGGCCGCCGAGCGCGGCGCCCAGGAGATCCGCGATTCCGCCGAGGCGGAGGGGCGCGAGCACGTCGCCCGCGTGACCGAGGCCGCCGAACGCCTGCGCGGGCGCATCGAGCAGATGGAGCGCGACATCGTCCAGGTGTTCAACGACCTGCGCGTGGACGTCGAGCGCCTGCACCGCGACCTGGTCGGCCTGCAGACGGGGGTCAGCGACCTGTCCGCGGCCGCGCCGGCAAGCGCGGAGCAGGCCGCGCCGGTGAGCGCGGAGCCGTCGCCTCCGGTGGCCGCGGAGCCGGCCGCTCCGGCGAGCGCCGAGCCGCCCGCGCCCGCGCCCGCCCCGCCCGCGCAGCCGCCGGCCGCCGACAAGCCTGCCAACGGCGACGACACGGCCGCGCGCATCGTCGCGCTCAACATGGCCCTGTCGGGCACGCCGCGCGCGGAGACCGATCGCTTCCTCGCCGAGAACTACGCCGTGCCTGACCGCAAGGCGCTGCTCGACGAGGTCTACGACGCCGCCGGCAACTAGACCGCGAGATCGGCCGCGACGTCCTCGATCCGCGCGCGCAGCCAGGCGTGCGCGGGGTCGGTGCTCGCACGCGGGTGCCACCACAGCGTCTCGACGAAGATCGGCAGCTCGACGGGCGGGTCCAGGAGGCGGATCGAGCCGGTGCGGCGCAGGAAGCCCTCGGCGCGCGCGGGGACCAGCGCCACGAGATCGGTGCCCTGGAGCAGGAACGGCGCCAGCAGGAAGCTCTCGACGCTGAACTCGATGCGCCGCGGCACGCCGAGGCGGTTGACCGCGAGGTCCGGCAGCGCGACCGGCTGCCCACCGCCGCCCATCGAGTAGATGATGTGCCCGAGGGAGGTGAAGTCCTCGAGCGTCATCCGCTCGCCGACACGAGCGTTGCCGTCCCAGATGCAGCACACCCAGCGGTCCTCCCATAGGCGTGCGCCCGGCAAGTCCGTCTTGCCCATGATCTCGGTCGGCTCGACGACCAGATCGACATCGGCGTCGCGCAGCGCCCGCTCGGCGTCGGCCAGGCGGGGGAGGACCTCGATGGCGACGCCGGGCGCCTCGGCCGCCAGGGCCCGAACGAGCGGCCCGATGAGCATCAGCACCGTGTAGTCCGAGCAGCTCACGCGGAACGACCGGCGGTCGCGCGCCGGGTCGAACGGCGTCGGGTCCTCGATCGCTGCGCGGATGAGGTCAAGCGCCTCGCGGACGGGCCCGGCGAGCGCTTCGGCGCGAGGGGTCGGGACGAGCACGGCGCCCTGGCGCACCAGCAGCGGATCGCCGCACTGCTTGCGCAGGCGCGCGAGCGCATTGCTCATCCCCGGCTGGCTCAGCCCGACCCGCCGGGCCGCGCGGGTGACGTTGCGCTCGCTGAGCAGGGCATCCAACGCCACCAGGAGGTTGAGGTCGAGGCCGCCGAGGTCCATTGCCGATGTGAATCCTGCCTATCACAAGATTCAGTTGCCATATGCCGTCGCGCCGATCTAGGCTGGCCGACCGGCGCGGGGGAGAGAGCCGAGCGGCCCACGGCAAGGAGGAGACGAACGTGACAAGCGAGGAGATTCCCGTCCTCATCATCGGCGGGAGCCTGGTCGGCCTGACCACCGCGATGCTGCTCGGCGAGCACGGCGTGCCGTCCCTTTCGGTCGAGCGTCATGCGGGCACGGCGATCCATCCGCGCGCTGGGCACTTCCAGCTCGGCACCACCGAGATGCTGCGCCAGTCGGGCCTGGAGGACACCGTCCGCACCACGTCGGCGAAGACCTACAGCCCGACCGGCGGCATCATCTCGGTCGAGTCGCTGTCCGGGCGCGAGCTCGCCACCTACGTCAAGGAGCTCAACGAGGGCGTCGAAGGCTGGAGCCCGACCGTGCGCGTCTTCATCAACCAGGACGTGCTCGAGCCGATCATCCGCGAGCGCGCCGTCGAGCTCGGCGCCACGGTCATCAACCGCACCGAGGTCGTCGGCTTCGAGCAGGACGACGACGGCGTGACGGCCACGCTGCGCGACCTCGACAGCGGCGACGAGCAAACGGTCCGCTCGCGCTACGTCGTCGCCGCCGACGGCAACCGCAGCCCGACGCGCGCGCGCCTCGGGATCGCGATGGCCGGCTACGGCGAGCTTTCGCGGAGCATCACGATCTACTTCCGCGCCGACTGCGCACCGTTGCTGAAGGACCGCAACCAGGGCGTCATCTACGTCCACAACCCCGAGCTGCGCGGCTTCTTCCGGCTGGATCGCACCGGCGGCACCGGGTTCCTCGTCATCAACACGGTCGGCGAGGACGTCACCACCGACGAGGCGGTCAGCGTCAGCGACGGCCTCACCGAAGAGCGCGCCCGCGAGCTGCTGGAGACCGCGATCGGGTCGGCGGACGTGCCGTCGGAGATCCTCGACGTCGCGCACTGGCGGGCCGAGTCGAACTACGCGACTCGCCTCAGCGAGGGGCGCGTCTTCCTCGCCGGCGACGCGGCGCACGTCGTGCCGCCCAACGGCGGCTTCGGCGGCAACGCCGGCATCCTCGATGCCCGCAACCTGGCGTGGAAGCTGGCCGCGGTGATCAAGGGCGAGGCCGAGCCGGCGCTGCTGGACACCTACGATGCCGAGCGCGGCCCGCTGTCGCGATTGGTGGTCGAGCAGGCCTACAACCGCTATGCGACGCGCGTCGTGCCCGAGCGCGGCACCGACGACGTCGAGCCGTTGATCGCCGACATCGAGATGGAGCTCGGCCTTGTCATGCGATCCAGTGCGGTCATCGCGGACGGCGGCGAGGACGACCGCGCGCTGCACATGCATCCGTCGGAGAGCCGAGGGCGGCCGGGAACCCGCGCGCCGCACGTCGCGCTCGGCGACGACCGCTCGACGCTCGACCACTTCGGCCGGTCGTTCGTCCTGCTGCGCGCTGCCGGCCAGGGAGCCGACGACTGGGCGCCCGAGGGCGTGGAGGCGCACGTCATCGACGCCGCGGGGTTCGCCGAGGCCTACGGCCTGTCGCCGGGGGGCGGGTCGCTGGTGCGGCCCGACGGGATCGTCGGCTGGCGCTCGGCCGAGCCGTTCGAGCGCGAGGAGCTGGCCCGCGCCCTGGACTCGATCCTGGCCCGGGAAGCGGCGTACGCCTAGCGCCGACTAACGCGAGAGCCCCAGCAGTCGCTCGGCGTTGCCGTGCGCGATGAGCTCGAGGTCGCCCGGGCTGAGCGGTGCGATGTCCAGCAGCCGCTGCCCGTCCTCGTTGGGCGCGTACGGCCAGTCCACCGAGAAGAGCACCCGCTCGACCCCGAAGACCATCAGCGCGCACATGAGCGGCGGCACGCTGAAGAGCCCGCTGGTCGTGATGTGGACGTTGGCCAGGACGTACTCCGACGGCAGGCGCTCGAGCCCCGTGACCTTCGGCGGCAGGTTGTCGTCGACGCGCTGGAGCATGAACGGCAGCATCTCGCCCATGTGCCCGATCACCAGCGACAGCTCGGGGTGACGATCGAAGACGCCGCCGAGGACCATCCGCAGCACGTGGATCCCGGTCTCGGCGTGCCAGCCGAAGGCCGCGGCGCTCAGAAACCAGCTCACGGCCGGGGCGAGGCCCTGGTAGTAGGCGTCGCGGACGGCCGGCACGGGCTCGGCGGGGTGCAGGTAGAGCGGGACGCCGAGCCGCGCGGCGCGCTCGTGCAGCACGTCGAAGGCGCGGTCGTCGAGGAAGCGCCCGTTGGTGTGGCCGTTGATCATCGCCCCGAGGAAGCCGAGCTCGGTGACCGCGCGCTCGAGCTCGTCGGCGGCAGCCTGCGGCGCGGAGGTCGGCAGCGTGGCAAAGCCCGCGAAGCGATCGGGATGCTCGGCCACCGCTCGGGCCAACGCGTCGTTGGCCTCACGCGCCAGCGGGATCGCCGTGTCGGCGTCGAGGTGCTGGACGCCCGGCGTGGTGTGGCTGATGACCTGAAGGTCGATCCCGGCCGCGTCCATGGCGGCCAGCCGGCCCTCGCCGAGATCGGCGAGGTTGGCCGCGAGTGGCCCGCCGGCGTCGGTGTCGGGGTTGCGCAGGGCGCCGATCGCTTCGGCGATCGCCGGCGTCCAGAAGTGGTCCTCGATGCTGATGACGCGCATGGCGCCGTATCTTCGCGCGCGCGCCGCCGGCGCTACCCCGCGACCAGGCGGCACATGAGCGCGGCGGCCTGCGCGTCGTCGAGACCCTCGTCGAGCGCCAGGGAGCGCCAGGTGGCGAAGGCCAGGGCGTGCCCGATCGCTGCTGCGACGGCCTTGCGCCGCGGGCGGCCGCGCAGGAGCGCGGCACGCGCGGCGGCGATGTAGCCGTGGTAACGCCCGAAGTGCTGCTGGACGGGCTCGCTGGTTTCCTCGTCGCGCAGGAGGTTCTCCAGCATCCGCGCCGTGCGCCGGTAGTACGGGTAGAGCGCGTCGAGCGCTGCGCGCAGGCGCTCGTCGGGATCCTCGATCCCCGCCCACGCCCCGATGTCGGGCACCGGGTTCTCGACCGCCCAGTGCGCGCTGCAGGCCGCGAAGAGCGACGCCTCGTCGGGGAAGTGGCGGTACAGGGTCGAGCGGCGTACGCCGGCGTGCTCGGCGACCGCGCTCATCGTCGTCCGCGCGGGGCCGACCGTGCCGTGCAGCGCGACCGCACTTTCGGTGATGCGCCGGCGCGTCGCCGCCTCGAGCTCGGCGCGCTTCTTCATCCGGTAAGGGCGCTTTTGATCGGTCATCGCTGTCCATCCAATATTGACAGATTCGCGAAGACGTCTGTATATTGGCGCGACACTATTGTCCGATGAAAGGAAAGCCGATGCAGACGACGGGGGCGGAGACGATGCAGACGACGGGGGCGAAGGTGGTCGGGCCGACCGACGGGAAGGCCGGCTCGCTGGGCATGATCGGCGTGCGCTTCATGATCGACGGGGCCGAGACCGACGGCGGGCTCTCGCTCGTCGAGCACCCGATGCCGCCGCGCGCACTGGCTGCGCCGCTGCACCGCCACCTGCGCGAGGACGAGTACAGCTACGTGCTCGAGGGCCGGGTCGGGGCGCTGCTGGGCGACGAGGTCGTCATGGCCGGCCCCGGCGACCTGATCTTCAAGCCGCGCAACCAGTGGCACACCTTCTGGAACGCGGGGGACGAGCCCGCCCGCATCCTCGAGATCATCGCCCCGGCCGGCTTCGAGCGCTTCTTCGACGAGCTCGTCGACCTCGGCGGCGCCCTGCGGGCGGAGCCGCAGGAGCTTGCCGAGCTCTGCCGGCGCTACGGCCTGGAGATGCAGCCCGACACCATCCCGGGCCTCGTCGAGCGCTTCGGGCTGCGCGCCCCTGGTGACGTGGCCGAGGAGGTTTTCGCGTAGGAGGCTCCTGAACAACACGCGTCGTGCGTGATGCCGCGTGCGTCAGCGCGTGCGGCGACTTTTTCAGGGGTCTCCTAGGCTTCCCGGATGCGCCGAGCGCTCCTGGCCGTACTTGTCGCCGCCCTGTGCCTTCCGGCCGGGGCGGCGGCGCGCGTTCCGCGCGACTTCTTCGGGGTCATGGTCAACGGGCCGCTCGACCAGCCGGCGTTCGCGCTCGACGCCGAATCGGCCACCATGCGCCGCGACGGCGTCGGCACCGAGCGCATGGAGATCGCCTGGGACCTCGTCGAGCCGCAGAAGGGCCAGTACGACTTCACGCTGCCCGATCGAAAGGTGCTGGCCGCCGCGCGCGCCGGCATCGACGTGCTCGGGCTGATCGTCCGGACGCCGGGGTGGGCGGCCGCCAAGCAGGGCAGCCCGTTCTCACCGCCGCGCGATCCGGCCGACTACGCCGCGTTCGCCAAGGCCCTCGTCGCGCGCTACGGCCCCAACGGCCAGTTGTGGCGCGAGCACCCCGAGGTCAGGCGGCGCCCCGTGCGCGCCTGGGAGATCTGGAACGAGCCCAACCTCGGCCTCTACTGGACCCAGCAGCCGTTCATGCGCGGCTACGCGCGCCTGCTGAACACGACGTACGCGGCGATCAAGCGGGCCGATCCCGGCGCGACCGTCGTCATGGCCGGCATGGCGAACTTCTCCTGGCGCGACCTCAGCCGGCTGTTCCGCAAGGGCGGGCGCAAGCTGCGCTTCGACGTCGCGGCCGCGCACCCGTTCAGCGGGCGGCCGTCCAACGCCGTCAAGATCGTCGAGCTCAACCGCGAGGTGCTCGACCGCAACGGCGCGCGGACCAAGCCGATCTGGCTGACCGAGCTGACCTGGTCGTCGGCCAAGGGCCGCAAGACGCCGCTGACCCAGAACTGGGAGACGACCGAGGCCGGGCAGGCCCAGCGCCTGCTCGAGGCCTACCGCCTCTTCATCCGCGCGCGCCACGCTCTGCGCCTGCAGCGGATCTACTGGTACACGTGGGTCACGGTCGATCGCGCGTCGTCGAACTCGTTCGACTACTCGGGCCTGCGCACGCAGCTCCCCGACGGCCGGGTGGTCGACAAGCCGGCCGCCAGGGCGTTCCGCACGGCCGTGCGCCGCTACGGCTGAGGCGGCCGCCACGGCTCGCCGGGGCGCCGCGCCGGCGGCGTCCAGCCGTGACCCTCGGCCGTCATATGCAGCGCGCGCATCGCGCGCTGCTTGGCCTCCCACGGCACGCGCCGATACAACGGAACGAAGACCGTGCGCCAGAACCAGTCCCCGCTCTGGCGGTGCGGCGCGGTGGTGGCCTGCGGGTGGCGGGCGCGCAGATCCTCCATCGCGGCGATCCGCAGGTGGTGCTCGGCGCGCTCGCGCAGGCGCTGCTGCGCGGCGACCAGGCCGTTCATGCCGGCACCGCCGAGGGCGCGGGCTGTGTCGCGGCGGTGGCCGCGGCGTCGCGCAGCTCGGCCAGCCCGTTCTGCGCCGCGATCGCGATCGGCTCGAACAGGGCGCCGATCGGCGGCGAGTAGATGTTCTCCATCCACGCGAGGTCCTCGAGCGTCGCGCCGCGCTTGGCCGCGAAGGCGAGGAAGTCCGAGCGCTCCTTGACGCCTTCGCCGCCATGGATCTGGCCGCCGATGAGTCGCAGCGTGCCGGGCTCGGCCAGCAGCTTGACGTGCGTCTTGGTCGCGCCCGGGAAGTAGCGGGCGCGCGACACGCCGACGCCCTTGGCCAGCACGTAGGGGACGCCCATCGCGCCGGCCAGCGTCTCGCCGAGCGAGAAGCCGCCGATCGTGTAGTCGCCGGCCACCAGGCCCCACGGCACCCAGACCGGATCGTAGGTGCGGTCCTCGCCGGCGGCGTTGGCGCCGGCGGTGCGCCCCTGCGCGTAGGCGTGCGATCCGGTCAGCCCGCGGATCGGGACCATCGTCAGCCCGTGCGGCACCTCGATGACGTCGCCCCCGGCCCAGACGCCGTCGGCCGTCGTGCGCATGTGATCGTCGACGATCAGCCCGCCGGTCGTGCCCACCTGCAGTCCCGCCGCGCTCGCCAGCGCGGTGTTGGGCATCTTGTGCAGGCAGACGATCACGACGTCGCAGGCGATCTCGCCCTTCGAGGTGGCCACGGCGCGCACGCGCTCGTCGCCGACGAACGCCTCGACGGCGGTGCCGAGGTGAAGGGTCACGCCGCGGCTGGTCAGCGACTCGTGGACGGGCTCGGCCACGTCGGGGTCGAGGACCTCGTGCAGCACCCACGGCCCCTCGTCGATGAAGTGCACCTCCAGCCCGCGGTGGCCGAGGTTGCCCGCCATCTCGACGCCGAGCGGCGTGGCGCCCACCACCGCGACGGTCTTGACCGTCTCCAGGAGCTTGTCGAACTCCATCGCCTTGCGGATGTTCTTGATGTAGTGCAGCCCCTCGAGGTTGGCGCCCGGCACGTCGGGCTTCTCCCACACGAAGCCGGTGCAGACGATGAGCTTGTCGAAGCCCTCGTGCTGGTTGCGGGCGGTGATTGTGCCGCGATCGAGGTCGATCTCGGTGACCACGGTCTCCATGCGCATGTCCAGGCCGTCGGACACGTAGCGCTCGACCGTGGACAGGAAGAGATCCTCGAAGCGCGGGATCTCGCCGCCCATGACGAACGGGATCCCGCACGGCGAGTAGGCGATGTCCTCGAACTCCGTGTAGAGCGAGACCCGCAGGCTGGGGTCGACGCGCTTGGCGGTGGTCGCGGCGGAGATGCCGGCGCCTCCGCCACCGATGACGATGAGCCGTTCGCTCATGGCTGTCCTTCCTCTCGGCCGCCCGGCGCCGCGGCCCCGGCGAGGGCCACGTCGAGGTCGCCGGCCAGCAGGTCTTCGAGTCTTTCACGGCGGACGCACACTCGCCAGCGCCCGTTCTCGCGGGCCACCACGGCGGGCTGCAGGTCGCCGAAGCGCGTCGCCTGCGCCTGCTGGTAGGCGCCGACGGCGCGCACGATCAGGACATCGCCGGCGCCCACCTCGGGCAGCGGCGTGTCCGGGTGCAGGACGTCGACGTTCAGGCACAGCGGGCCGCTGACCAGCGCGCGGCCGGCGGGCTCGCCCGCGAGCGCCTCGATCCGCGGCCACGTCCACAGCGCGCCCGGCACGAAGTTGGTGCCGGCGTCGACGACGACGCAGCGCGTGCCGTCGGCCAGGTGCTTGACCGCGACGACGGTGCAGGCGAGGTCGACGGCGTCGCTGACCAGCGCGCGCCCGGGCTCGAGTATCACGCGGCCTTCGAAGCGGCTGTCTCGTAGCGCCTTTGCCACGGCCTCGGCGTGCGCGGTAACCGCGGGCGGGCCGGGGAAGCCTCCGCCCAGGTCGATCGCCCCGATCCCCAGGCGGCGGGCGAGCCGGCCCAGGCGGTTGGCCGCGCGCGCGTGGCCGCCCGGCGCGGGCGGCCAGCGCACGGTGATCGCGGCGCCCAGCCGGCGGGCGCGCGCGAGCGGGCGCTCGAAGCCGGTCGACACCAGGTGCGCGCTGAGGGTCTCGACGCGCAGGCCGAGCGCCCGCGCCCGCTCAACCGCGGCCGGCAGGGCGCGCGGCGCGATGCCGAAGCGCGTCGGCTCGACGCCGATGCCCGGCAGCGCGGCGCGCAGGCCGGCGCGCTGCACGCCGGCCACGGCGAGGCGCTCGAGCTCGTCCTCGGAGTCGGCGATCACGAGCGCGCCGTCGTCGGCGGCGCGGCTCAACAGCTCGGCGGTCTTGGCCGGCCCGTTGACGACGATGTCGCTGCCGGCGGCGCCGATCGCGTCGCGGGCCAGCGCGTACTCGGCCGCGCACACGACCTCGTGGCCGGCGCCGTCGGCGGCCAGCGCGCGCAGGATCGCCGGCAGGCGGTTGGTCTTGTAGGAGTAGGAGATCTCGACGTCGGGCCAGGCGGCCTCCCACGCGCCGCGGAAGCCGCGCAGGTTGGCGCGCACGCGATCGAGATCGACCAGCCACAGCGGCGATCCGTGGTCGGCGAGCAGCTCGGCCGGCGTCATCGCTCGCGCCGCACCCGCCGCGCCAGACGCGCGGCGCGCCCCGTGCCCTTGCCGTCGAGCAGCTCGGCGACCGGCTCGCGCCAGCGCCCCGCGGCCGCCTCGGCCAGCGCGTCGGCGAGCACGGCGTCGAGGTGCTCCATCGCCCAGGGCGGCGCCGAGAGGTTGAGGCGGACGGTCGTCGCCGCGCGAACGTCGCCCAGGCCGTCGCCGGGGTAGACGGCCACGCGGCGGGCAAACAGGGCGACCATCAGTTCCTGGGCGGTCGGGCCGTGGTCGTCGAGCTCGAGCGCGCAGGCCAGGCCGCGCTGCGGGCGTACCGCGAGGGCGATCCCGTCGACGTGCGCGAGCGTGTCCTCCAGGCGGCCGAGGTTGGCGCGGACCGCCGCCTCGGCGCCGGCGCGGTAGCCGCCGTCTCTGAGCGCTGCGAGCGCCCCGCGCTGGGAGACGAGGTTGGTGTTCAGGCGCGTCAGCGCCGCCTTCAGCTGCAGGCAGCCGCGCATCAGGGCGGGGTCGCCGGCGAGGAAGCCCAGCCGCGCGCCGGCCATGCCGAAGCAGTGCGAGACCGAGAAGGTGGCCGCGGCGTGAGGGCCGGCCGGGGGGGCCGCCGGCGGCGCGCCGGGGTCGACGGCCAGCAGCGAGTGCGTGACGTCGTGGATCAGCACCAGCCCGTGCCGCTCGGCCAGCGCGGTCAGCGCGGCGGCCTCGTCGGCCGTGGCGAGCGTGCCGTAGGGGTTGCTCGGATCGACCAGGCAGATCGCGCGCGTGCGCGGCGTGATCGCGGCGGCCACCGCGTCGGGGTCGAGCCGATAGCCGTTGTCCGGGCCGATCGGCACCGTGACCGGCACGCCGCCGGCGGCCAGGGCCGCGGAAGGCAGGTGGAAGTAGCCCGGATCGCCGAGCACGACCTCATCGCCGGGATCGATGGCGGCCAGCAGCGCCAGGGCGAGCCCCGCCTGGGCGCCTTCGGTGCCGATGACCTCGAACGCGTCGTCGCGCGCGCGGCCGAGAGCCCGGGCCGCTTCGTCGCGCAGCGGCTCGATGAGGTCGGGCGGATAGACGTCGAGCGCGTCGGGCTCCAGCGCGGCGCGCATCGCTTCGACCGCCGACGCCGGCGGGCCGTGGAAGCAGGTCAGCCAGCCGAGGTCGGCCCAGTCGGCCGGCAGCCGCGTCGTGCCCTCGGGATAGAGGTCGTCGGGATCGAGGCCGACCAGCGCGATGGCGTCGCGGTAGGTGACGTAGTTCCACATCGCGTGGTGGCTGGCGCGCAGCGCGGCCAGCCGGCGCGAGCCGATCGCCGCCCGCGCGTCGGCGGGCGCGGCCCAGGTCAGCACGCTGGTCACGCGGCCTCGTCCTCGCGCACGAGCCGCACGACGCGATAGATCCCGTAGCGGTCGGCCTCGACGGCGGTCGCCTCGTAGCCGGCCGCGCCGGCCCAGTCGAGGATCTGCTCGACAGGGCGCAGCCGCCACACGCAGCGCCCGCCGTCGTGGTTGACCCAGACGCGCGCGATGTACTCGATCTCGGGGTTGCGCGTCTGGACGTTGAAGACGATCTGGTTCGGGCAGACCGTCGTGGCCAGGTCCTGCATGTGGCGCTCGATGAGCGCGTCGTCGTGGTAGATGCCGTAGAGGCCGAGCTCGACCACCACATCCGGCCCGGGGCGCAGCGCTTCGAGCGCGGTGCGGTCGAAGGCGTCGGCCCGGACGTAGCGCACGCGCTCGCCGAGGCCGAGCGCCTCGGCCGAGCGGCGCGCCTGCTCCAGCGCGTCGGGATCGGTGTCGGCGACGATCGCGCGGGCGTGGGGGTGGCGCGTCAGTGCGTTGAGCAGGTACGGCGCGGGCCCGGCGGCGAGGTCGGCGACCAGCGGCGCGGGCGTGCGCTCGGAGCGCAGCGCGTCGAGCACGGCGCGCTCGGCCAGCACGCGGATGTCGCGGAAGGCCACGCAGGTGCGCCGCCCCAGGAGGCGCCGGTCGATGGCGCGGCCCAACGGCGTGCGCCCCGACGGGCGGTTGGCGTAGACGTGGGCCATGAACGGCCCGGAGTCGAAGCCGTGGCGGTAGCCGATGCGCAGCCCGTCGCTGAGCAGCGAGCCGGTTCGCGACGCGGCGCGCAGCGCGGCGAAGCGCCAGGCGCGCGGGGAGATGGGCGACAGCTTGCGCTGCAGGTCGGCGAAGGTAGGGACCGCGGCCTCAGCCGACATGCGCGTAGCGCGGCGTCTCGACGAGCTCGCGGACGCGGTAGAGCTCGTGCGCCTCGGCGGCGCGGCGCTCGCCGCCGCCGCCCGCGAGGGGCGCGAGGGCTGTGCGCATGCGCCGCACGTCGGCGGTGACGCTGTCGATCGCGGCGCGATCCTCGCCGTCGGCGGCCTCGCGGTAGACGGCGAGCAGCTCGGTGAAGTGGTCGAGGGAGCCGAGCGCGTAGCCCGCCAGCTCCTCGAGCCCGGCAAGGTCGTCGATGCGCTCGTAGATGATCTCGCCCTCGGGCGGGGGATCGTAGGCGTCGGGGTCGACGCCGTGCGCGGCGGCGCGCTCGCGGAACAGGAGCATGTGGCGGGCGTTGTCGGCCACGAGCTGGGCGAGCAATGCCTTGGCGACGGGATCCTCGACGCCGGGCACGCGGGCGGAGAAGAGGTCGACCCACGCGCGCATCCCGTAGGCGTGGCGCGCAAAGACGCGGCCGAGGCGGGCGCGCTCGGCCAGGACCTCGCTGAGCTCGGACACGTTCTCGAGAGCCATTTACTTTCGGAAATCCTCGTTGACGGTAGTAGCGTGAACATACTCCACGGACACGCCGCTCGCCAGGCTGTTGGAGATCCAGCAAAACGGTCGCGCGCGCTCGACCAGGCGCGCGAGGAGGTCGGGCTCGACGGCCGCCGCGGTGCTGACCAGGAAATGCTCGTAGCGCAGCTCGCCGTCGACGCGCTCGGCTGTGACGGTGACGCGCAGGTCCGGGACCTCGAGGTCGCGCTTGCGCGCGGCGAAGCCGACGGCGAGGCAGAAACAGCTCGCCAGCGCCGCGCAGAAGAGCTCGGTGGGCATCATGCCGGTGTCCGTGCCGCCGGCGCTCTCGGGCTCGTCGACGCGGATCGCGTGCCCGCGCGCCTCGAGGTCCGTGGCGAACCCGCCGCGCCACGTGGCCACGACCTCGAGCGCCATCAGGTCGCCAGGAAGCGCTCGTAGGCCGCCTCGTGGGCCGCCGCGGCGCGGTCCCAGCCGTGGCGTGCGGCCACCGCGCGCCCGCCGGCGCGCAGGTGGTCGGCGAGCGCCGGGCTCTCCGCCGCGCGCACGAGCGCGGCCGCGAGCGCACGCTCGTCGCCGACCCGCGCCATGAGCGCGCTTTCGCCGTCGGACAGGAAGCTGCGGAACACGTCGAGGTCGGAGACGATCGCCGGCAGCCCGGCCGCGAGCGCCTCGAGCACCGCCAGCCCGAAGCCCTCCTTGACCGACGGCAGCGCGAACAGGTCGGCGGCGCGATAGAGGTCCTCCAGGTGCGCATCGCTGACCGGGCCGAGCACACGCACGTCGCCGTCGAGGCCGAGCTCCTCGCGCAGCGCGTCGAAGCGCCCGATCTCGTCGCGATGGTCGAACAGCGTCGCGCCGCCGGCGACGAGCAGGACCGGGCGTCTTTCCGGCAGCGCCCTGCGCGCGGCGGCGAAGGCGCGCAGCAGCGTCAGCGAGCCCTTGCGCGGTTCGATGCCGCCGACGGTGAGGATCGCCAGCTCGCCGTCGAGGCCCGCGGCGGCGCGCGCGGCGGCGCGCTCGCCGTCGTCGCGCGCGGGGCGGAAGCGCTCGACGTCGACGCCGTTGGCGACGAGCTCGGCCTTGACGCCGAACTCGTCGCGCAGCCGGCCGATCCATGGCTCGGAGACGCACAGGACATGGTCGGGGCCGGCGATCGACCGCTCCTGGCAGGCGATGAGCGACGGCGAGGTGAAATCGTCGACGTGATGCACGGTGCGGACGACCGCGTCGACGGTGCCCTCGTCGCGCAGGGCCAGCGCGGCGTTGGCCGACAGGCAGTCCTGGGCGTGGACGACGTCGAAGGCGCCGTCGCGCAGGGGCGCGCGCAGACCCTCGGTGTAGGCATCGATCAGCGCGCAGATGCGCTCGTCGAACGGGGCGTCGGGCGCGACGTGGGGCACGACGCGGGCGGCAACCGGCGGCTCGCGGAAGAACCCGACGCCCGGCGGAGCGATCGCGAACAGCTCGACGTCGTGGCCGCGCTGCGCGAGCGCTCCGGACACCGACAGCGCGTGGACGACGCCGCCGCGCGGGCGCACCGAGTAGGTGAGCATCGCGATCCTCATGCCGCGAGCCTCGGGGCGAGCCGCGCGGGCGGGGTGGGGCGGGACGGCATCATGCGATCGCCCTCGCGGCCAGGCGCGCGGCCGCGGCGTTGGAGGGCGCCACGATCGCGCCGGCTGCGCGCAGCTGCTCGGCCTGGCGCGAGGCGTCCTGGGGGTCGGAGTCGGTGCCGCACACCCGCGCGACGACGGTCGCGCGCTGCGCCGCGCGCCGCACCGCACCGGCAAGCTCCGCCGCCGGGTCGGCATGCGCGCCGTGGCCGCAGACGACGTCGAGCAGCACGCAGGCCGTGCGCCCGTCGCCGGCCGCTGCCTCGAGCAGCTCGAGGCGCACGCCGAGGTCGACCATCGGGTGCGGGCGCCCCTGCGTGTAGCGCTCGGTGCCGAGATCCACGACGACGTGCCCTTCGCCGTCGATCGCCCCGGGCTCGGTCGCGACCTCGCCCACGAGCGGCTCAAGGACCACGCACGCCTCGTGGGCGAGCGAGCCGCCGGAGTACAACCCGAGAATCCGCCCCGCCCGGCGCCGAACGTCCCTGGCGTTGGAATCCTGTTCGTGCACCAGGGACGTTCGCCGCGCCGCGGCGGCCAGCGCGCCCGCTTCCAGCGTGGCGTGCACTTCCCAGCCGGGCAGCTCGCCGTCCCAGCCGACCAGCGCCGCCACCGCGCGCATGCCTTCGGGCGCCGCGCCGGCGAGGGCGTCGATCGCCTCGGGCTCCTTGGCCACGAGCAGCAGGGTCTCGGTGCGCTCGTCGGCCGCG
>DATBKW010000110.1:0-3077 GCA_036555665.1 Solirubrobacteraceae bacterium | reverse complement strand
CGCGCCCGACCCCGACTCGCGCATCAAGCCGAAGTTCGACGAGACCTCGCCGTCGAGCTACAACTGGGGCGCCTACGACGACGTCGTCGACGGCATCAAGAAGCGCGGCTGGAGCCTGCTGCTGACCGTCTCGGGCCCGGTCCCGCGGTGGGCGACCAACGGCGCGCGCGACACGCTCACGCGCCCCAGCCCCGACGAGTTCCGCAAGTTCATGCAGGCGGTGGCCGCGCACTACGGCGCCAAGGTCGACACCTGGAGCATCTGGAACGAGCCCAACCAGCCGCAGTTCCTGCTGCCCCAGTACTCGGTGCACAAGACGCCGCTGTCGCCGCGGATCTATCGCAACCTCTACTTCGCCGCGCAGCGCGGCCTGCGCGACGCCGGCATGGACAACGCCAAGGTCCTGCTCGGCGAGACCTCGCCGCGCGGGACCCGCAAGGTCGTCGCGCCACTGACCTTCCTGCGCGGCGCGCTGTGCCTGGACTCGAAGTACCACAAGACCTCGAAGAACTGCAACAAGGTCACCGCTGCCGGCTACGCACATCACGCCTACACCACCGGCGAGGGCCCGACCTTCCATCCCAAGCAGCCAAACGACGTGACGATCGGCGTGCTGGGGCGCCTGACGACGGTGCTCGACAAGGCCGCGAAGACCGGCGCCATCACCTCGCACCTGCCGATCTACCTCACCGAGTTCGGCATCGAGAGCACCCCGGACCCAATCCGCGGCGTGAGCCTGTCGCGCCAGTCCGACTACCGCTCGACGTCCGAGCGCATGGCCTACGACAACAAGCGGGTGGTCGCCTTTTCGCAGTACCTGCTGCGCGACGACTTGCCCGTGCTGAACGTGCCTTCGTTCGAGCGCTACTCGGGCTTCCAGACCGGCCTGTTCACGGCGGGCGGCAAGCACAAGCCCTCCTACGACGGCTTCCGCCTGCCGCTGTCGGTGCGCCGGTCGGGGTCCAAGAAGGTGTCGTTCTGGGGCCTCGTGCGCCCGGCCGGCGGTGCGACCACGGCGACCATCGAGATCCACGGCAAGACCGGCTCGTGGCACGAGCTGACCACGGTGCAGACCGATGCCCGCGGCTACTTCAAGAAGTCCGGTGCGTTCGTCGACGGCCGCGAGTGGCGCCTGGTCTGGAAGGCGCCCGACGGCACGACGTACCGCGGCTCGACGACGCGCGCCTACACCGGATAGCGCGGGCCGGATAGCCTGCGCGCCTGGATGGCCGCGCAGCTCTGGCTCCTCAGGCACGGCGAGGCCGAGCCCCACGACAGCGCGCCCGACGAGGAGCGCCGCCTCACCGACCGCGGGCGCGACCAGTCGCGCGTGGCGGGCCAGGCGCTGGCCGCCCTGAAGGTCGAGGTCCACTTCGCGTTCACCAGTCCCAAGGTGCGCGCCCGCGAGACCGCGGTGCTGGCCTGCGAGCCGCTGGGGATCGCGCCGATCGAGCACGCGCCCCTGTACGCGGACTTCGACGCGACCGACGCGCTCGAGCTGATGTCCGCCGCCGGGCCCGAGCAGCGCGTGCTCGTCGTCGGCCACGAGCCCGACTTCTCCCAGGTCGTCTACGACCTGACCGGCGCGCGCATCGATCTCAAGAAGGGCGGCATCGCCGCCGCCCGGCTCGACGGCTCGCGCGGAGAGCTGATCGCGCTGCTGCGCCCGCGCGAGCTGGCGCGCATCGCCTCGTAGGCCGCGCGGCAGGAGAACCCCGTTCGCGCGCGAACCCGAGGGGGTGCTCGCAAGGAGATCTGCACCGCTCGCCGGTCGCGCGCTGCCGTTTATCCGGCGCGTTACTCCCTGGCACCATAGATTTGTCATCGTGTCGCAGTCCATGGCAGGGCAAATGACGATCCCGGCCGAGGCGCCATGGATGGCGCAGGCGGTCGAGGCCCTCGCGCACGAGTTGCGCGTCCATCACGCTCCGACGGCGGAGCACAGCCATCGCCTGGCGGCACACGCGCGCGTCGTCGCCGAGAGCCTGCGCCTCGATCCGCTCGAATCGACCGAGGTCGAGCTCGTCGCCGTCCTGCACGACGTCGGCAAGCTGGCGGTCGACCAGGACATCCTCGACTGGCCGGGCCCGCTCGACGACGATCGCCGCGAGCGGATGCGCCGCCACACGATCGAGGGCGAGGAGATGCTGGCCGGGATCGCCGGGCTCGAGCACCTGGCGCCGGCCGTGCGCGCCACCCACGAAGCCTGGGACGGCTCCGGCTATCCCGATGGTCTCAGCGGCGAGGAGATCCCGCTGACGGCGCGCATCGTCACCGTCGTCGACGCCTACGACGCCATGACCAGCGAGCGCGCCTACCGCAAGCCGCTGGCGCGCCGCGAGGCCTTGCGGCGCCTGCGCGCCGGCTCGGGGATGCAGTTCGACCCGCGAGTGGTCAACGCGCTGCTGCGCGTCGTCTGACGCCCCGTAGCATTGTCGGGAGGTGCCTGAGCTTCCCGAGGTCGAGATCACCGCGCGCCGGCTGGATGCCGCGCTGCGCGGCGTCGTCGTGGAATCGGCCCTCGCGCCGGGGATCAACGCGCTCAAGACGTTCGACCCGCCGCTGCAGGCGATCGAGGGCGCGGCCATCGCCGGCGTGCGCCGGCGCGGCAAGCACATCGTGGTCGACGTCGCCGGCGACCTGGCGCTGCTCGTGCACCTCATGTCGGCCGGGCGCCTGCAGCTCTTCGACAAGCGCGCGACCCTGCGCGACCGCACGTCGCGCCTGCTGGTGCGCCTGGCCGACGGGCGCGAGCTGCGCCTGCGCGAGTTCGGCACCAAGCAGCGCGCGTGGGTCAAGGTCCTGCGCGCCGAGGACGTCGAGGCCGACGAGGCCCTTGCCGATCTCGGGCCCGAGGCGTGGCCCGACCCGCCGCCGCTGCGCGAGCTGCTCGCCGCCCAGGGCGCACGGCCGCTGCACGCGGTCCTACGCGACCAGCACGTGATTGCCGGCATCGGGCGCTCGTGGGTCGACGAGATCCTGTGGACGGCCGAGCTGTCGCCCTTCAAGCGCGCCGACGATCTCGATGACGACGAGGCGGAGGCGCTGCGCGAGGCGAGCGTCGAGCGCCTCGACGG
>DATBKW010000109.1:0-10831 GCA_036555665.1 Solirubrobacteraceae bacterium | reverse complement strand
ACTAGTGGGCCTTCTCGTAACGTTTGACCGGTAACGGCGGCCGGCGGCGCCGATCCGGCAAGGACGCAGAACCGAAGGAATACCGGAGGTATTTCGAGGTTCGAGGACGCCGCCGGTCGGGGATCGACGGCTGTCGTTTCCGGTCGAACATTGCGGGAAGACCCACTAGTTGATCTTCACGACGCCTGCCTTCACGGTGCAGGCGCCGCCTCCGTCGAGGGTTGCGCTCCCGGAGCCCTTGAGGTCGAGCGTCGTGCCGTCGAGCTTGATCGAGGGCGCCTTGAGCTCCAGCGAAGCGTTTGCGGTCAGCTTGACGGCGCCCGACGTCTCGAGTGTCACCTTGGCCGAGCCGCCTTTCGTCTGCAGCTCGACCTTCTCGGGCTCGAGCTTGATCTGCTGGCCGGTGGACGTCTTGACCGTCACCGACTGCGCGAGGTCGTCGAGCTCGATCTCGTGCCCCTTCGGCGTGCGGATGATGCGCTTGCCGATCGCGTCCGTCGGGCCCTTCGCGGGCGGCGCGTCCTGCCCGTTCCAGAGCCCGCCGAGCACGTATGGGTCGCGGACGTCGCCGTGATTGAACGCGACGAGCACCTCGTCGCCCGCCTGAGGGATGAAGAACGCGCCGCGGTCGTTGCCGGCGAAGACCGCCGCCACGCGCGCCCACGGCTCGAAGCCGGGCATCCACGGAAGCCGCAGCTGGACGCGCGCGCCGCCGGTGACGTCGACGTTGTCGATGACCTGGGCGACCGCGACGCCGAAGATGCGCTGCTCGGCGGCACCGTCGGCGCCGGCCGCGCCGTCGACGAAGCCGGCGGCCATCACGCCACCCCCACGCGGACGGGGACGGCGCCCTGCGCCGGGAGCGGGATCGAGGCGAACCACACGTCCTTGCGCGCCTGGAAGCTCGTCCGGTATCCGCCGGCATCGAGGCTGTGCGTGACCGACGTGACGCGGTACAGCCCGCTGAACTGCACACCCAGCCCCTCGAGCTTCAGCACCGTGCCCGGGCTGATGCGCGGATCGCCGACGGTCGAGCCGCTGCCGGTCAGCCGCTCGTTCAGGCGCGGGATGAGCTCGGCGAGGATCCTGCGGGGCGCTGACGAGGGCGTCACCGGCTCGTCGATGCGCACGTCGGATGCACCCTTCCCGGCGGGCAGCGCGGTTGGGCTGATGTCGATCGTCAGCTGCGCCTGGTCCCAGTCCCAGCCGACGCGCACGGCGAAGCGCGTCTTGATCCGCGCCACCCAGACGTGCATCGTCACCGACACGATCTGGCCGACCTCGCTCAGGCGCGGCGTGAAGTCGACCAGCGAGCGGCCGTAGACCAGCGTGAGGTCGGGCGACAGGTGGTCGAGCGGCGACAGGAAGCGCAGCTGGTGGCCGCCGAGCGCCCCGTCGTGGTCGACGACCATCTCCCACCCGTTCTCGCGCGAGATGCGCTGCAGGAAGGCGAAGTCGCTCTCCCCGTGCTGCTTGCGGATGACGCGCTGCATCGAACCGGTGTCGTCGAGCGCGGCGATCGCCTCGGCGCCGCCGAGGACGACCGAGAGCGCCGCGCCGACCGGGTCGAAGATCGGCACGAGCGCGTGCTCGAGGCTGACGATCCCGCCGACCGCGAGGTCGGGCAGCGGCATGTTGCCGACGGACGGGATCGGGATCGCGAACCAGCGCGCCTTCGTGCCCTGCTGCAGCGAGGTCATGCGGTCCTGGGCGGCCACGGTCAGCGTCGGCGCCCCGGTGCTCGGGAAGCTCGCCGCGTGCGAGACGATCTCGCCGACGAAGAGGCGCGGCAGCGGGTCCGGGCGGTAGCCGAGCGACAGCTCGAGCGCGTTGTGCACGGCGAGCAGCGGATGGTCGAGCCAGCGCAGCGATTCGTTGGCCAGCGAGACCTCGACGCGGCTGGCGGCATTCAGCGAGGCCTGCAGCGAGACGCCGGTCACCGACGCCCGCAGGGCGGCCGGCGCGGGCCCGCCGCCGACGGCCAGCGCGAAGTCCGGCACGGCCCGCGGGTTGGTCATGGCGTAGCGGCGAACGTCTCGCCGGTGTCGGGGTCGCGGAACGGCAGCGGCGGGATGAGTAGACCCAAGCCGGCCGGCAGCTCACGGACGTCGTCGAGGTCGTTGCGCAGCGCGATCGGCCGCCACAGGGCGGGATCGCCGTAGACGTCGGCGGCGATCGCGCTGAGGCTCTCGCCCTGTCCCACGACCCGGCGCTTGGAGAAGTCGGCGGTCTCGCGCTTGATCTCCTTGGCCTCGAGCTCGACGTTGCGGAACTCCGTGAAGCTCACCTGCACCCGGGCCCTGACCGGCGTGCCATCGGGCAGGAACATCAGGAAGCGCTGCGTGGCGCGCGCGAGCACGCACGTGAACGACAGCGACGCCCAGGTAAACAGCAGCACCGGCGGCGCGTGCGTCGAGGCGTCGATGGCCATGAGGTCGACGAGCTTCGTCGTGAGCGCTCGCACGTCCGAGCCGGCGCGGTTGAGGCTACGGCTGCCGTCGCGATGCTCCTCGTAGGTGTCGACGAGCAGCTCCATGTCGAGCGTCTGCAGCCCGCCGTGGACGAACTGCAGCAGCGGGGCGCTAAGGCCGGGGATCGGCGCCTGGGCCCAGGTGACGTCACGGCTGACCGTGTACTCCTCGGGGTTGAAGAGCACCGGGATGCGCTCGCCGGTGACCGTGTTGGTGATCGTCGCCTTCTCGAGCGCCATCGCTCACACCCGCCCGAGCCGCTCGCGCTGCACGACGATGCGGCGGTCGATGGCGGCGATGACCTGATCGGTCACCCGGGCAAGGTCGAGCCCGCCGCCGCCGCCGGCGGCGGCCGCGGCGCGCAGCGGCGGCTGGGCGGCGGCGCGCAGATCCGCGGCGCTCGGCAGGGCGGGCGCGGCCGGCGGCTCGGCGCCGCCGTCGGGCGCGGCCGTGGCGCGCTGCACGACGACCGTGCGCAGCGGGGGCTGCCAGGCGCGCGGCGGGACCATCGCGGGCGTCGGCACCGCCAAGCGCCCCGGCGCGCCGTTCGCGCCCGGCGCGCCCGGCGGCCCGGTCTCGGCGCGCAGACCGCGCGCGGACAGGCGCTCGACGAGGCGCTCGCCGCGCTCGACCACGCGCGGGCGCAGGACGCTGCGCGCCGCAGGCAGCGCAGGCGGCTCAGACGCGCCCTGCGGCGGGCACGACGCGACGGTCAGGCGCGGGCGCAGGTGCAGGTGCAGCGCGACACCGACGTGCGAGACGTGGCTGCGGCGCGCCGCTGTACCCGGTGCCGGCGCGACGCGCAGGAACGTCACCCCCAGCGGAGCGGGGTCGGCGACCCGACGATCGGCGCGCCGCAGGCGCGCGCGGGCGAACGCGAGCGCCCGCGCCGGCGCGGTGGCCCGGTGCACGCGCACGTCGCGCAGCCGCGTTGCCGGCGCAGCGGTCATCCGCCGTTGCACCGCTCGTTGATCGCCGAGATCTCCTGCACCCAGCGCCGGCGGTCGGCGTGCTCGAGCGCCATCACGTCGTCGTGGGACCACTGGAAGTGGTAGGCGACGAACGCTACCTCCCCGATGAGGCGGTCGAGGGGGTAGCTCACGACCCCCCCACGGGGACGCGCCCCACCTCGAAGGCGTGATCGCAGGCCGGGCAGGTGACGCGCACGATCTCCCCGCCACCGTTGATCTCGTTGTAGAGGTCCTGGAGGTGCGCCAGGTCCGCGGCGAACAGGCTCTCGATCGTCTTGGGGCTGACCATCTCGAGCGTGCCCAGCCGCGTCACCACCCGCGCGAGCAGGATCACCGTGAGGTAGGCAGGGTTGCGCTGGACGCGCGCGTCCTTCAGCGGCTCGAGCTCGTCGGCCGCCGTGGCGAGGCGCATGACCCCCTCGCGGTGCAGCGTGCCGTCCGCGTCGAGGAAGCCCATCGGCAGCTCGAACTCGTGCTCGGTACGGAACATCGCCTCACGCCCTTTCGACGCCCTCGTGAGCAAGCTCGAGGGTCTCGATCGCAACGTCGTTGCCTTCAGCCGTCAGGTCCGGCCCGTCCCATTTCGTGGGCCAAGCAGCGAAGAAGTTCCAGCGCACGACCTCCTGGCCGGCGCGGTCGAGCAGCACGATCGAGCCGTTCTTGCGCGCCACCGCGCCCTTGACGATCTGGCGGTGCCAGTCGTAGAGGTCGCGATCGGTGGCCAGCCCCCACTTGAGCACGATGTTCGAGTGCTTGGTCATGCCGGGCAGCTTGCGCGGGGTCGTGTTCTCGCCACCCTCGCGGTGCTCGATGACGTCGATGGTGGAGTCGAAGCCGCTGACCTCGTGAAAGGCCGCGCGGGTGATGCCGTCGATCTCGACGAGGAAGTTGAAGTTCCCGTACGGGTCGACGCGCTGAGCGACTGGTGACATGGCCTGCTCCTATCCCTCGGTGATCTCGGACCCGCCCTGCCAGATGCCGATCCGCACGACGATGAACTCGGCCGGGTACGTCGGGCGCACGCCGATCTCGATGTGCAGCCGCCCGAGCTGCTGCTCGCTGAACGGGTTGATCACGTCGTCGATGCGGGTGTAGAACGCCTCCTCCGCGGTCGCGCCGAACAGCGCGCCGTCCCGCCACGCAGCGGTGAGGAAGTCGCCGATCGAGCGCCGCAGCCCCTGCCACAGCGAGAGGTTGTTGGGCTCGAACACCGCCCAGTTGATCCCCTCCTGGATCGACTCCTCCAGGAACAGGAACAACCGCCGGATGTTCACGTACTGCCAGTTGCGATCCGAAGCCGTGGTGCGCGCCCCCCACACCACCGGCCGGCCGCCCGGCCGGAACACGCGGACGACGTTGATGCCGGCGAGGTTGAGCTCGCCCTGGTCGGTGTCGCTCATCGTGGACTCGATCGCGACGACCCCGCGCAGCGTCGCCTCCTCTCCCGCCGGCGCCTTGTGGACGCCGCGCAACTCGTCGATGCGCGCGTACACGCCCGCGATGTGGCCCGACGGCGGAACGAGCAGGTTGTGGCTGCCCGCCGCCGGCGGCACGAGCAGCCAGGGGTAGTAGAGCGCTGCATAGCCGCGCGCCGACGTCAGCCCGTTGCGCTGCACCTCGACGCTGCCGCCGCCGAAGAGCGGCGCACCGCGCATCGAGTCGAGGATCGCGAAGCGGTCCATCATCGCCTCGCAGTGGTCGCGCACGGCGCCCTGCACGTCGGGATCGGTGCGATCGGGGATCGCGACCATGTTCACGTCGTCCACGGGCCTGAGCAGCTCCAGCGCCGCGCGGTAGTCGGACGCGACGAGCCCGGCCGGGTTGTCCACCGCGCCGCCCGTGAGCGTCTGCGCGGCGGCCGTCGCGGCCGGCCGGTTGTCGGGCGCCGCGCTGGTCGACGGCGGGTCGGCGTGGCTGACCTCGACGCGCCGGTCGGGGTCGCCGGCCACCACGTCGGCGAAGTAGTGCGGATGGCCCGGGCTCATCGTGAGGTCCTCGTAGGCCTTCGAGTAGCCGTCCTGGGTGACGGTCAGCTTGAACTCGACCGAGGCGAGCGTCGCGCCCGCGAGCGTGAACGCCCGCGACACCGGCTGCGTGAGCTCGACTCGGTAGGTGGTCAGCGCCGGGGTCACGCGCTCGACGTCGACGCGCTTGACGATCCGGGTGTCCGGGTTGCCGCCGGCCTCGCTGATCCTCACCACGCTGCCGGCCGCGAGCTTGTCGCCGCCTGTCTGCAGCCGGAAGATCCGGGTCGTGGTGGCGACCATGTCGTCGATCCGCACGCCACCGCTGGTGTAGGTGCCGCTCAGCGGCTCGACGACGCGGATCGTGCGCCCCTCGACGCGACTGACGACCGGCGGCGTGGTCTCGGCGATGCCGGTCCAGGTCAGCACGTCGCCGGGCCGCAGCTGCGCGGCACGCGCGGCGTGCGCGGCGGTGACGATGATCTCGTTGCCGGTCGCGTTCTGGATGGTCGCGGCCGAGATCTGGAAGAGCGCCGCGCCGGTGACTGCGGCGTCGTCGTCGACGTCGACCTTGAGGTCGGGCGATGGCGTGCCGGCGACGCGCGCGCGTACGGTCAGCGTCGGCAGGGCCGCGGCCGAGGCGTCGGGGAGTTCGACGTGCGCGTAGGCCGCGTTGCTGACGCGCACGACGTAGCAGACCCGCCCGCCGTTCTCGAAGAAGCCGCGGACGGCGTACCACAGGAAGAAGCCATCGAGCGGGTCGCCGAACGTCTCTCTCAGTGCGTCGAAGCTTGTGAGCTTCGTGGGCTCCATCAGCGGCCCATCGCCGGCCGGCCCGAGGAACGCCGCCGTGCTCGTGCCGACCCCCTGGATCGGCGCGGCGGGGGCGAACTCCTCGATGTAGACGCCGGGATAGGTGAGCTGCGCCATTGCCTACTCCTTTCGATGGCGAGCCCGCTCGCGGCTATGCGAGGTGGAGGTCATACTCGCCGGTGGTCGATGGAACGTCGATCGGGCGGTCGTCGCTGCCCAGGCCCTGGGCCCCTGCGCGCAGCCGGTAGGGCCCGGCCCGCACGCCGGTGAAGCGGAAGCGGCCGTCGTCGTCGGCCGTCGTTGCCTGCACTCGCACGCCGCCGGGCTCGGCCAGCAGCCGCACCGCCGCGCCGGGAACCGGGTCGGTCCCGGCGAGCACCTGGCCGCCGAGGTTGATGAGCTCCTCGGCGCCGGGACGGTAGGCGCTGAGGGTGGTGGTCACCATGGGGCCGGCGACGTGCGTGTCGTAGAGCACGGGGACCGTGACGACGAGCCACACGGCGGGCCTCCAGGCGATGCGCTCGCCCATCGTGCCCCAGAACTCGGCGAGCTTGGGGAAGCCGTCCTCCGGTGCGATGACGGTCGGCAGCTCGGCGTCGGCCAGCACGTCGGGAAAGCCGGTCGGCACGGACGCCGGGGCGAAGACGGCCGACGGGACGAGCGGCTCCGCGTTGACCAGTGCGGTCAGCACCTCGTGCAGGAGCTCGTGCTGGTCGGCCGTGTTGCCCTCGCCGTCGGTCTCGTTGCTCCAGGCGCTGATCAGGTAATGGCAGTCCACGCGCGCGGGCGCGCGCGCGACGACGACGTCGCCGTTGTTGACCGAGGCGACCCGCTCGCTGGAGCGCAGCCGGCGGTTGTCGCGCAGGTCGACCAGGAAGACGTTCAGCGCACGATCGGTGCCCAGGCCGTGCACGTGCCCTCGCCACTGGGCGTCAGGGGGCGCGAAGCCGATCTGGTCGTCGGTGACGGGACCGCCGGCGGCCAGGAGCGCGACGTGCTTGGCGAACAGCGTGCGCAGGGTTTCGTCGACGCGGGGGATCATGGTGCCCGCACCGCCAGCGGGGTGATCTCGAACTGGGTGGGCTGGCCCGGCTCTGGGAACGGGCCCCACTTCTCGTCGCTCTCCGTGTAGTAGTCCGCCGGCGTGAGATCGACCTTCCACTTCCCGGCGCCCGCCGGGCCGAGAACGGTCAGCCTTGTCGCGCTGCCGACGACCACCCCGCCCGCCGGGCACCAGAGCACGAAGACGAGCACGTTCTTCTGGAGGCGCTCGAAGGCGAACGGCTCGACGGGGCTGAAGACCCAGACGCCCACGGTCGGGGACGGGAGGAGGATCGGCCTGAGCCGGCGGATCTCATCGCCGAAGGTCTTCGTCGCGGCCTTCTCCTCGGGCTTCGTCGGCGCGCCGGCTTGCGGGGCCTTCGGCGCGGGGGCCTTGCCCTCCCCTCCGTCCTGCGCCTCCTCGCCCGGCGCCCCGGCGCCCTTCGCGCGGGCGCCACGGATGACCGTCATCGCCTCGTCGAGGCCCTTGAGGAACTCGGTCTCGTCGCTCTTGGCCGGCTCGGCGGCCGCAAGGAGGCGCTCGACCTCGGCGTCTGTGAGCGGCGGGTCGATCGCGGTGCGCTTGAGGAACGCGTCGAGAAGCTCGGGGGTGGCCTTGAGGGCTCCCGGGCCGGGGCCGGTGATCGTGCTCCACAGGCGCCCGACGGCCGGCCCGGCCTGGGAAAGCCGCGCGCGCAGCTTCAGCGGCAGCTCGGCGCCGGCCTCGGCGCCCTTGGGAGCGGCCTCGGTGCCCGGCCCGGCGGCGGGCGGGGCGGGCGCCTTCGGCGGGGGCGACGGCGGCTTGGGCGCGGTGCTCTTGCCCTTGCCGCCTCCGGTCCCCGCGCCGCCCCCGGCACCGCCCTTCCCCCCGCGGGCGCGGGCGTCGAGCGCCTTGCGCAGCTTCGCGGCAGTCACGTCGCCGCCGGGCAGGCCCGCGCCCTCGGTCCGCTTGAGGAGCTCCTCGATGTCGCGCGCCGAGAACTGGTCGGCGTTGTCCTCGATGACCTGCATCGTGCGCTTGCTGAGTTCCTCCTGGGCCTTGCTCACGTCGCCGGTCGTGACCGCCTTACGGATCGCCTCCTGCAGCTGCGGGTCGGACTCGATGAGCTTCTTCAGCTCTGGCGACGGCGGCTCGCCCGCCTCGGTCATGAGCCGGTAGAAGGCCACGAGCGGGTCCTCGCCCTTGCCGGGCGCCGCGAGCGCGCCGCGCGAGCTCGCGAGCACGGCCAGCGCCGCCGCGATGCGGGCGTACGCCGCGACCCTGGCGGCGGCCGCGCCGGCGGCCTCGACGGCCTTGTCCTTCAGCTTGATCGCGGCGTAGGTCGCGAGCGCCGCGAGCGCGGCGTAGACCGGGATCTCCGGCCGCACCGGTATCGGCACGGGGACCCACCCGGGTGTCGGCTTGGGCCCCGTGCCCGGCTTGCGGTCGCGCTCCGGCTTGCCGTTGCCCTTGCCGTCGCCGCGCCCACCCTCCGGCTCGGTCGGCTTCTCGGGCTCGGTCGGCTTCTCGGGCTCAGCGGGCTTCTCGGGCTCAGCGGGCTTCTCGGGCTCGGCCGGCTTCTCCGGCTCGGGCTCCGGCTGGGGGCGGTCGGCGGGCCGCGGCTGGGGCTGCGGCTGCTGCGGCTGCTGCGGCTGGGGCTGGGGCTGGGGCTGCGGGCGAGCCTGCTCCTGCGGCTGGGCCTTCTTCAGCTCGTCGAGGAGGATGTCCGGGAGACGCTTCTTCTTCTCCTCCTCCTCGTCGGGCTGCTTGCCACACCGGCACTTGCCCTTGTCGATGAGCTTGCTGCGCGTCGGCACGCACCAGTAGCCGATGATGCCGGGCTGAATCTGGACGAAGTAGAGGAGCTGCAGAGGACACCCAGGTGCCATCGCGTCCGCGAACACGCCGGCCAGTTGCTCGCTCTTGTCGTCGAGGTCGAGCAGACGAACGGTCTTGTCGTGCAGGACCGGATCGTCGGTCAGCTCGTCGATCTTCTTCGCGTAGCCGGCGACCTGCTTCTTGCCGGCCTCGATCCGCTCCGGCCGAGATGGCTTGATCTCGGTGACGAAGATCTCGGTGTCCGTGACGATCGCGAGATCGAGCCGGCTTCCGTCCGGCTCGGGCGTCTCGTCATCGGGCTCTGGCTCGAGCGGGAACTCGTGCGTGATGCCCGGCACCTCGTGGCGCAGCCACCCCTGGACGATCTTGTGGGCCTCGATGCCGGCTCTCTGCGGACCCATGCAGAAGCCGCATCCACCCGACGGCTCGTAGACGAGCTTGGGGAGCACGCCGGCCGTGGGGCGGGCGGCAAGCGCCGGCGCCGACCGGCCCGCGGCGACCGCGGCACCCGCCGCGTCGGCCTCGCGCTCGGCCGGGCTCGCGACGTCGCCGTCGAGCGCGAGCCGCCGGAGGTCCGGCGCCGCGCCGCGCTGCTGGACGACGTGAGCGAGCTCGTGGCCGAGCAGGCCCATGCCGGCGGCCGTGGACGGCTGGAACGCGCTCTGCGCGAAGACGACGTGGCGCCCGACGGTGTACGCGCGAGCGCCGAGCGCGCGCGCCGACGCCGCTGCGCGCGCGTCGGCGTGCACGCGGACGTCGCTGAAGTCGCGCCCGAACCGCTCTCCGACCGCATCGCGCGTCGTCCGGTCCAGCGGCTGCCCGCCGCCCGAGCCGAGCACCTCGCGAACCCCGTCCAGCGCGCCCGTCGCCGCGGCTGCTCCATGCGCCGCCGCGCGCCGCACAGGCGTGAACGGACGCCCGCAGCCGGCGCACGTGCCGCGCCCGCGCCGCCCGCACGTCGGGCAGACGCCCTCGGCCGAGCGCTGGATGAGGCCGCTCACGGCGGCGTTGCCGGCCGTCCGCTGCAGCGCAAGCGCCTCGCCGCGCGGGGCGGCGCCGGGAGAGCGGCCGCGCAGCGGTTGGGTCGCGGCGGACTCGCGCGGCTGTGCGCTGCGCGCAAGCGCGGGCCCGCTCATCGCGCCCGCTCCGCCGTCGCATGCCCGGAAAGGTCGGGCCCCTTGCCAAGCTTCTGGAACTCGCGCCAGAGCGCGTGGCGCAGGTGCTCCACTGTCACCCGCCGGCCGTCGGCCGCCGCCAGGTACGCGGCGCCGAGGGCGACGTTCTTGATGTTGCCGCCGGTGAGCCGATGCTCGCGCGCCATCGCCGCGAGGTCGAGGTCCGCGGCGAGCGGGACGGCGGCCGGCCACGCGCGCTCCCAGATCCTCCGCCGGTCGGCCTCTCCCGGGTAGGGGAAGTGCACCGTGAACGACAGGCGCCGCAGGAACGCATCGTCGAGGTTGTCGCGCAGGTTCGTGGCCAGGATCGCGATCCCGGCGTGCTCTTCCATCTTCTGCAGCAGATACGAGATCTCGACGTTCGCGTAGCGATCGTGTGAGTCGCGCACCTCCGAGCGCTTCCCGAACAGCGCGTCGGCCTCGTCGAAGAAGAGGATCGCGTCGACCTCGCGGGCGGCGTCGAAGATCCGATCGAGGTTCTTCTCCGTCTCGCCGATGTACTTGCTCACCACGCCGGCGAGGTCCACCGCGTAGAGATCCAGTGCGAGCTCACGAGCGAGCACCTCGGCGGCCATGG
>DATBKW010000108.1:0-5294 GCA_036555665.1 Solirubrobacteraceae bacterium | reverse complement strand
CCGCGGCGGCTTGCGCTTCTTCTTCTTGGTCGCGGCCGCGCCCGCCCGCGCGCGCGGGCAGGCCGGCGGCGCGCCGCGCAGCGCGAGCTCGGTCACGCCGCTCTTGGGCTGGCGGATCTCGACGAGGCCGCCGTGGAAGATGCCGCTCTGCGTGCGACCGTTGGGCAGGGCACTGCGCAGCGTGATGTTGCCGTCGCGGGTGTCGAGGATCGAGCCGACTGGGATCGACGACAGCGCCGTCAGCGTCACGTAGCCCGCCGCGCCCGGCAGCTTGACCTTGACGGTCCCGCTGCGAACGCTGACGTTGACGCTCTGGCCGAGCACGGGCGGGCCCGCGGGGGTCAGCGAGAACGCCGGCGGAGGCTGCGTCGCCGGCGGCTGTGTCGGCGGTGACGGAGTCGGCAGCGCCGCGGCTGTCGTCGTGAAGGCCATGTCGTCGCCACGCGCAAGGCCGTGGAAGCCGAAGGCGACCAGGCGGAAGTGGTAGGTCGTCGACGGCGCGAGGCCCTCGACGAGCGCGCTGACGGCGACCGGCGCCGTGCCGTCGCCGGCCGAGGCGATCGGGGTGCGGTGGTCATAGCGCGTCGTGCCGTACACGAACGCGTACCACGTGTCGCGCCCGTTGGGGGTCACGACGCCGTTGAGCGTCGCGGCGCCGGGGCCGACGCCGGTGGCCGCCTGCGTGACCGCGGCGGGCGGTTGGCGCGCGCTCGCCACCGGTGTCGCGAGCGCGAGTCCGCACGCGACGAGGGATGCCATCAGCGCGATCAGCCTGAGCGGACTCACCATCGGACGTCGGGCGAGGCTAGTGGATACGGCCGACGCGCGCGTCCCCTGACCGGTCAGGTGATCACGTTCGCTGCGGCGAGGACAACGACGAGGATCCCGAGGCCGATGCGGTACGCGGCGAACACCGCGATCGAGTGGTGCACGAGATAGCGCAGCAGGAACGCGATCGAGGCGTAGCCGACGATGAAGGCCAGCAGCGTCGCGAGCGCCGTCGCTCCGGCCGGGGCGCCGCCGCCCTCGCCGACGTGGCGCAGCTCGAACACGCCCGAGAGGACGACCGCCGGCACCGAGAGCAGGAACGAGTAGCGCGCCGCGGCCTCGCGATCGAAGTCGAGGAAGAGGCCCGCGGAGATCGTCGAGCCCGAGCGCGAGACGCCGGGCACCAGCGCGAGCGCCTGCGCGCAGCCGATGATGAAGCCGTCGCGGCGGGTGATGTCCGAGATTTGGCGGTCGCGCTTGGAGACCGCCTCGGCGCGCAGCATCACGAACGAGAACAGAAAGAGCGCCGCGCCGATCAGCTCGAGCGTGCGGAACTGGTTCTCGATCGTGTCCTTGAACGCGAGCCCGAGCACCGCGATCGGGATGGTGCCGAGGATGATGTACCAGCCCAGGCGCGCGTCGGGGTCGCGCGGCCGCCGTTCGCGGGCGAGAACCGAGCGGATCCAGGCCGAGGCTATGGTCCAGAGGTCGCGCCGGAAGTAGACGAGGACGGCCGCCATCGTGCCGAGCTGGACGACGGCGGTGAAGGCGGCGCCCGGATCGTCCCAGCCGAAGAAGGCGGGCACGATGCGCAGGTGGGCGGTGCTCGAGACCGGCAGGAACTCCGTGAGCCCCTGCACGATCCCGAGGACGATGGCTTGTAGCGCGTCCACGGGACGCCGCAGGGTACTCAGCGTGTCGCGTGGTGCGTCGGGGAACTGGCCGATCGTCAGCCGCGCGTTACGCGGCGATCGGGCCCAGGTTCGGGGTCAGTCCGTGGAGCTCGAAGGCGCGAAAGCGGCTGAAGTGCGGGTGGTCGGGCCCGTGGAAGTCGGCCGAGCCGGTCGTCAGCAGGTCGTGCTTCTTGCACTGCTCGACGATCAGGGTCGCGGCGGCCTTGTCGTGCGTCGGGTAGAAGGCCTCGACGCCGTCGAGGCCCATCTTGGCGAAGCGGTCGATGGTGTCCAGGACGGCTTCGCGCTGCGCGATGTCCCAGAACGGGTGCGCCCAGACGGCCACCCCGCCGGCGTCGTGGACGAGCGCGATCGCCTCGGCCACGGTCGGCATGGTGCGCGGCCGGAAGGCCGGCGCACCGGGCACGAGATAGGCCTCGAGAAGTTGCGAGGAGTTCACGATTTGCTCGTCTTCGAGGCGCATCCTGTTGTCGGGATGCTCGAAGGCAGCCTGAGCGAGATGGGGACGGCCGATCGAGGCGCGCTGCGGCAGCTCGAGCGCGAGCCCGCAGGCGCGCAGGGCTTCGGCCATGCGGACCGCCCGCGCGGCGCGGTCGGCGCGGAAGGCTTCGAGGGCGTCGCGCAGCACGGGCGCATGATGGTCGACGAGGTAGCCGAGGACGTGAAGGTCGTCCCCGTCGTCGAGCGCGGAGAGCTCCACCGCCGGGACGACGCGGAGGCCGCGAGCCGCGCCCGCCTGCAGCGCCTCGTCGACGCCGTCCACCGTGTCATGATCGGTGAGCGCCAGCAGTTCGACGCCGGCGTCGGCCGCAGCCGCCACGACGGCCTGTGGTGGTAGCGCGCCGTCCGACGACGTCGAGTGGGACTGCAGGTCGAAGGCTGGTGCAGCCACGGCCGCGACGTTAACCACCGGCGGGATGCTGCGCGTGGTAACGATTGCCCGGTGCGCGCCGGCTTGAGCCCGACGGTCCGCAAGCTGCTTCCGCTGGCCGGCGCGGGGCTCGCCTACGCGCTGGCCCAGACGATGGTCATCCCGGCGCTGCCGGAGCTGCAGCACGACCTGCACGCCGATCCGGCCGACGCGACCTGGCTGCTCACCGTCTTCCTGCTGACGTCGTCGGTGGCCACGCCGCTGTTCGGGCGCCTGGGCGACATGCACGGCAAGGAGCGCTGGCTGCTGATCTCGCTGGCCGTGTTCGGCGTCGGCTCGCTCGTGGCGGCGCTCGGCTCGTCGCTGGAGGTCCTCATCGCGGGGCGCGCGATCCAGGGCGCGGGAGGCGCGATCTTCCCGCTGGCCATCGGGATCATCCGCGACGAGTTCCCCTCCGATCAGGTCGCGACCGGGATCGGGACGATCTCGGCGACGTTCGGCATCGGGGGCGGCGCGGGGCTGGTGCTCGCCGGGGTACTCGTCGACCACTTCGACGTCTCGTGGATCTTCTGGCTGTCGGTGGTGACGACGGCGGCGGCGGCGTTCGCCGTATGGCGCTGGGTTCCGGAGTCGCCCGTGCGCGTGCGCGCGCGTATCGATTGGCTCGGGGGCGCGCTGCTCTCGGCCACGCTGGTGGCGCTGCTGCTGCCGATCAGCGAGGGCAACGTCTGGGGCTGGGGCTCGGTGCGCGTGCTCGGGCTGTTCGCGCTGTCTGCCGCGCTCGGGGCGGTGTGGTCGTGGTGGGAGCTGCGGACGGTCGACCCGCTCGTCGATCTCACGCTGATGCGCTCGCGGCCGGTGTGGACGACCAACGTCGCCGCCTTCGCCATCGGCTTTGCGATGTTCGGGTCGTTCGTGCTCATCCCCGAGCTGGTGCAGACGCCGCCCGCGGTCACCGGGTACGGGTTCGCCGCGACGGTCACCGAGTCGGGGCTGTTCCTGCTGCCCTCCTCGTTCGTGATGCTGTTTGCCGGGCCGCTGGGCGGCCGACTGGGCGCGCGCTACGGCTCGCGGCTGCCGCTCGCGCTCGGCGCGTTCGCGGCGTTCCTGAGCTACGCGTGGCTGGCCTTCGCCCACGACGCGCGCATCGACTTCTACCTGGCCGGCGCGCTCCTGGGCCTCGGCATCGGGCTGGCCTTCGCGGCGATGGCCAACCTGATCGTCGAGGCGGTGCCGGTCGAGGTCACCGGCGTAGCCAGCGCGATCAACGCGATCATGCGCTCGATCGGCGGGGCCGTCGGCGCGCAGCTGGCGGCGGCGATCGTCAGCGCATCGTTCGTCGCCGGCGGGCGCTACCCGGCGGAGTCGGGCTTCACGGGCGCGTTCACGATGAGCGCGGTGGCGTCCCTGGCTGCGCTCGCGGTCTGCTTCGCGATCCCCTCGCGCGACGCCGTGCGCGCGCGGACCCAGCTGTCGGCTTCGCGCTCCTGAGGTTGCCGCCAACCATGGGCGTGGAGGACGGCGCGGTCGATTGTCTCGTTGGCCGCGTCTTCGACCGTTGCGAGGCCCATCCAGGCGCCGGCCCGCAGCGTCTCGGGATCCATCTCGCTCTGGGAGATCGTCGGCCCCGCCGGGACGAGGACCTGGACCACGGCGTCACCGCGGCTCGTGACGCCCGCGGGCAGCGCGGCGAGCTGGCGTTCGTAGCGGTCGCGGGGCACGACCGGCATCGATCGCGTCTCCGGGTGTGCCCGGCGCAGCCAGGCGAGCATCGCCTGTTCGACGTGCCGGTGGCGCATGACGATCGGGCTGTCGGGGCGGGTGCGTAGGACGACGAGGTGGGTGGCGCCGTCTTGGAGGGCCAGGTCGACCGGGAGCGGCTCGAGCAGGCCGCCGTCGTAGAGGCGGCAGCCGTTGAGGCGCACGGGCGGGCCGGAGAGCAGCGGCACGCGCGCCGCGGCGCGCAGCTGCTCGAGCAGCAGCCCGTGCGGGCGGTGAAGCGATCGGTGCTCGAGGCAGGTGGCGAGGACGTGGAACTCGGGGGCCGCGGCTCGCACGGCGGTGACGTCGAGGCGTTTGCGGCACGCGACGATCTCGTCGATCGTGTAATCGAGGGCCATCGGTCGGCGGCCGACGAGGATGCGGCGGCGGCTGAGGAAGCGCGCGGCGGGCAGGTCCTCGAAATAGATCGAGGTGCCCAATGCGGCCTGGCCGGCAAGCATGTATGCGGCGTTGAGAGCGCCGGCGGACACGCCGTAGACGGCGTCGAAGCGCTGGGCGAGGCCGAGGTGGTCCAACGCGGTGACGGCGCCGGCTGCGATGACGCCGCGCATGCAACCGCCTTCGACGACCAGCGCGACGCGGTGCCCGTCGCTCGCTGTGCCTGCGCGGCGGGCGCGGAGCACATCGAAGGGCGTCGGCTGCATGGCTTACGGTAGCCGCGCGCGAGGCGCCGCGATGGGGTGTTTTCGTCTGGTCGGGGTGACGATGCTGGGTAGTCGTGAGCTGCGCTTGTTCGAGGAGATCGTCCGCGGGACGCCGTGGCTCATGGAGGCGCTGCGCGCGGCGCGCGACATCGATCCACCCGACTGGCTCGTCGTCGCGGGTGGGGTGCGCACCGCGGTCTGGGATCACCTGCACGGCTACACCACACCCACCCCGCTCGCGGACGTCGATCTGGGGTTCTTCGATGTGGACGATCTGAGTGTTGAGCGCGAGCGGGCCGTCGAGGCCGCCCTGCG
>DATBKW010000107.1:0-4709 GCA_036555665.1 Solirubrobacteraceae bacterium | reverse complement strand
CGCGCCCGGAGACGGCCTCCTCGCCGTCGCCGACGGTGATGTCCTCGAGCTCGAGTTGGTAGGACGGCGCCTGGTCGGAGGGGACGTCGACCTGCGGCTTCTCGTTGGTGGCCATCACGGCACGGTATCCGCCGCGGCCGCCGCGAGGCCCTACGCTGTCTTGCATGTGTCGCAACATCCGCCCGCTCTACAACTTCGAACCGCCCGCCACCGAGGCCGAGGCCCACGACGCCGCTCTGCAGTTCGTCCGCAAGGTCAGCGGCTTCAGCAAGCCGTCGCAGGCCAACGAGGAGGCCTTCTCGCGCGCGGTCGATGCGATCACCGCTGCAACGGTGCAGCTGCTCGACGATCTCGTCACCACAGCGCCGCCGAAGGACCGCGAGGTCGAGGCGGCGAAGCGCAAGGCCCGCAGCGAGCACCGCTACGCGGCGTAGACTAAGCGGACTAAGTCCACTATCGTGGCAACATCGACGCCGTTTCGATCCACGAAGCCAAGACGCACTTCTCGCGGCTGATTGCGCGCGCGGAGGCCGGAGAAGAGATCATCGTCCGCCGGGGGCCTACGCCCGTCGCCAAGATCGTCGCCTACCGCGTGCCGGCGATCGCGCGCGCACCCGGCGCACTGAAGGGCCAGATCGTCGTCGGAGAGGACTTCGACGAGACGCCGCCCGAGTTCGGCGACTACACGGAGTGAGCCGGCTCCTCGTCGACACCCACGCGTTGCTGTGGTGGTTGACCGACGACGCCGCGCTCTCGACCGCCGCACGCGAGGCAATCGCCGATCCGGCCAACGAGCCGATCGTCAGCGCGGCCAGCGTGTGGGAGATCGCGATCAAGCGTTCGCTGGGCAAGCTTCAGGCGCCCGAGGACCTGCCTGCGCTGATCTCGGAGGAGGGTTTCCAATGGCTGGCGATCGGCGTGGACCACGCCTGGCGCGTCCACGGCCTCCCGATGCATCACGGTGATCCTTTCGACCGGCTCCTCGTCGCGCAGGCGCTGACTGAGGGGTTGGCGATCATCACGAAGGACCCGTGGTTTGCCGCGTACGGCGCCGCCGTGATCTGGTGAACGCTTCGTGACCCGGGCCCGAAGCCGTGCGGCCGTGCTCTACCGTGAGAGGCATGGAGCGCGTCGAGCTGCACTTTCATCTCCTGCCGGGCGTCGACGACGGGCCGGTCGATCTCGCGGCTTCGCTCGAGCTCGCGCGCGAGGCCGTCGCCGACGGCATCGGCCTGGTGACCGTCACGCCACACGCGCGCGACACCGTCGTCGAGGAGATCCCCGAGCGCACGCGCGAACTGCGATCGGCTCTGGCCGCGGCCGGGATCGACCTGGAGATCCGCGCCGGCGTCGAGCTGGCGTGGGACGACATCGCCGGCATCGGCGATTTGATGCTCCAGGAGCTCTCGCACGGGCCGGCCGGCCGGCGCTGGCTGCTGCTCGAGGCGCCGCTGCCTGGGGCGGGGGAGCTCGACGATTTCGAGGCGGCCGCGCGCGAGCTGCGCGGCCGCGGCTTCGGCCTGCTCGTCGGCCATCCCGAGCGCTCGCGCGCGCTCGTGGAGGCGCCGGGGTCGGTCGATCGGCTGCTCGCCGCCGGCGATGTGCTGCAGGTCAACGCCTCGTCGCTGACCGGGCGCCACGGCGCGACGCCGCGCGCTTTCGGGCTGGAGCTGGCCCGCTCGGGGCGCGCAACCGTGATCGCCTCCGACGCTCACCGGCCGCGTACGCGCGGCCCCGCGCTGGGGGCCGCGGTCGAGGTCCTGCGCCGCGACGGGCTGTCGCCCACCGCGGCCGAGCGGATGGTCGCCGCCACGCCGCGGCGCCTGCTCGCCGAGGGCATCGAGCCGGCGCGGCGCATGGCGGCATGACCCCCTATCGCTTGCATCGCCTGTTCGAGTCGGGCTCCGGACGGTCGCTCATGGTGGCGGTCGATCACGGCATGCCCGGGGAGCCGGATCTGCTCGAGGGCATCGAGGACATGGAGGCGGTCATCGACGCGCTCGTCGACGCCGAGCCAAACGCGCTCCTGCTCACCCCCGGCCAGGCCGAGCTGCTCCAGCGCCGCGTCGGCCGCGCCAAGCCCGCGCTCGTGCTGCGCGTCGACACGGGCAACGTGTTCGGCCGCGAGGTGCCCGACCGCCCGGCGTCGTGGATGTACGACGACCCGGTCGGCCTCGCCGTGCGCCTCGACGCCGCCTGCGTGATCGTCAACCTCCAGGACGCTCCGGGCCAGCCGTCGCTGCGTGAGACCTGCGTGCAGAACGTCATGCGCCTGCGCGGCGAGTGCGACCGCGCGCAGATGCCGCTGATGGTCGAGCCGGTGCCGATGGCCCCCAACACCGCGGGCTACGACGTCCACCGCGACGCCGAGCGGCTGCGCGGCCTCGTGCGCCAGGCCACCGAGCTGGGGGCCGACCTGATCAAGTGCGACCCGCTGCCGAGCGCCGACGACTTCGCCCGCATCGTCCGCGCCGCGCGCGTGCCGGTGCTCGTCCGCGGCGGCGGGCGCATTGCCGACGACGAGCTGCTGCGCATCACCGCCGACGTCCTCGCCGCAGGCGCTGCAGGCCTTGTCTACGGGCGCAACGTCATCCAGCACGCCGATCCGTCGGCGATGACCCGCGCGCTGGCCACACTGGTCCACGTCGGCGCGACGGCCGACGAAGCGCTCGCGCAGTTGTCCACTCGCGCCGGTTAGCGGCCCCACGGGGGGCGGACTCGCCGCCCGTGGCGCCTTTGCATCACATCCGTGACGAAGGCGCCTTTCAGTGGGCTTCGAGCGCGCCGATGAGTTTCGGCGCGACGTAGGGTCTGTACTGCCAGTGCCGGTGGTGAAGCTCCATGGCGTTCTCAAGACCCGGGCCGGAGGCATCGCGGGGCATGACGTCGACGGCGCGACCGTCCGCGAGGCGCTGCGCGCGCTGGAGCGCGCTCAGCCCGCTGTCGACGGCTGGATCCTCGACGAGCGCGGACTGATCCGCCGGCACATCAAGGTGTTCGTCAACGGCGAGGACGGGCGCGAGGAGACGCCGATCACGCCGGGCGACCGGATCGAGGTCCTGCAGTCGATCTCCGGAGGGTGAGATGACCGAGCTGCTCGTGGGTACGAAGAAGGGGCTGTTCGTCCTGGAGGGCGAGCCGGGAGAGGCATTCGACGTCAGGGCCCGCGCCTTCGCGGGCGAGCCGGTCGAATACGCGATGCGCGACCCGCGCAGCGGGCGCTGCTTCGCATCGGTCACGTCGCCGTTCTACGGGCCGAAGATCTGGTACGCGGACGATCCGTCCGGCGACTGGAGCCCGGCCGACGGCGTCGCCCTGCCCGAGGGCGGCGAGCGCGCGCTCGAGCGCATCTGGGTGATCGTCGCCGGCGAGGCCGAAGGAATGCTCTACGCGGGCGGCGACCCGGCCGTGCTGTACGAGAGCCGCGACGGCGGGACCACCTGGGAGCTCCACCGGCCGTTCTGGGAGCACCCGACGCGGCCCTCGTGGCAGCCCGGGGCAGGCGGGCTGTGCCTGCACTCGATCGTGCCGTGGCCGGGCGAGCCGGATCGCCTGGCGCTCGGGATCTCGGCGGTCGGGGTGTGGCTGACCGAGGACAACGGCGCGACGTGGCGCCACGGCAACGAGGGCCTCGTCCCGCGCTACCTGCCCGAGGACGCACGCGAGAGCACGCTGACGCTGTGCGTGCACAACCTTCACCGCGCGCCGCGCCGCCCCGAGCGGATGTTCATGCAGTTCCACGGCGGCGTCTACCGCTCCGACGACGCCGGCGAGACGTGGAACGACATCGGCGCGGGACTGCCGTCGGACTTCGGGTTCCCGCTCGCGCTCGATCCGGCTGACCCGGACAGCGCCTACGTGATCCCGCTCGCCGCCGACGCCGACCGCATTACACCCGATGGCCGCGTGCGTGTGTACGAAACGCGCGACGCCGGCGCCAGCTGGGCGCCGCGCGGCGACGGCCTGCCGTCGGCCGGCGCCTACCTGACGATCCTGCGCCAGGCCTTCGGCCGGTCGGGGGAGGGGCCGGCGCTCGAGCTCTACTTCGGCGCCACGTCCGGCGACCTCTTCGGCTCCGGCGACGGCGGAACGACGTGGTTCACCGCCGCGACCCGCCTCCCGCCCGTCCACAGCGTCAGGGCGACCTGAGCAGGATCTCCCAGGGCTCGACCGCGACGGTCGTCAGCTGCCGCGCCTCCCACGGATCCGCCGCGAGCAGGTCGCGGATCGCCGCGGCGGACGCGGCCTCGACAATGTGCATGAAGCGGTGGTCGCCATCGCCGAGCGGCCCGCCGAGAACGATCGAGCCCTCGTCGGCCAACGCGTCCATGACCGCGGCGTGCTCATCCCACCCGTCCTGTTCTCGCATCGGCCGCGCCTCGTCCCAGGCGGGCCCGCGCTCGCGGATCACGACGAATATCGTCACCCCTCGCACCCGCGAGCGAGGGTGCGCGAACGAAGGTCATCGCCGGCGGGCACCGCGCGAGAGGCTACCTCGCCGACCACCACAACCCGAACACACCCGGCCACCTCCAGCCGCCCCCAGGCGGCGTGGGCCCGCCACAAGCGTGGTCCGCGGACGCGGCCGGCATGACGTGCCGGCGGTTCGGGCTCGTCGGGCGGCTCGCGTCCGTCGGCCAGCGTCACCCAGTCGCGGTCCTCGAGCGGCCGTGCGAGGCGCCGCTGCGGGTCGGCGAGGTAGAGCTCAG
>DATBKW010000106.1:0-1813 GCA_036555665.1 Solirubrobacteraceae bacterium | reverse complement strand
CGGACGACGCGGCCGGAGACGACCTCGCCCTCCTCGAATGGGGCGAAGGTGGCGTCGTAATTCGGGACGATCTGCCCGTCGACCTCGAGGAGCAGGCCGCCGCTACCGTCGACGACCTTTGGTTCCTGGGTCGGGTTGAGGGTCTGGGTCATGTGACGGCGTAGGGTAGCGCAGTCGGTGCGGCCTAGAATCGGCGGCCCCATGCCGGTTCGAGCCACGAAACGCGGTGCCGAGCGCACCCCCCTACGCCCTGACTGGGACGTGATCGTGTGCGGTGCAAGCTTCGCCGGACTGGCCGTTTCGCGCGAGCTGTCGAAATCAGCCCACCCACCCGCGCGGGTGCTGATGATCGACCGTTACGAGATCGGCGAGCGCCAGACGAGCGCCTGCGCGGCGCCGACCGCCTGGCTCGAGGCGCTCGGGCTGCAGGACTCGATCCGCCAGACCTTTCCCGACCTGGTCTTCCACACCCCGCGCAGGAGCTTCCGCTGGCGCCTGCCGTGGACGTTCTCGACCTTCGACTACCGCGAGCTGTGCGCGCTGCTGCGCGCACAGTCGCCCGAGGTCGAGTTCGACACCGCGACGGTCCAGGGCCGCGAGGGCTTCACCGTCAGCACCGACCGTGGCGAGCTCACGGCCCCGCTGATCGTCGACGCGCTCGGCTGGCGGCGCGTGCTGTCGGCGGCGCCCGACCCGATCCAGCCCCCCAACGCGCGGCTGTCGCGCGGCCTGGAGGTCCACCCGCAGATGCCATCCCCACCCGCCCAGGACCTCGAGTTGTGGCTCGACCCCAAGTACGTGCGCGCGGGGTACTCGTGGAGCTTCCCCGCCCACGACGAGGTGCGCGTCGGCGTGGGCTCGTTCGATCCGCGCGATCACGTCAAGGAGCCGACCGTCCGCCTGGCCGGCGACCTCGACTTTCCCGCCGAGCGATACCAGGGCAACTGGATCCCCCACCAGATGCGCGCGGCCACCGAGGACGGCGTCTTCTTCGCCGGCGACAGCGCCGGGCACTGCCTGCCGACCACGGCCGAGGGCATCCGCACCGCCTTCTACTTCGGCCTTGCCTGCGGGCGCGAGCTGCGCCTCGTGCTCGACGGCCGCCAGACGCGCGAGCAGGCGCTGGCGCGCTACGCCGCCTTCTGCGACGAGCATCGCTGGGCGTTCTCGTGGCTGCTGCGCGTGCAGCGCCTCGTGGGCCGCGTGAACCCGCACCCGGTGCCCATGACCTTCGGGCTGTCGGTGCTCAGCGCGCCGGCGCTGGTGCGCTGGGCCTTCGACCACTACCTCGCGATCGCGCCCCCGCAGTACGCCTAGCTACTTCGCTTCCAGCCAGGTCTGCCCCACACCGACGTCGACCGCCAGCGGGGGCGTGCGATCCTCCCACGGCGCGAGCATCTCGCGCTCGACGAGATCGCGCACGACGTCGGCCTCGTCGGGCGGGCCCTCGAAGAGCAGCTCGTCGTGGATCGTGAGGATCATGCGCGTGCTCAGGCCGCTGTCGGCCAGGGCGCGGTGGCAGCGGATCATCGCGAGCTTCATCACGTCGGCGGCCGTGCCCTGGATGACCGTGTTGACGGCCAGGCGCTCGCCCAGCGAGCGCACCTGCCAGTTGCGCGCGCGCAGCTCGGGGATCTGGCGGCGGCGGCCGAAGAGCGTCGTGACGTGGCCGTGCTCGCGCGCCGATTCGATCGTCGTGCGGATGAACTCGGCCACCCGCGGGAAGCGCGCGAGATAGGCGTCGATGAACCCCTTGGCCTCGTCGCGCGCGATGTTCAGCCGGTCGGCCATCCCGTAGTCGCTGAGGCCGTAG
>DATBKW010000105.1:0-1741 GCA_036555665.1 Solirubrobacteraceae bacterium | reverse complement strand
TCCGGCCCGCGCTTCGTCGCCGCCGAGCCGGCCGCCTGCCCGACGCTGACCCAGGGCGTCTACGCCTACGACTTCGGCGACACGGCGGGCCTGACGCCGCTGATGCCGATGTACACGCTCGGCCACGGCTTCGTGCCGCCGCCCGTGCACGCCGGCGGCCTGCGCTACCACGGCGACGCGCCGTCGCTGTGCGCCCTGGTCAAGGCCGGCGCGATCGAGGCCCGCGCGTTCCGCCAGAACGAGACGTTCGAGGCCGCGCTGCGCTTCGCGCGCACCGAGGGAATCATCCCCGCGCCCGAGCCCGCCCACGCGATCCGCGCGGTCATCGAGGAGGCCGACGCGGCCCGCGAGGCCGGCGAGGAGCGCGTGATCCTCTTCGGCCTGTGCGGCCACGGCCACTTCGATCTCGCCGCCTACGACGCCTACCTGGCCGGCAGCCTGGAGGACCCGGAGTTCAGCGAAGCCGATCGCGACGCGGCGCTCGAGGCGCTTCCCGAGGGCGCGCCCAGCCTGGCCTAGACGACTGTCATAGCGCCGTCGGCGAGGATGAGAAGCCCGCCGTGGAGCAGGTGCTCGGGCCCGGCGTCGGGGCCGGCCAGGAGGGCCGCCTTGGCGCGGACCTCGGCCTCGAGCGCCATGGGCGCGAGGGCGGTGGCCTGGACGACGCCGGTGCGGGCGGGCCGGCCGGTGCCGGGGTCGATCAGGTGCCAGCCGCGGCGGGTGACGCCGCTCGTGGCCGCGGCGCCGTCGCGGAGCGGCAGCTCGGCGATCGTCTCGTCGTCGTTCCACGGGCTGGAGATCTTGAGCGTGCGGTCGACGCCGCCGACCCGCACGTCGCCCAGACATTCGACGGCGAACGAAGGCAGATCGCGCATGCGGTCGGCGATCAGGTCTGCCGCGAGGCCCTTCGCCAGGCCGCCGCTGTCCAGCGCGACGCCGGGCGGGCGCGACACCGTGGTCGCGTCGGCCTCGACGGCCGCCCACGGGCGCCGCGGATCGGGCGTGGCGGGACGCGGGTCGCCGTCGGGCTCGGTGTGGTCGGGCTCGAGGCGCGGGACGATGGTCGCGTCGACGAGGCCGCCGCTGAGCGTGCCCGCGTAGGGGATGGCAGCGGCCAGGCCCCGGACGAGCGCCGACGCCGGCACCCGCGGGCGCGGGTCGGCGTTCAGCCGGCACAGCTCGGAGTCGGGATCGAAGCGCGTCAGCGCGGCGTGCATGCGCTGCAGGAGCGCCGCGGCGACGGCGAGCGCGAGGGGAGCCTCGCGCCCGGTGGCGCGCAGCCCGACGCTGCCGCCGAAGACCTCGACCGTCCGCGTGTGCTCGATGAGCTTGCGCTGCACGCCGACGATCGTGGCGAGGAAGCCTGGGAGCCGGCTGGGAGTTGGCTCAGGGCGAGTCGAACGTCACGTAGTTGAAGACCGGATTCGCCAGGACCGCGTTGTTGGCCGGGCTCGGGGGCGCACCGCCGCCGACCCAGCACGCGGCGATCCGGATGTCGTTGTTCGGCGCGGGCTTGCCGGTCACCACGACGGTGTCCGGCCAGCCGGCTGGAGGGGTGACGACGACGACATCGTCGGAGATGTTGGGCTGGCCGCCCGTCGGCATCGCCGGTCCCTCGACGACCTGGCACGTCGGGTTCGGCGAGTCCCACGAGAAGCCCTGGACAGCCCGCACCGCCCCCGCGAACGAGCCTATGTCGAGCGTCTGCAGCGAGCCGTTCGCCACCGAAGCACCGCCAACG
>DATBKW010000104.1:0-3535 GCA_036555665.1 Solirubrobacteraceae bacterium | reverse complement strand
GAAGGCGGTGATCGAGGAGGATCCCGACGCCGAGCTCGACCGTTGGCTGGACGAGCGCGGCGGGGTGAGGCGCGCGACGATGTCGACCCAGGAGGCGCTCGCCCTGTCGCGCGAGGTGCGCGCGCGCATTGCCCCTGGCCGCCCGCTGAGCGAGATCCTGGACGAGCTGCGCGAGGATCGCATCTGAGTGCCCCGCGCAATCGCCTACGCTGACGCGTCGGCGTTCGTGAAGCTCATCGTCGATGAGCCCGAAACCGAGGCGCTGGTCGCCGCGCTGGACGGCCGGCCCATCGCCTCGTCGGCCCTGCTCGAGGTGGAGGCGACGCTCGCCGTGCGGCGACGCGATCCGGCGGAGATCCGAACCGTCCACGAATTGCTCAGGGGCGTTGAGCTGATCGAGGTCGACGCCGGCATCCGGCGTGCCGCCGGCGACCTGAGCGACGCGCCGCTTCGCACGCTCGACGCCATCCACCTCGCGACCGCCCTTTCCCTCGGCGAGCGCTGCGGCACGGTGTTCGCCTACGACGACCGGCTCATCGCCGCAGCGCGTGCGCACGGCCTCAGCGTTACCGTTCCGCGCCCATGAACCGGGTCCTTGTCACCGGAGGCGTCGGCACGATCGGCGCGGCGGTTGTGCGGCGGCTCATCAGCGACCCCGAGTTCGAGGTGCGCGTTTCCGACCAGCGCGAGGCGCCGCAGTGGATGCGCGAGTCGTGCGAGGTGCACACCGGCGACCTGCGGCGCCTGGACGAGGCGCGCAAGGCGACGCAGGGCTGCAGCCACGTCATCCATCTGGCCGCGATCGTCGGCGGGATCGCCAACTTCCACGAGCTGCCTTACACGCTGACCGAGGTCAACACCGCGCTCTACAACGCGGTCGTGCGGGCGGCGCTCGATCACGACGTGCAGCGCTTCACCTATGTCTCGAGCTCGATGGTCTTCGAGCGGGCCACGGAGTTTCCGACCACCGAGGCGCACATCTTGGACACGCCGATTCCGCGCTCGGCCTACGGCTTCTCCAAGCTCACCGGTGAGGTCTACGTGCGCGCCGCGCACGACGAGCACGGGCTGCCCTACACGATCTGCCGGCCCTTCAACGCCTACGGGCCGGGCGAGATGCCCGAGGACGAGCCGGGCGTCGCGCACATGGTCCCCGACATCATCCGCAAGTGCCTGACGACGCCGGAGGGCGCGCCACTGCCGATCTTTGGTGACGGTACGCAGACGCGCACGTTGACCCACATCGACGACATCGCCGACGGCGTGGTGACGGCAACGGCGGCGCCGAAGGGGCTCAACGAGGACTTCAACATCTCGACGGACGACGAGCGGACGGTCGCCGAGCTGGCGGCGATCATCTGGGAGGCTTGCGGCCGCGACCCCGACGCGCTCGAGTTCGAGCACCTGCCGAGCTTCGAGGTCGACGTCGTGCGCCGCTGGCCCTCAACCGAGAAGGCCAAGCGGGTGCTCGGCTGGGAGGCGCACATCGGCCTGCGCGAGGGAATTGCCGAGACCGTCGCGTGGCTGCGCAGCACGCTCACGCAAGCCGCACGCTGATCGCCTGTTCCCGAGCGCGGCCAACGGGTAGCGTCTACACCCATGGCACGACTTCTAGTCCTCCGCAAGAAGCGCACCAAGCGCGAACAGATCATGGACGACTTCGCCAAGCGCTACGCCCAGGCGATGGTGGTGGCGAAGACCTCGCCACACGCCGCCCGCATGGCCGCCGTCGGGGCCAAGACCTACGCCACCACCCGCTGGTCGACGGCCCCCAAGCGCTCGAAGGCCAGGCTGTTCGTCATCCCGGTCGCTGTGGTCGGCGGCGTCGTCGTCGCGCGCAAGGTGCGCAGCAACGGCAGCAGCAACGGCCACAACCCCGACTTCGACCGTCCGCTGGGCCCGGTCGCCACGGCCGACACGGTCTCGCCGCCGGCCGACGCCGCGGCCGAGGCGGCCCACAAGGCCGAAGCTCAGGCCGAAGCGGCCGAGACGACCGAGACCGCCGAGACGAGCTCCTAGACGCCGCCGGCGCGCGCCCACTCGAGCGTGAGCTTCATGCCGGCCGCCAGGCCGGTGTCCGCGGTGAAGCCCAACTCGGCCCGCGCGCGCCCGACGTCGAGCCAGCTGCGCTGCAGCTCGCCGGTGCGCGCGGGAGCGAACTCGGGCTCGAAGTCGTCGTCGCCCAGGTCGGCCGCGGCCCGCAGAGCGGCGATCACCTCGAGCACGGAGGCCTCGGTGCCCGTGCCGATGTTGTAGGCACCGTGGGCCTCGGGGTGCGCCGCGCCGGCGAGGTTCGCCGCGACGACATCGCCGACGTAGACGTAGTCGCGCGTCTGGCGGCCGTCGCCGAAGACCTTGGGCCGCTCTCCGGCCAGCAGCGCGCCGCAGAAGATGGCGACGACGCCGGCCTCGCCGTGCGGGTCCTGGCGCGGACCGTAGACGTTGCCATAGCGCAGCGTCACCGCCGACAGGCCGTACAGCCGCTCGGTCCAACCGCAGTAGGTCTCGGCGCAGAACTTGCTCTGCCCGTAGGCGGCCATCGGGCGCGGCTGCGCGCTCTCGGGCGTCGGCATGACGTCGGCCACGCCGTAGATCGCGCCGCCGGTCGACGTGTTGACGACGCGCTTGACCCCCGCCCGGCGCGCGGCCTCGAGCACGTTGATCGTGCCGCCGACGTTGATCGCCGCGTCCCACGCCGGGTCCTCGATCGACTTGCGCACGTCGATCTGCGCCGCGAGGTGAAAGACGATGTCCGGCCGCTCGGCCGACAGGACGCTCGCGACCCGCTCGCCCTCGCGGATGTCGACCTCGGCCAACGCGGCCCCTCGGGCCAGCGCGCTGTCGAGGTTCTCTCGGCGGCCGGTGGAGAGGTCGTCGACGACCGTGACCTCGTCGCCGCGGTCGAGCAGCGCGTCGACGAGATGTGAGCCGATGAAGCCGGCGCCGCCGGTGACGAGGGCACGCATGGGCGGGGCATCCTATGCCAGCCCCGCGGAGATGGTGGGCGCCTGACGCGGATTGTTTGACCGTCGTACAAACGGGCAAGGCAGGGATAGCGCACGCATGTGCGCCAGCCGCACACCCCGTGGGAGAGCCGATGTCAGCCGATGTCCATGCTCGGGCGTCAGACGAGGAACGCGTCTTGAAGGCCGAACGGCAGTCGCCCCTGCACGTCAGCGGCGCGCTGACGGACGGCGAGGCCGAGATCGAGCTGCGGGGCGTGTCGAAGCGCTTCAGCGCCCGCGACCGCGAGACGGTCGCCCTGACGAACATCGATCTCGGCATCCGCAAGCAGGAGTTCGTCACGCTCCTGGGGCAGTCGGGCTGCGGCAAGACGACGATGCTGCGGATCCTTGCCGGCCTCACCCGCCCGTCGGAGGGCGAGGTCACGGTCGCCGGCCGGCCCCTGTGGCGCGGCGACCGGCGCGACGACGACGCGCTGCGCAAGCTCGGCCTCGTCTTCCAGGACGCCAACCTCTTCCCCTGGTTCACCGTCGAGGAGAACATCGCCCTGCCGCTGCTCCTGCGCAAGGTC
>DATBKW010000103.1:0-4917 GCA_036555665.1 Solirubrobacteraceae bacterium | reverse complement strand
GGACACCGACGACGACTCCGGCGGCGAGGATCCCGAAGGGTTCGACGACCCCGAGCTCGACGACGAAGACGAGGACGCGGACGCAGACGACGAGTACTAGTGGGCCTTCTCGTGACGTTTGACCGGTAACGGCGGCCGGCGACGCCGATCCGGCAAGGACGCAGAACCGAAGGAATACCGGAGGTATTTCGAGGTTCGAGGACGCCGCCGGTCGGGGATCGACGGCTGTCGTTTCCGGTCGAACGTTGCGGGAAGACCCACTAGTCGATGAGCACGCGCCGCGGGTGGTCCGGGTCGCGGCGGACGCGTCCGGCGGCCATGAGGGCGACCGCACGCGGCAGGAGCTCGTGCTCGATCGGCTGCAGGCGCGCGTGGACGTCGGCGGCGTCGCGCGCGTCTGGCGCCTCGAGCGCGCGCTGGAGGACGATCGGCCCGGTGTCGACGTCCTCGTCGACGAGGTGCACGGTGACGCCGAAGACCTTGACGCCGTGGTCGAGCGCCTGCTCGATCGCGCGCACGCCCGGGAAGGCGGGCAGCAGCGACGGATGGACGTTGAGGATCCGATCGGGGAAGCGCGCGACGAACGCGGCGTCGAGGATCGCCATGTAGCCGGCGAGGACGACGAGCTCGACACCCTCGTGGTGCAGCCAGTCGGCGATCGCACCGTCGCGCGCGGCTCGCTCGCCGTACTCGGAGCGCAGGAACACGCGCGCAGGTACGCCGGCCGCTTCGGCGCGCTGCAGCGCCGGCGCCGACGGCTGATCGGATGCGACCGCGACCACGCGCACTTCACGGCCGTGGACGGTGTCGAGCAGCGCCTGCAGGTTGGTGCCCTCGCCCGAGGCGAGGACGCCGACGTTCATGGGGCCGCCCGCCGAAGGCTCATGCGGCCGCTCGCCCAAGCCGCAGCTTGGGGTAGGCGCCGCCGGTGGAACTGAGCCGGCCCTCGGCGAGCAGCTCGTCGACGCGCGCGAGCACCTCGTCGGCGCGCAGGTGCGCGAACGTGCCATAGGCGGGTAGCCCGTCGTAGGCGTTCTTGCGCACCACCTGCGAGCGACCGCCGCGGAGGATCTCGACCGTGCGCGTGCGTCCTACGGACGGTTCGGCGCCGGTGACGACATCGACGATCGCCGCGTCGAGGTCGCCGGGCGCGGGACCCCCGGGCACGGCGATCGGCGCGGGCGCCGCCGGCACCAGCTCTGGCGCGCAGACATCGCAGCACGGCACGTCCGCGCATGGTCGCGCGCGATCGCCGAAGTGGCGCAGGATCGCCAGGCGCCGGCACTCGGAGCCCTCGACGAACGCCCATACCGAGCGGTACTGCCGCCAGCGCGCGCGCTGCGCATCGCCCGCCGACGACCGGCACAGCGCCTGCGCGCGGCCGTCGAACGGCGCCAGCACGCGCCCGCGCAGGCGATCGATTGGGGAGGGGGCGGGCTGCAGGACACCGGCGCGCGCGAGGTGGCCGACGATGGCGCGCACCCGCTCTGGCTCGGGATCGCCGGCGGCCACTACCGCGAGGTCGTAGCGACCGTCCACCGTGGCGCGGAGCACCGCATCGGCCACCGCGGCGATCGCCGCGCCGTCGACCTCCGCTCGCTGGATGAAGAAGACATGCAGGCCCTTGTCGCGGCTCTCGGCGAAGAGCAGCGCGCGCGCCGGCGCTCCGTCGCGCCCCGCCCGCCCCGCCTCCTGGTAGTAGGCCTCGAGCGAGCCCGGCACGGTCGCGTGGGCGACGGTGCGCACGTCGGCCTTGTCGATACCCATGCCGAACGCGTTGGTCGCCACGACGACGTCGACCTCGCCGGCCATGAAGCGCCGCTGGCCCTCCGCTCGCTCCCGCCGATCGAGGCCCGCGTGGTAGGCGAGCACCTCGACGCCGAGCGCGCGCTCCAGCGCGCCGGCAAGGTCCTCGGTCTCCGCGCGCGTGCCCGCGTAGACGATGGCTGGGCGGGCGGCCTCGTCCTTCAGTGCCGCGGCCAGCCGCGCGCGCTTGTCGGTCACGCCACGGCACGGCACCACGGCGAACGACAGGTTCGGCCGATCGAAGCCGGTCGTGACCCGCACCGGATCACGGAGCCCGAGGCGCCGCGCGATGTCGGCCGCGACCTGTGGCGTCGCGGTGGCGGTCGAGGCGACGATCGCCTGCGCCCCGAGCCAGCGCGCAGCATCGGCCAGGCGAAAGTAGTCGGGCCGGAAGTCGTGGCCCCATTGCGAGACGCAGTGCGCCTCGTCGACGACGAACAGGCCCACGCGGGCCGCGCGCAGCGCGTCGGCGAACCCCGGCGAGGAGAAGCGCTCGGGCGCTACGTAGAGCAGGCGCACCTCGCCGGCGGCGGCGCGCTGGAGGGCGGAGCGGTTGGCCTCGGCGTTCTGTTGGGCGTTGACCAGCACCGCGCGGCCGGGCGCCACGCGCTGCAGCGCCTCGACCTGATCCTGCATGAGGGAGACGAGTGGCGACACCACGACCGTCAGGTCGTCGCGCATGAGCGCGGGAAGCTGGTAGCACAGCGACTTGCCCGCACCGGTGGGCATGACCACGAGCACGTCGCGCGGCGGGCCCGGCCCGGCCACGGCGGCCACTGCCTCGGCCTGGCCAGGACGGAAGGACTCGAAGCCGAAGAGCCGGCGAAGTGCGGTGAGGGCGGGATCCATGGCGGGCCGCCGACCATAGCGGCGCGCCCGGCGGGCAACGGCCGGGCGCGGACGCGTTGTTACGAAGTTGCGTGAAAGTGGTGCGTGTTGGGCCGCGGATCGCGGGCGTTGTGCGACGAAAGCCGGACGCTCAGCAGCCGATCTGCGACGCTCACGACGCCACCGCCTTCGGCCGACCCGCACCCGCCCCGGCGCTCTCAGCGAGCGGGCGCTCGCGCAGGAACAACACAACGACCATGGCGAGCGCCGCGATCGGCGCCGCGACGACGAACACCGTCTGCACCGCGTCGATCACATCCGCGCGCGCAGCCGACCCGAGCCCGCGCAGCCCGTCGCCGGTCGCACCGGCGCGACCGGCGAAGACCGCGCCCAGCACGGCCGCCCCGATCGCGCCGCCGAGGCCGCGGAAGAAGGTGGTCGCGGCCATGGCGACGCCGATCTGGCGCCGGTCGACCTCGTTCTGCACGGCCGCGATCAGCACCTGGCCGACAACGCCGAAACCGAGGCCGAACAGGGTCAGGGCGAGCGCCGTCGTCGTGCGCGACGGATGCCCGGCGACTACGGCGAGCAGCACGAGCGCAACCGTCATCACGGTCAGCCCGGCGACCGGGAACGCCTTGTAGCGCCCGGTGCGCGCGATGACGCGGCCGGCGACGTTGGTCGACAGCGTGAGGCCGATCATCATCGGCACGAGCAGCAGGCCGGCCTGCGTGGGCGACGCCCCCGTGGTGGCCTGCAGGAACAGCGGGACGAACACGTTGACCGCAAACAGCGCGGCCGTCGCCAGGAACAGGGCCGCGCTGACCACGGCGACCGTCCGGGTGCGCAGCAGGGCAAAGGGCACGACCGGATCTGCGGCGCGGCGCTCGCGCGCGACCAGCGCGACGCCGAGCAGCACGGCCGCGACAAGCAGCCCCACGATCTCCGGCGAGCCCCATGCGAAGCGGTCGCCGCCCCAGATGCACGCGAGCATGAACGCGCTCGTGGCCGCCGCCAGAAGCGCGGCGCCGATCACGTCCAGCGGCGCGCGTTCCGGTGAGGGCTCGGGCGCGGGGAGGCGCAGGCGCAGCCCGGCCAGCGCCGCGAGGCCGAGCGGCAGGTTGACGTAGAAGACCCAGCGCCAGCTGACCTGGTCGACCAGCACCCCGCCGACGAGCGGGCCGGCGACGGTGGCGACCGCGAACGTGGCCGCGATGTAGCCCTGATAGCGGGCGCGCTCGCGCGGGCTGACGAGATCGCCGACCGCGGCCATCGCGAGCGACATCAGTCCGCCCGCTGCCACGCCCTGCGCGGTGCGGGCGACGATCAGCATGGTGATGCTCTGAGCGACACCGCACGCGGCCGACGCGGCGAGGAACAAGGCCAGCGAGGCCTCGAGCAGCCGCTTGCGGCCGTGGCGGTCGCCGAGCTTGCCCCACAGGGGCGTGGTGGCCGCGGCGGCCACGACGTACGCGGTGACCACCCACGAGACGTCGGCCAGTCGCCCCAGGTCGACGGCGATCGTGGGCAGGGCGGTGGCGAGGATGGTCTGGTCGAGGACTGCGGGAAGCATCGCCAGGACGATCGCCGCGAACGGCACAGCAGCCGCTTTCGCGTCGACGCGATCGATGGTGTGGTGACTGGAGTTGCTCATGGTGCCTCCATCCGTTCGTGCAACCATAAGCTTAGGGTAACTAAAAGATTTGTGCAACCCGAATCAACTGTTAGCATTCCGACATGGCGGTCGACGCCCCGCACACGGGCCTGCGCGAGCGCAAGAAGCAGCAGACCCGGCAGCACATCGCCGAGACCGCGAGGCGGCTCTTCGGCAAGCGCGGGTTCGATCGCGTGACCGTCGCCGAGATCGCCCGCGCGGCAGAGGTCTCCGAGCAGACGGTCTTCAACTACTTCCCTACCAAGGAGGACCTTGTCTACTGGCAGCTCGGCGCCTTCGAGGAGGAGTTGCTCACGACGATCAAGGAGCGCGACCCCGGCGAGTCCGCGCTCGCGGCCTTCGGGCGCTTCATCCTGGCCCAGCGGGGACTACTCGCCAGGCAGGACCCGGAGGCACGCGAGCGCCTGGCAGCGCTCACGCGCATGATCACCGAGAGCCCAGCATTGCTGGCGCGCGAGCAGCAGATATTCGCCCGCTATACCGACTCGCTGGCCGCGCTGATCGCCGACGAGCTGGGCGCGAAGCCGGGCGACGCGAGGCCATGGGTCGCGGCCAACGCGATGATGGGCGCGCACCGCGCCGTCGTGGCCCACGCCCGCCGCCGTGTC
>DATBKW010000102.1:0-4813 GCA_036555665.1 Solirubrobacteraceae bacterium | reverse complement strand
TGTGATGGACGAACAGGTCGCGGCTGCCCTCATCGGGCGTGATGAAGCCGAAGCCCTTGTCGTCGCTGAACCACTTCACGGTACCGGTAGGCATTCCAGCCTTTCCTCCGATGACTCTTGTGCTGCGTTTCGGAGGAAGCTGGTGCTACCTGGACCCGACGCCTGCACTTCTCGCCGGGACCTTGCCCGGCCTGACGCGGGGAAACTAGCAGGTAGCGGGCCGGGAATCCTGTTCTCAGCCGGTGAAGCCCGCGCGACCTCGCGGACGCCCCGCACGTACAGTGCGCGCATGGACGACGTCATCACCGGCGACGGCTGGGCCGTCTCGCACCTGGACCGGCTCGGCGAGGGGCCCGGGTTCCGCAAGATCCGCACCGCCCTCGGGATCACCGCGTTCGGCATGAACGCGATCGTCCTGCCGCCCGGCATCGAGACCGGCCGCCATTTCCACGATCGCCAGCAGGAGGTCTACTTCCTCCACGCCGGCCGGATCGAGATCGAGTTCGGCGACGGCGCCACCCAGGTGCTCGAGCCCGGCGCGATCGCCCGGGTGGACCCGTCGACCGTGCGCCGGATGCGCAACGTCGGCGACGTCGACGCGATCTACGTGGCCATCGGCGGCGCCGACGGCTACGTCGGGCGCGACGGCCGGCGGCCGTCAGAGGACGAGGAGAGCTACCGCGCGATCTCGTGACCGCGTCGGCGCTGCCGATCTCCCTGGACGACGTGCACGCGGCCGCCGGGCGGATCGCCGGGGTGGCGCACCGCACGCCTTTGCTGCGCTCACGCACGCTCGACGAGCGCGCCGGCGCACCCGTCGTGCTGAAGGCCGAGAACCTCCAGCGTGCGGGCGCTTTCAAGTTCCGCGGCGCCTGCAACGCGGTGGCTGCGCTGCGCCCGGAGGGCGTGTGCTCGGTGTCGTCGGGCAATCACGCGCAGGCGCTTGCGCTGGCCGCGCGCGAGCACGGCGCGCGCGCGACGATCCTCATGCCGCGCGACGCGCCCGCGTCCAAACGCGCGGCGACGGAGGGCTACGGCGCCGACATCATCGAGTTCGACCGCTATAGCGAGGATCGTGACGCGCTCGCCGTGGCGCTCGCCGCCGAGCGCGGGCTGACCCTCGTGCACCCCTACGACGAGCCGCTGGTCATGGCCGGGCAGGGCACCGTCGGCCTGGAGCTGGCCGTCGAGGTCGACGACCTCGACGTCGTCGTCGTGCCGGTCGGCGGCGGCGGCCTGATCTCGGGCGTGGCCACGGCGGTCAAGGCGCTGCAGCCGAACGCGCGGATCGTCGGCGTCGAGCCCGAGGCCGGCGACGACGTCGCGCGCTCGCTGCGAGCGGGCGAGCGCGTCGCGGTCGAGGTGCGCCCGACGATCGCCGACGGCCAGCAGACCCCGATGCCCGGCGAGCGCCCATGGCAGGTGATCAAGGCGCTCGTCGACGACGTCGTCACGGTCTCCGACGCCGAGATCGTCGACGCCATGCGCCTGCTCTTCGAGCGCGTCAAGGTCGTCGCCGAGCCCAGTGGCGCCAGCGCACTCGCCGGGCTGCTGGCGGGCCGGGTCGCGCTGCGCGGAGGCACCGTCGGGGTCGTCATCAGCGGCGGCAACGTCGATGCCGCCCGCTTCGCCTCGCTGACCGCGGCTTGATAGGACATCCGCCGAGCGCCCGAAGGCCGTCGGCTACGGTGGCCGGCCCGATGGCGCTCTCGGCCCTCTCCGTCCGCCTGCTCGCAGCCGCGCTCCTCGCGTGCGCGCTGCTCGCCGCGCCCGCGGCGGCGCAGACGCCCGCGCCCGCGCCGCCGGCACCGGTCGGGCCGCCCGACGGGGCGACGGTGAAGGCCGACACGCCGGTCGTCTTCAGCGCGCGCGGTCAGGGCGCCCTCGTCGTGCACGTCTCGGCCTCCCCGTCGCCGGTCGACGGCTGCGGAGCCATCGGCGACGACGCCGGCCGCCTCGACGGCACGCCGTCGCCCGCCGACCCCACTCTCGTGCAGTTCACCGCCACCGACGGGCTCTCAGCCGGCACCTGGTACTGGCAGGTCGCAAGCCCTTCGACCTGCACCGCCGGCCCCGCGCTGCGGCTCGTCGTCAGCGCGCCGCCGCTCCCGCGCCTCGCGCACGCCCCCATCCCGAAGCGGATCGGCAGCAGCAACCATGCACTGCTGGTGCTGGCGCTCGGCAAGGGCTCGCCGGACGTCCCGCGCAGCCGCCTCGTCACGCTCGTGCGCAACGGCGCCAAGCGCTGGCGCCTCGACGCGCGCGGGCCGGTCTACCGCGTCCCGCGCCTCGGCGACGGGCACTCCGACGTCGGTTTCGCCGGCGCGCTCGTGTCGCCCGGCGCGCTTGCCACCACGACATTGCTGCGCCAGAACTACGTGCGCGTCCGCCGCGTCTGCTCCGGGCTCGGCTGCCGGACGACGCGCACGCCGGCGGGCTCGCGCATCGTCGAGCGCGATCTCGCGTTGCGGCCCGACCTGCCGTGGGCGCCCGGGCCGGCGCACCCGACCAGCGGCGAGATCGACCTCGAGACCGTGCTCCTGCACGAGCTCGGCCACTTCGCGGGCAACCTGCGCCACACCCCGGTCGGCTGCCACGACACCCCGATGGTCGTTGCCCTGGGCCCTGGCGAGTGGTGGCGCTCGCCCACCGACTGGCACTACGACGCGTGCACCGGCGCGGACATTCGTTCGTCGGCCGCGTCGTTGGTCGCGCCGTGGCGCATCACCGAGCGCGTCATCGAGCGAACCGTCGTCCTGCACTAACTGGCATCGAACGTCCCTCGTGTTGGAACAGGAGTCCGACTCCAGGGACGTTCGTGTGGACTAGCGTGGGCGGCGATGGACGCCGCGCTGCCACCGGGGCCCCGCGAGCCCGCCGCGCTGCAGACCCTCGAGTGGGTCGCGCGGCCGACGCCTTTCCTGCGCCGGTGCGCCGCAGCGTACGGCGAGGCGTTCACGATCCGCCTCGCCTTCGACGACGCGCCGCTCGTGCTCGTCTGGCACCCGGACGCCGTTCGGGCGGTCTATGCGGCCGATCCGGAGGTGGCCCGTCGCGGCGCCAGCCCCGGGCCACTGCGCCCCGTGGCCGGCCCCCGCTCGATCCTCTTCGCCGACGGCCAGGAGCACCTGCGCATCCGCCGGATGATGCTCCCCGCCTTCCACGGCGAGCGCATCGCCGCCTATCGCGAGGTCGTGCGCGAGGTGGCGGCCGAGCACGTCGCCGCGTGGCCGCGCAGACGGCCGGTGGAGGCGCTGGGGCTCGTGCAGGAGCTGACCCTGGAGGTCATCCTGCGCGCGGTCTTCGGCACCGACGACCCGCGGCTGGCGGCCGACATCCGCGCGACCCTCGGCGTCGCGAACTCGCTGCCGCGCGCCATGGCGATGTCGCTGGCCCAACGAGACCTCGGGCCGTACAGCCCGTGGGGCGCGTTCATCCGCCGCATGGCGATCGTCGACGAGCAGCTCATGGCGCTCATCGCGCGCCGCCGAGCGGCCGGCGCGGGCGGCGATGACGTCCTCGGCGCGCTGCTCGCCGCCGGCTGCGACGACCAGGAGTTGCGTGATCACCTCGTCACGCTGCTCGCCGCCGGCCACGAGACGACGGCGGGCTCGCTGGCCTGGGCCATCGAGCGTCTGGCTCGCGCGCCCGCCGCGCTGTCGCGCGTTCGCGAGGGCGACGAGCAGTGGATCGATGCGGTCGTCAAGGAAACCCTGCGGATCCGTCCCGTGCTGACGGTTGCGCCACGCAAGCTCGCCGCGCCGCTGACCGTCGACGGGCTTCGGCTCCCGGCGGGCGTCCACGTGGCGCCGTGCATCTACCTCGTCCACCGTCGCGAGGACCTCTATCCCGACGCAGCGGCGTGGCGGCCCGCGCGCTGGCTGGGCGCCGGGGCGCCCGAGTCGTTCGCGTGGATCCCGTTCGGCGGGGGCGTGCGCCGCTGCCTCGGCGCGGCCTTCGCGACGATGGAGATGGCCGAGGTGCTGCGCGTCGTCGCGGCGCGGCTCGCGCTCGCCCCGGCCCCCGCCGCGCGCGGCGAGCGGATGCGCAGGCGCGGCATCACGCTGCAGCCGGGCCGCGGCGCGCGCGTCGTGTTCAGCGACGCGTCGCCTTCTTCTTCTTCGTCGTGACGGTCTTGCGCGTCGGCAGCGCCTGGCGATGGCCGGCCTTGTCGACGGCGACGAGCGTGAAGAGCTGCTTGCCGACCGGCAGCTTGGACGCGACGACGCGGAAGCGCGTGGCGCTGAGCGCCTTGACGCTCAGCTTGCGCGTCTTGTGCTTCGTGCAGGCGACCTTGCGCCCATGCCGCTTGCAGGTCGAGCGGTACGTCGAGCGCACTGTGGCCTGCACCGTCCGGATCCCCGCCGAGAACCCGGCGTCGCTGACGCTCACAGAGAGCGTGCAGCGCGTGACCGTGCAGCTCACCTTCGTGATGCGGGCGACTGGAGCGTTGAGATCGAGGTTCGTTTGCGACTGCTGCACCGGCGGCGACGGCGTGGTCGACGGCGGCGTTGAGGGCGCGGCGGCGACCGCCGCTGTGGGCGCGCTACTGGCCAGCGCGCTGCCGCCGGAGTTCGCGGCGCGGACGTCGCAGCGCAGCATCGCGCCGAGGTCTGCGCCGGTGATCGTGTACTGCGGGCTCGAGCCGGCCGCGGCGACGCCGACGTCCCTGGACTGGACGGAGCGCACGAACTGGTAGGTGAACGACGGCGAGCCGCTCCAGGCTCCGGGTGAGCAGGTCAGCTGGTCGCCGACCGTCGCCCGACCGCTGAGCACCGGTGCCGCCTGGAGCGAAGGCGCGGCGGGTGGGTCG
>DATBKW010000101.1:0-3015 GCA_036555665.1 Solirubrobacteraceae bacterium | reverse complement strand
CGAGCACGGCGTCGTCGCCGGCTTGACCAACCAGCCGATGCAGCGATCGCCGACCCGCCGCTCGCGCGGCGCGATCCCGTTGCAGCTGACCGAGTGCGCCGACGCCGGCCACGCGGTCGCGGCGTTCACCGCGTCGGCCGGGCCGGCGGACTTCAACCCGTGCTGGGCGCTGGCGGCCGACCGTTCGGCGCTGTTCTACCTCGACCTCACCCGCGCCGATGCGCTTGTGGCGGTTGAGCTCGAGCCGGGCCTGTACATCCTGGAGAACCGCGCGCTTGATGCGTCCAGCCCAAAGGTCGACCGCGTCCGTGCGCGACTCGGTGACGTGGCCGCGCGTGAGCCGGACGGTCTTCTCGACGCGCTTCGCGCGGTGCTCGCCGACCACGCGATCACCGCGGCGCCTGAAGGCGACGACGCGTGGTCGCAGCTCGTCTCGCGCGCCTCGGCGTGTTGCGTGCATACCGACGCGTACGGCACGCGCTCGTCGATGTTGATCCGCGTGCCGCGCGCTCCCGACGCTTCGCCCCAGATCTGGGCCTCCGACGGGCCCTCCTGCACGTACCCGCTGAGTCCGATCGCCGCGCCGTAACTGCCCGCAACGCTAGCCTCGCCGGGTGTTCGACCACGTCGCAATCGCCGTCGCGGATCTCACCGCGTCCGAGCGCTTCTACCGCACCGTCCTGTCCGTGCTGGGCGCCGAGCCGAGTCACGCGGACGCCGAGCTCGTGGAGTGGGAGGACTTCGACATCGGGGCGACGGACCGCGAGCACCCGGTGACCCGCGGCCTGCACATCGGCTTCCACGCGCCGTCGCGCGAGGCCGTCGACGCCTTCTGGCGGGCGGGGATCGACGCGGGCTACCGCGACGACGGCGCGCCCGGCCCGCGCACGATCTACGGCCCGGACTACTACGGCGGCTTCCTGCTCGACCCGGACGGCAATAGTGCGGAGGCGGTGCATACCGAGCGCGAGGACCCCGTGCCCGACGGCTGCATCGATCACCTCTGGATGCGCGTCCGCGACCCCGCCGCGTCCAAGCGTTTCTACACGACGATCGCCCCGCATGCCGGGCTGCGGATCGGCGTGGACGAGCGCGACCACATCCAGATGGTCGGCGAGGACTTCAGCTTCTCGCTGATCGACGACGAGCGGCCGCTCACCGAGCACGTCCACCTCGCGTTCCCGGCGCAGAACGACGCGACCGTGCGGACGTTTCACGCCGCCGCGGTCGCCGCCGGCTACGAGGACCACGGCGGTCCCGGCGAGCGCGCCGTCTACCACCCGGGCTACTACGGCGCGTTCGTCCTGGACCCCGACGGGCACAACGTCGAGGTCGTCAACCACAACCGCTGAGTCCGCCAGGCCAAACGCTTCAGACGATTCCCTCAGCCGCCGTGCATCCGGTACCGTCGGCGGTACGTCACGTCGCGCGCGCGGATCCGCTGATGGCCCGGCCCGACCGGCCGCGGCGCGTCATGCCGAGGGTCTACGACCCGCCGGCGTGACGGGTCCGCTCGCGGTTGTCGACGCGCAGGCACGGACGCTGGCGCCCTCCTACTTTGCGCTCGTGATGGCGACCGGGATCGTCTCGATCAGCGCGCACCAGCTCGGCGTGGGGGTCGTTGACGTCGGCCTGTTCGCGTTCAACATCGTCGCCTACGTCGTTCTCGTTCTGCTCACGGCGGTGCGGTTGACCCGCCACTGGAGCGCCTTTGTCGCCGACCTCACCGACCACCGGCGGGCACCCGGCTTCCTGACGGCCGTTGCAGGCACGTGCGTGCTCGGCGCGCAGATGGTCCTGATCGCCGACAGCTTGACCATTGCGACGGGCCTGCTGATCGCTGGCGGCGTGCTGTGGGTCGTCCTGATCTACACGATCTTCACCGCGCTGACGATCAAGCCGGACAAGCCCTCGCTCGCCGACGGCATCAGCGGCAGTTGGCTGCTCGCCGTGGTCGCCACTCAGTCGATCGCGGTCCTGGTCGCGCTGCTCTCGGCGCACTGGGAACAGCCGCTTCGGCTGCACGCGAACTTCGTCGCGCTGTCGATGTGGCTATGGGGCGGGATGCTCTACATCTGGATCATCTCGCTGATCTTCTACCGCTACGCGTTCTTTCGCTTTTCTCCCGCCGATCTCGCGCCCCCCTACTGGATCAACATGGGCGCGATGGCGATATCGGCCCTGGCGGGTTCGCTGCTGATCGTCGACGCGCCGGCCGCGCCGTTCCTGGACTCCCTGCGGCCGTTCCTCGAGGGATTCACCGTCTTCTACTGGGCGACCGGTACGTGGTGGATTCCGATGATCGCCATCCTCGCCGTCTGGCGCTACGGCGTCCGCCGCCTTCCGCTCACGTACGACCCGCTCTACTGGGGTGCCGTCTTCCCGCTCGGCATGTACGCGGTCGCGACGTTCAAGATGGCCGACGCGATGCCGCTCGGCTTCCTGGACTTCATCCCGGATGTGTTTTTCTGGATTGCGCTCGCCGCGTGGATCCTGGCGTTCACCGGGCTGGTGGGGAGCCTTTCCAAGACGCTTGCTCGGCGGCGGCCCGGCGAAGGCGATAGCGCGTGAACGACGCGCTCCCGGCTGCCTCGCCGGCAAGCCGCTCCTTCGGCGAAGCGGACGAAGCATGAACCGAGCTCGCGCCGTGTGTCGGCGCTCGGTCAGCCGAACGGCGCCATCCGGATGCTCAGGTCGGTGACGGCGAAGCGGTGCAGGTACCACGCCCGGCCGCGAGGGACCTGCTTGGCCTCCGCGCGCCACAGCGCGGCGAATTCGCGCTTGAAGCCCAGCCGCGGAAACTGCTCGACCACGCGCCTGCGGACCGCGTCGGGGATCTCGTTGCTGCGCAAGCCGAAGACGTCAACTGCCGCGCCGGCGGACATGAGATAGGCCTCGGGGCCGGACTCAAGGCCGACACCGGGGCTGGAATGCATGGCGATGGCGTTGGTCACCACCTCCCGGCTGTCGGCGGGCACTCCGTGGCGGTCGGCGAACTCGCGGGCCAGCGCCGCG
>DATBKW010000100.1:0-2656 GCA_036555665.1 Solirubrobacteraceae bacterium | reverse complement strand
GGGCGTGGCAGGGATGCCGTGACCGCGGGCAGTGCGCGCGGCCGGGCTCGAACCGGTCCGGACGATGTCGCCGGTCGTGGCAGGGATGCCGTGACCGCTGCCAGTGCGCGCGGCCGGACTCGAACCGGTCCGGACGATGTCGCCGGTCGTGGCAGGGATGCCGTGACCGCGGGCAGTGCGCGCGGCCGGGCTCGAACCGGTCCGGACGATGTCGCCGGTCGTGGCAGGGATGCCGTGACCGCGGGCAGTGCGCGCGGCCGGGCTCGAACCGGCGACCCCCGCCGTGTAAAGGCGATGCTCTACCGCTGAGCTACGCGCGCGCCGACAAGGGTAGTGGCAACGCGCGCCGGTCCGGCCGCCCGCGATGATGGCGGCCATGGAGCTCGCAGACAGGGTCGCGGTCGTCACCGGCGGCGCGTCGGGCATCGGGCGCGCACTGGCGTGGCGGTTGGCGGAGGAGGGGGCGCGCGGCGTCGTGGTCGCCGACCTCGACGAAGACGGCGCGCGCGCCGTCGCAGCCGACATCGGCCCCCGCGCGCTCGGCGTGGGCTGCGACGTCGCAGACAACACACAGGTCGCCGCGACCGTCGCGACGGCGCAAGACGCCTTCGGACCGGTCGACCTCTTCTGCGCCAATGCCGGCGTCGCCATCGGGACCGACCTGACGACGCCCGAGGACGTCTGGGAACACGCCTTCGACGTCAACGTGCGCGCGCACGTCCACGCCGCCAAGGCGCTGCTGCCCGGCTGGCTGGACCGCGGCGAGGGCTACTTCCTGGCCACCGCGTCGGCCGCCGGCCTGCTCACCCAGATCGGCTCGGCGCCGTACGCGGTGACCAAGCACGCCGCCGTCGCCTTCGCCGAGTGGCTGTCGGTGACCTACAGCGATCGCGGCGTGCGCGTGAGCTGCCTATGCCCGATGGGCGTCAAGACCGCCATGACGGCCGTGCCCGACGACGCACCCGACGACGTCCGTCTGGCCACGAGCGTCGTGGCCTCCGCGGGCGCGATGCTCGAGCCCGAGGAGGTCGCCGACGTCGTCGTCGAGGGGCTGCGCGCCGAGCGCTTCCTCATCCTGACCCACCCCGAGGTGCTGACCTTCTTCCAGCGCAAGGCCGACGACTACGACCGCTGGCTGGCCGGCATGCGCCGGCTGCAGGCGCGGGTGACTGCGGGCTGATCGCCGGAACATGTACGGATGACGCCGCCGTCACTTCGAGCGAACATGAATCGTTCCCACCGAGCACGGTGTCCACGCGAGGAGGGAAGGACTCATGAAGCGTTTGCGAGTGATCGGGGCTCTGGCCTGCGCGGCCGGCGTCCTGGGACTGTTGCCGGCGCTCGCGCCGGCCAGCGTTCAGGTCGGCTCATCGGGCTGGCAGTGGGGCAACCCACTGCCGCAGGGCAATACGCTGCACGCGATGTCGTTCGCCGGCGCCAGTGGCTACGCGGCCGGCGACTTCGGCACGCTGCTGCACACCACCGACGGCGGCACGACGTGGAGCGGTTTGCTCAGCGGCACCTTCACCGGCCTCACCGAGGTCCAGGCGATCGACCCCGACGCGGTCTTCGCCGCCGGCGGCTGCGTCGCCCGGCGTTCGAACGACGACGGCCGGACCTTCACGCGTGTGGCCTTCACGCCGGTCGAGTCCAGCTGCAGGGAGCAGTTCGCGGCCGGCTGGTTCGTCAACCGGCAGACGGGCTTCCTGGCGTTGACCGACGGCACGGTCCTGCGCACCGACAACGACGGCGACACGTTCGGCCAGAAGAATGCGCTGCCGGGCACCCGCGCCGCGGGTGGCGGGGCCACGCCGGTCGACCTACGCTTCCTCAGCGATCAGATCGGCCTCGGCGCCACGTCCGACGGCAAGATCTATCGCACCACGGACGGAGCGAACTCGTGGAGCCTCATCAGCGACACGAGCCGCGCCGTGCACTCGTTCTTCTTCGTCGACGCCAACAACGGCTTCGCCGTGGGCGACGGCTCACTGTTCCTGACCACCAAGGACGGCGGTGCGTCCTGGACGCCGAAGGATCTCGGCATCCCGCCGACCAACCTGCGCTCGATCCGTTGCGCGACATTGCAGCTCTGTGTCATGACGACCGACAACGGGCGCGCGATCGTGCGCACCGACGACGGCGGCGCGACGGCCAAGCTCGTCACGCCGTCGCAGGACGCGATCTTCGCCGCCGACTTCGCCTCGCCGACGCGCATCGCCGCCGGCGGCGCCGCCGGCGCCACCGCGATCTCCGACGACGCCGGCCTGAACTTCAACCCGGTCGGCGGCCACCTGCCCGGCAACTTCGCGCGCGTGCGCGCCGGCGGCCAGAGCGGCACCGCCTTCGCGCCGGGCGACAACGGGACGCTCGCCAAGACGACCGACGGCGGCAAGAGCTGGACGCGCGGCAACGTCTCGACCTCCGAGGACGTCCTCGACGTCGCCTTCCCGACCGCGCAGGCCGGCTACGCGCTGGACACGGCGGGCGGCCTTTTCCGCACCACCGACGGCGGCGCGACATGGCGCACGCTCGACACCGGCACCACAGCGCGGCCCTTCCAGATCGCCGCGCCGAGCACCAAGACGGTCATCCTGGTGGGGCCGACGGGCATGCGGCGTTCGACCGACAGCGGCGACACGTTCTCGACCGTCAGCGA
>DATBKW010000099.1:0-5412 GCA_036555665.1 Solirubrobacteraceae bacterium | reverse complement strand
CGCGATGCTGTCGGGCTACACGTTCTGGTCGCTGACCAGCGGCCAGTACGGGGGGGTCGAGTTCGCGACGGGGCCGGCGCTACTGCTGACCTTCGCCGTCACGCTGCTCATCGGCCTGCTGATCGAGCTGATCGCCTGGCGGCCGCTGCGCAACGCGGCGCCGCTGGCGAAGCTCGTGTCGTCGCTGGGCGTGCTGCTGGTCGCGCAGGCGTCGATGGTGCTGGCCTTCGGGGTCACGCAGAAGCCGCAGAAGTCGGTGCTGCCGTCCGACACGGTGCACGTCTTCGGCACGACGGTCCCCGTCGACCGCTTCATCCTTGCCGGCATCGTCGTCGCGATGGCGATCGGGCTCTCGCTGCTCTATCGCTTCACGCGGTTCGGCCTGGCGACGAGAGCCGCCGCCGAGAGCGAGCCGTCGGCCCTCCTGGCCGGGCTGTCGGCCAGCGAGCTGTCGCTCGCCAACACGCTGCTGGCCTGCATCGTGGCCGGCACGCTCGGCGTGCTCGCCGCGTCCGTCACCCAGCTTGACGCGATCTCGTTGCCGCTGCTCGTGGTTCCGGCGCTGGCCGCGGCGCTGCTCGCGCGGCTGACCTCGTTCGTGATCGCCTGCGCGGCGGGCCTCGCCATCGGGATCATCAACTCGCTGGTCGACTACTTCTCGACGCAGAGCTGGTTTCCAACCGACCACGGCGTTCCGCTGCCCGGCGTCAAGGAGCTCATCGCCTTCCTGCTCATCGTGCTGGCGATGTTCATCCGCGGAGCGACGCTTCCGGCGCGGGGCGAGCTCGTCGAGCAGCGGCTGCCCGAGGTTCCCCGCCCGGGGCGCGTCGCCCTGCCCGCCCTTGCGATCACGCTCGTCTGCGCGGTGGCGCTCATCGTGCTGCCGTTCGACTTCCGCCAGGCGCTGATCAACTCGATGATCGGGACGGTGATGGCGCTCTCGCTCGTCGTGGTCACCGGGTACGTCGGGCAGATCTCGGTGGTGCAGCTCAGCCTCGCCGGGGTCGCGGGATTCGCGGTCTCCCACATGGCGGTCAACGCCGGGATCGGCTTCCCGCTCGCGCCGCTGGCGGGCTGCGCGGCCGCGGTGGTGCTCGGCGTGCTGACCGCCGTCTCGGCGCTGCGCGTGCGCGGCGTGAGCCTTGCGGTCGTGACGCTCGGCGCCGCGGTGGCCATCTCGCAGTTCGGCTTCGTCAACAGCACCTGGGGCGGCGGCGACACCGGCTCGCCGGTGCCCGAGCCGCACCTCTTCAGCCTCGATCTCGGCCCGCACTCGGCCTTCCGCGGGCTCGACGGCGGCCTGCCCAGCCCGGTCTTCGGGTGGGTCGTGCTCGCGATCACGGTCGGCCTCTGCCTGCTCGTGACGGGCATCAGGCGCGGCACCCTGGGCATGCAGATGCTCGCCGTGCGCTCCAACGAACGCGCCGCCGCCGCCGCGGGGACCAACGTTCGCGCGGTCAAGTTGATCGCGTTCGCCATCAGCGCGTTCATCGCCGGCGTCGCCGGCACGCTGTACGCCTACAACTTCGGCTCCGTCAGCGACGAGCGCTTCGACGCGCTCACGGCGCTGAGCCTCATCGCCTTCGCCTACGCGGGTGGCGTCACGCTGATTTCCGGCGCGCTCTTCGCCGGCCTGATCTCGACCGAGGCGCTCTTCCCGCACGCGTTCGACAAGTGGCTGGGGATCTCCGGCAACTGGTTCCTGCTCTTCGGCGGCGTGATCCTGATCTTCACGCTGATCCAGCACCCGGAGGGGGTCGCCGGCGCCATCTACAAGCGGCTGCACCCGCGCCGCCGCCCGGGAGTCCCGTCGTCACGCGCGACGTCGTCGCTGACCACACAGCGCCCGCCGGCGAGCGCCGCGGTCGACCGATGACCGCGATCCTCGAGGCCAGCGGTGTCTCGGTCCATTACGGCGGCGTTCAGGCGCTCGCCGACGTCGATCTCGAGGTCAACGACGGCGAGCTGGTCGGGCTCATCGGCCCCAACGGTGCCGGCAAGACCACGTTCGTCGACGCGCTGACCGGCTTCGCGCGGTACGCCGGGGTCATGCGCATCGACGGCCGCGACCTCGCCGGCCTGAGGGCACATCAGCGGGCCCGCCTGGGACTCTCGCGCACGTGGCAGAGCACCGAGCTCTTCGACGATCTGACCATCGGCGAGAACCTCGCCGTGGGCTCGCGGCGACCCTCGGCCTGGCAGGCCGCGAAGGAGCTGATCGCCCCTCAGGTCGCGAGCAGCCCCGCGGTCGAGCAGGCGCTCGAACTCCTCGAGCTCGGCTGGGCCGCCGACCTCATGCCCGACGAGCTCAGCCAGGGCCAGCGCAAGCTGGTCGGTGTCGCGCGGGCGATCGCGACCGGCCCCCGGCTCACGCTGCTCGACGAGCCCGCGGCCGGCCTCGACACGTCCGAGAGCGAGGAGCTCGGCCGGCGGCTGCGCTCGCTGGCGCACGACGGCACGGCGATGCTCCTGATCGAGCACGACATGGGCCTCGTGCTCACCGTGTGCGATCGCATCGTCGTGCTCGAGTTCGGCAAGGTCATCGCCGCCGGGACCCCGGAGGAGGTGCGCCGCGACCCGCGCGTGATCGAGGCCTACCTCGGGAGCGCCGGCGCGCAGCGCGCCGCGGAGTCGCTGGACGCATGAGACTTCCTGTGATGAACGAGGCGAGCATTGTCTGAGGCGACGCCGGTGCTGAGCGTCGAGGGCCTCAGCGCCGGCTACGACGGCGCGCCGGTCGTCCGCGGTCTCGACCTCAGCATCGGCGCCGGCGAGGTCGTCGCCCTGCTGGGCCCCAACGGCGCCGGCAAGACGACGACGCTGAAGGCGATCTCCGGGATCGTGCACCCGCTGGCGGGACGGATCGTCTTCGCCGGCGACGACACCGCGAAGGTCGCACCGGAGCGCCTGGCGCGCCGCGGCGTCGCCCACGTGCCGGAGGGTCGCGGGCTCTTCTTCGGGCTCACCGTGACCGAGCACTTCCGCCTGGGCTACCGCGGCGAGCACCTCGACGAGGAGCGCGCCTACGAGTACTTCCCGGCGCTCGGCGATCTGCGTACGCGCAAGGCGGGCCTGCTCTCGGGCGGAGAGCAGCAGATGCTGGCCGTCGCCCGCGCGCTCGTGCGCGAGCCGCGGCTGCTGCTCCTCGACGAGCTCAGCCTCGGCCTCGCGCCGGTCATCGTCGAGCGGCTGCTGCCCGTCGTGCGCCGCTACGCCACCGAGAGCGGATGCGCGGTGCTGCTCGTCGAGCAGCACGTCCAGCTCGCCCTGGAGATCGCCGACCGCGGCTACGTGCTCTCGCACGGCGAGGTCGTCCTGCATCGCAGCGCGCGCGAGCTGCGCGCAGACGAGCAGCTGCTCGTCGCCAGCTACCTCGGCGAGGGCCGGGCAGCGGGCGCCGCCTAGCCCCAGACCTCCCGGGCCGTCTCCACGATCAGCCCCAGCTTGGCCCACTGCTCGTCGTCGGTCAGCGCGTTGCCCTCGACGGTCGAGGAGAAGCCGCACTGCCCTGAGAGGCAGAGCTGTTCGACGTCGACGTACTTGGCGGCCTCCTCGATGCGGCGCTTGAGCTCGTCCTTGCGCTCCAGATCGCCGCGCTTGGTGGTGACGAGGCCGAGGACAACGAGCTTGCCCTTGGGCACGAAGCGCAGCGGCTCGAAGCCGCCCGAGCGCGCGTCGTCGTACTCGAGGAACAGGCCGTCGACGCCGAGGTCGTTGAACAGCGCTTCGGCCACGTAGTCGTAGCCGCCCTCGGCGACCCACGAGGACTGGAAGTTGCCGCGGCACAGGTGCGCGGTGACCGCCATGCCGTCGGGGCGGCCGGCCAGCGCCTCGTTGATGTGGCCGATGTACTCCTCGTGCAGGTGCTCGGGATCGCCGCCCATGCGCGTGACGAAGTCGCGCTGCTTGGGGTCGTTGAGGTAGGCGAGGCTCGTGTCGTCGAACTGCAGGTAGGTGCAGCCGAGCTCGCCGAGGGCGCGGACCTCGTCGGCGTAGGCCGTCGTCAGGTCGTTCCAGAACTCGTCGATGTCCGGGTAGACGGTCTCGTCGATCGCGGCGCGCCCGCCGCGGTAGTGGACCATGCTCGGCGAGGGGATCGTGAGCTTCGGCGTGGCGGTCGTCACGCACGACTGCAGGAAGCTGAAGTGGTCGGCGAAGATCGGCTCCTTGAGCGTGACGCGGTCCGAGACGCGCATGGCCGCGGGCCGCCACTCGATCGTGCCCTCCGGGTTGTGGAACTCGACGAGGATGTGCTCCTCGGCGTGCGTGATCCCGCCGAGCGAGTCGATGAAGTCCATGTGCCACGTCGCGCGGCGGAACTCGCCGTCGGTGGCCGATTGCAGGCCGACCTCCTCCTGCTTTCGGACCACCTCGCGGATCGCGTCGTCCTCGACCTCGCGCAGCTCGTCGGCGCCGATGCGCCCGGCGGCGTGCTCGCCGCGCGCGCGGGTGAGGCGCTCGGGGCGCAGGAGCGAGCCGACGTGGTCGGCGCGGTAGGGCGGGCTGGTCCGTGGGGTCATCGGTCTCTCCGTTGGGATCGGTTGTCTTGGTTCATGTTCGGCGCTGGCGGGCCCACGCGTCGACCGCCACCGCCAGCAGGAGGATCACGCCGAGGGTGATCTGCTCGTAGAGCGGGTCGAGGCCCAGCAGGTCATACCCGTTGCCGATCAGCGCGATGAACAGCACGCCGAGGAATGTCCGCCAGACCGCGCCCTCGCCGCCGAGGATGCTGGTGCCGCCGACCACGATGCCGGCGAGGACGGTGAAGGCCAGCGTGTCGCCGGACGACGCCTGCGCGCTGAGCACGCGCGAGGCGTCGATCACGCCCGCCAGCCCGGCGGCGCCGCCGCTGATCACAAAGGCGAGCACGCGGATGGCGTCGACGCGCACCCCTGCCAGGCGCGCGGCCTCGGCGTTGCCGCCCGCGGCGTACATGTAGCGCCCGGCGGTCGTGCGCGCGAGCAGGACGCCGATGACGATCACGGCCACCAGCGCGATCCAGATCGAGGTCTTGACGGTGAAGATCTGCGTGCGCGCGAGGTCGCCGAACTCGGGGTGCTCGAAGAGGACGACGAGGTTGCCGTGGGTGACCAGCGTGCCGATGCCGCTGACCACGAACGACATCGCCAGCGTGCCGATGAGCGCATTGATGCGTAGTCGGGTGACGACGAGGCCGTTGACGAGCCCGACGGCAAGCCCGACCGCGATGCCCAGGGCTATCGCGACGGCCGGCGACGTCCGCTGTGCCAGCTCGGCCGCGGTCACGCCGGCGAGCGCGTAGACCGCGCCGACGGAGAGGTCGATGCCGCCGGCGACGAGCACGAGGGTGCCGGCGGCCGCGATCGTCAGCGTCGCGGACTGCTGGTCGAGGATGTTGAGCAGGTTGACCTTGGTCAGGAACGACGAGCTCGT
>DATBKW010000098.1:0-5003 GCA_036555665.1 Solirubrobacteraceae bacterium | reverse complement strand
GGCGGCAGACGTTTTGGTCATACCGTCGATCGCCACCCGCTCCTTCCTCGAGCCGTGGGGCCTCGTCGCCAACGAAGCCATGAACCAGCGCCTCCCGATCATCGCCACCGACGCCGTCGGCGCCGCCGCCGGCGGCCTCGTCCAGGACGGCCGCAACGGGCTCGTCGTCACCGCGGGCGATCCCGATGCGCTCGCCGGCGCCCTGCGCACGCTACACGCCGACCCGGCGCTGCGCGCGCGCCTCGGCGCCCAGGGAGCGCAGGACGTCGCCGCCTACACCCACGCCGCGTGGGCCGAGGCGTTCGCCGCCGCCCTGCGCAGCGCGACCAGCGGAGCGGTCCCTTGCTAGCGTGTTCGACGCAACCCGGCAGGGAAAACGCCGCTGCGCCTGCCCGTTGCCACCGCGTCATGCGCCGCTTGCTGACAACGTCCGTGCTGGTCCTGTGCCTCGTCGCGCCCGCTGCCGCGAGCGCCGACAGCGCCACCAACAAGCTCCTTCGCGACGCCTGCAACGACGAGCACGTCGACGGCCACTACACGCAGGCGCAGTACAAGAAGGCGCTCGACGAGCTTCCCGCCGACTCCGACGAATACACAGCCTGTCGCGACGTGATCGAGCGCGCGCGGCTGGCCGCTCTGAGCGCCAAGCACAACACGTCCAGCGGCGGCGGGGGCGGCGGCACGTCGACCGGCGGCGGTGGCGGCTCGACCGGCTCGTCTTCCGGCGGCGGCGGAACGTCGGGCTCGAGCGGGTCCGCGGCCCCGTCCGACCCGCTGGCCAAGGCCACGCCCAAGCAGCGCAAGGCGCTCGCGAAGGCCGGGCAGAGCGCCCAGCCGGTCGACATCGGGGGCAAGCTCGTCAAGCCCGGGGCCCTCGGCCTGGGCACCCTCTCGGGGCAGGGACACGACGTCCCCACCCCGCTCATCGCCCTCATCGGTCTGCTCGCGGCCGGCGCCCTGTGTGCCGGCGGCTGGTGGCTCTGGAGTCGTGTCAACCCACGTCGCCTCGGCTGATCCGCGCGCGTTCACGCGGCGCCTGACGCTCCCGCGCGTCGCGGTCGAGCCGCTGGCCACGCTGGCCTTCGGGGCCGTCCTGACCGCCGTCGCCCTGGAGGGCGGCGGCGGCCTGCAGCTGGGGCCGCTGACGAAGGTCGAGCTGGCCGTCGACGTCGCCGCGGGGGGCCTCGTCGCCGCCGCGGTCATCGCCGGCGGCCACACGCGGCGCCTCTGGGGCGCGCTGACGCTCGCGCTCATGGGCGCGCTGGTCGTGCTCACCGCCCTGTCGATCACCTGGGCCGTCGAGCCGTCCGCGGCCTGGGAGGAGGCCAACCGCACGCTCGCCTACCTGGCGACGATGGCGTCGGGCGTCGCGCTCGTGCGGCTCTTCCCGCAGCGCTGGACGTCGCTGCTCAACGGCGTCGTCCTCGCCGGCGTGGCCATCTGCGGCTACGCGCTGCTGACCAAGGTCTTCCCCGGCGCGCTGAACCCCGACGAGGTCTACGCCCGCCTGCGTGAGCCGTTCGGCTACTGGAACGCGGTCGGGCTCATGGCGGCGCTGGCGGCGCCCGCGTGCCTGTATCTCGGCGCGCGGCGCTCGGGGCACGCGGCGGTCAGCGCGCTGGCCTACCCGGCGCTCGGCCTGCTCATCGCGACCCTGCTGCTGGCCTACTCGCGCGGCGCGCTGCTGGCGCTGGCCTGCGGCTGTGCGGTGTGGTTCGCCGTCGTCCCGCTGCGGCTGCGCGGCGTCGTGGTGCTGGCGACCAGCGCCCTGGGCGGCGGCATGGTCGCGCTGTGGACCTTCGCCCAGAACCCGCTGAGCAGCGACAACGTGCCGCTGGCCGACCGCATCTCGGCCGGGCACGAGCTCGGGATCCTGCTCGTGGCGATGGTGATCGTGCTGCTGCTGGCCGGGATGGCGATCGGCTTCGCCGCCGCGCAGCGCGCGCCATCGCCGGACACGCGCCGTCAGGCCGGCGTCGTCGTGCTCACGGCGCTGGCGCTCGTGCCCGTCGTGTTCGTCGGCGCGCTGGCGCTGTCGGAGCGCGGCCTGGGCGGATCGCTGTCCAAGGGCTGGAAGGACCTCACCGACCCGCAGGCGAGCACGCCGGCCAACGCGCCCAACCGGCTGACCGCCGTGGGCAGCGTGCGCGCGCGCTACTGGAACGAGGCGCTGAAGATGTTCCGCGCCCACAAGGTCCTCGGCGTCGGCGCCGGCGGCTACGCGACCGAGCGCCCGCGCTTCCGCAACGACACCCTCGACGTGCGCCACGCCCACGGCTACGTGGTGCAGACGCTGGCCGACATGGGCATCCTCGGCATGGCCGTGTCGCTGGCGCTGCTGGCCGCGTGGCTGGCCGCCGCGGAACGGACCGTCGGCGTGTTCGGCCGCAGCCGCCGCGCGCCGTGGACGCCCGAGCGGGTCGGGATGGCCACCCTGCTGGCCATCTGCGTCGTCTTCGGCGTGCACTCGATCGTCGACTGGACGTGGTTCGTGCCCGGCAACGCGATCCTCGCGCTGCTGTGCGCGGGCTGGCTGGCCGGGCGCGGGCCGACCGACGAGCCGATCGAGCGCCGCGAGCCGGCGCGGGTGGCGGTGCGCGACCCCGTGCGGATCGCGCTGGCCACGGGCGCGGCGGCGATCGCGCTGGTCGCCGCGTGGACGTCGTGGCAGCCACAGCGCGCGGTGGCCAAGGGCTCGGAGGCCCTGGCCACGGCCGAGGCGGGCAACTTCCCGCAGGCCCGCGGGCAGATCGCCGACGCCGAGAAGATCAACCCACTGTCGGTCGACCTGCTCTTCCAGCAGTCGGCGATCGCCGCCGCGGGCGGCGACGTCGCCGGCGCGCGGCGGGCGCTGCAGGACGCCGTGCGCAAGGAGCCCGCCAACCCGGCGACGTGGCTGAACCTCGCGCAGTTCGAGCTCGACCAGGGCAACAAGCCGCAGGCCCTCTCGGCGATCGGCTCGGCGCTGTACCTCGATCCGCGCTCGCCGGCGGCGATCGCGGTCTACCTGGAGGCCAGCCGCGAGCAGTGACCGGTCGCGCGTGCTGCCTTGCCGTGCTCGCCGCTTGCGCGCTGCCGGGCACGGCGGCGGCCTCGACCACGCAGGAGTCGACCTTCCAGGACGACGCCCTGCTCGTCAACGGAAGCGCGGCGGTGCAGGCGCGCACGCTGGACACGCTGAAGGCGCTGGGCGCCGATCGCGTGCGGGTGAGCCTGCAGTGGCGCCTGGTGGCGCCGGCGCCCGCGGCGCCTGTGAAGCCCGCCGGCTTCGACGCCGCCAACCCCGCCGCCTATCCGCCGGGCGCCTGGGACCGCTACGACCGCCTCGTGCGCCTGGCCGACGCGCGCGGCCTGGGCGTCAACCTCGATCTCACCGGGCCCGCGCCGAACTGGGCGACGGGGACGGCGCCGGGACGGCCGGACCTCGACCCCTCGTTCGACCCGAGCGGGCCGGAGTTCGCCGCCTTCGTGCGCGCCGCGAGCCTGCGCTATCCCGGCGTGCACTACTGGTCGATCTGGAACGAGCCCAACGCGGTCGCGTCGCTGTCGCCGCAGTGGCTGCCCGACCCGCGCGATCCCACGCGCTTCGTGCCGACGGCGCCCCAGGTCTACCGGCGGCTGGTCGACGCGGCATGGGGCGCGCTGGCGGTCGGCGGCCACGCCCACGACACGATCCTCATCGGCGAGACGGCGCCCAAGGGCCTGCTCGACGTTCGCGGGATCGATCGCTCGATCGACGCCCAGCGCTTCATTCGCGAGCTGTACTGCGTCGACGACCACCTGCAGTTCTACGTGGGCGTGGACGCCCAGCTGCGTGGCTGCCCGACGACCGATCAGGTGGCCGGTTTCGTCAGCGCGCATCCCGGGCTGTTCTCGGCGAGCGGCTGGGCTCATCACCCGTATGAGCTCAGCCGGGCGCCGAACGAACGGCCGACGCATGCCGACCGATGGGTGACACTGGGCAACCTGCGCGAGCTCGGCGCGCTGCTGCGGCGGATCCGGGCGCGGTACGCGCTGGCCAGTGCGGATGCGGTGCCGCTGTACCTGACCCGCTACGGCTACGAGACGGACGCCGATGGCGTAAGTCCGGCGCGGCAGGCCGAGTACCTCAACCAGGCCGAGTACCTGACGTGGCGCAACAGGACGGTGCGGACGCTGGCGCAGTTCTTGCTCGCCGACGCGCCGCCGGTGCAGAGCGGGCTGCGGACGGCCAAGGGCGCGCGCAAGCCCGCCTACGACGCCTACGCGCTGCCCGTGTGGCTGCCGTCGGCGACCGTTCGCCGCGGACAGCGCCTGTCGGTGTGGGGGCTCGTGCGCGCCGCGCCCAACGCCCGCCGCGTCCAGGTCTCCATCCAGGTGCGCCAGGGCCCGGGCCATCCGTGGCAGCGGGTCGCGCGCCGCCCGACGACCGCCACCCGCGGCTACGTGAGCACGTCGGTGCGCGTGCGCGAGTCCGGCGAGCTGCGGCTGGTGTGGAACGGGCACCACAGCCGCGCGGCGCCGTTCCGCGTGCGGTCCTGATCTACCGGCCGAGAACGACTGCCAGCGCTTCGTCCACCGCGCGCAGCTCCTGCGCGGTCAGCCGCCCCGCCGACTCGCCGAGCCGGTCGGTGCTCACTGCGGTCAGCTGCTCGACAAGGACACGAGTGGCTTCGCCGCCGAGCTCGATGAGCGGGCGAAACGACCGCGCCCGCGCGGACCGCGACGTCGGCGCGACGAGCACCGTGCTCAGCGCCAGCAGCTCGTCAGCCTGGACGAGGACGGCGAAGCGCGCTTCGCGCTGCGCGCTTCCGGGCCGTCGCGCGGAACGCGCAGGCGCCGGACCTCGCCACGGACCACGCTCAGGCCTCTGGCCAGGGGGCCGCGACCGCGTCCATGTCCTCACGGATCCGTCGCGCCTCGGCGAGGTCGTCGGGGTCCTCGGCCGCTCGAAGTGCTTCTTCCCGCACCGCCGACCGGCGACGGCGGCGCTCGGCCGACTCGCGCAGCGCCAGTCGGATGGC
>DATBKW010000097.1:0-11388 GCA_036555665.1 Solirubrobacteraceae bacterium | reverse complement strand
GTGCGCAGGTAGCCGCGGCCGCCGAAGATCTGCACCGCGCGGTCGGCGCAGCGGTTGGCCGCCTCGCTGACGAACAGCTTGGCCATCGAAGCCTTGGCGTGCACGACCTTCGGGTCGGCGTCCGCGTCGGCCAGCCGCGCGACCTCGAGGCCGAGCAGGCGTCCGGCGGCCGCGTCGGCGGCCGAGTCGGCCAGCGGGAACGACACCCCCTGGTAGTCCATGATCCGCTGCCCGCCCTGCTCGCGCGCCAGCGCCCAGGCGGTGGTCTCCTCGATCAGCCGCCACATGGCGCCGACGCCGCGCGCAGCGATGCCCAGGCGCTCCTCGGCGAACCAGCCGCGCTGCAGATCCTCGCCGCCGCCCAGGCCGCCGACGATCGCGTCGTCGCCGACCTCGACGCCCGAGAAGCGCAGCGTCGGGTGGCCGTGCGGCTAGCTGTGCGTGAACGGCGGGTCGTCGACGACCTCGATGCCCGGCGTGCCGCGATCGACGAGGAACAGCGTCGGCAGCTCGGCGCCGTCGACCAGCGCCCTGGCCATGACGATGTACACGGCGGCGACGTCGCCATAGGTGACGAACCACTTCTCGCCGTCGATGCGCCAGCCGGCGTCGGTGCGCGTGGCGGTCGTGGCGATCCGCGACGGGTCCGAGCCCGCGTGCTCCTCGGTGACCGCGTAGGCGTCGTGCAGCTCGCCGCGCAGCGCGGGCTTGAGGTAGCGCTCGATCTGCTCGTGCGAGCCGTGGGCGAGGACGTTGTAGGCGCTGGGCACGTGCCAGGACAGCGCGTTGGTGATGCGCCCGAACTGCTCCTCGACGAGGAACCACTCGAGGTGGCTCCAGCCCTGCCCGCCGTGTTCGACGGCATGCAGGCCGCCGGCCAGCCCGCGGGCGAGCGCCTCGCTGCGGATCTCGTCGATGCGCTCGGGCGGCAGGCGGCCGCGGGCGCGCTCGGCCTGCTCCTCCAGCGGCATGAGCACCTCCTCGACGAAGGCGCGCGCTCGGGCCTGGAGCTCTGTTTGGTGGGGGGTCGGCGTTAGGGTTGTCTGCATCAGCTCTGAGGTGGGGTCACCGGGACGGGAACGGTTGCTCGACGCGGCGGTGCGCCTCATCGCGCGCGAGGGCATCGACAACGTGCGCATCGCGCGGATCGCAATCGAGGCCGGGGTGTCGGCCGGGCTCGTGCACTACCACTTCGCCTCGCGCGACGCCCTGCTCGAGGAGGCGCTCGAGCACTCCTACGAGCGCGCCGGCGACGTGCGCCTCGCGACGCTCGAGGAGGGCCGCGCGACCGCGGCCCAGCGCCTGGCCGCGATGATCGACCAGTGCCTGCCCACGGACACCGCGCTGCACGACGACTTCGTGCTCTGGATCGAGCTGTGGCTGCGCAGCGCGCGCGACCCGGCGCTGCGCCCGGTCGCGGCGCGGCTCTACGCGCGCCTCTTTGAGTGGTTCAGCGAGGCGATCGCCGAGGGGATCGCCACCGGCGAGCTGCGCGAGTGCGACGTCGACCGCATGACCGACCGCCTGCTGGCGCTCATCGACGGCTACGGCATCCGCGTGCTGACCGAGGACCCGCGCATGCCGCTGCAGCGCGCGCGGGCCGAGATCTGGGCGGCGCTCGTGGGCGAGCTCGGGGTACCTGAGGACTTGCCCTAGGGGTTTCACGAGAGCAGCGCCTCCCGCTCGTCCGCGGTCAGCGGCCGCGGCTCGCCGTCCTCGCCGGTGACCACGACCATGGCCGCGGCGCTGGCCACGAGCGCGCCGTCGATCGTCTCGATCGTCTCGCGCGTGCGAACGCTCGTCGCGGCGATGCCGTCGAGCGCGCAGCGCACGACGACCTCGGCGTCGCGGCGCGCCAGCGGATGGCGGAAGTCGGCGGTGACGTGGGCGACGTCGAGGCTGGGCGCCGCGCCCAGCGCGCTCAGGCGCGCCTCCAGCCAGGCCTCGCGCGCCTCGCCCAGGTAGGTCAGCAGCACGGCCGGGTGCACGCGCCCGGTGGCATCGAGGTCGCGGCCGCGGATCGCCATCCGCGCTTCGTACGGCGTCGGCGCCGGGCGCTCCGGCGCAGCGGCCGGGGCGCCCGGCAGACTCACCCCCAATTCGAGCTCGGTCAGCCGCCGCGCCCAGGCCGCCGCCGACTCGATCGAGACGTCGTCGGGGTGCAGCGTGCTGTGCAGCCCGATGCCGTCCAGCGCGGCCACGAGCCGGCCGGCGACGTCCTCCGGGTCCGAGCAGCGCCACGAGCCCTGGCGGTCGCCGTCGGCCAGCACGTTGGCCAGCACGGCGCGCCAGCCGCGCTGGAAGGACTCGAGCGTCGTGCGCAGCGCGTCGGTGTGGACGCCCTCGCCCCACGCGTCGATCCACATGCGCCAGGCCTCGCGGTCGTCCCAGTCGTAGAGCTCGAGCACGGCCGCGAGGCGATCGGGCGGATCGTCGTGGCGGCGCGAGGCCTCCTCGAGCATGCCGAGGTCCTCGCGCGCCGCCGCCGCGAACGCCTCGGCGACGACCTCGTCGCGCGACGCGAAATGGTAGTTGAGCAGCCCGAGGCTCGCCCCGGCCTCGCTGGTGATCGCCCCCACCGTCGCCTTGGCGAAGCCGCGCCGCTGGATCACCCTGCGCGCAGCCTCGATCAGCTCGGCGCGCCGCGTGTCCTGGCGCGCCGCGCGCGGCGAGGTGGGCAGCTTGCTCATGCGGCGACGACCGGCTCCTCGGCTGCCGGTGCCGACGGGACGGCGGCGTCGGCCGCCAGCACGCGCAGGTGCCGCGCGGGCAGGTGCACGCAGACCGGATCGCCCTGCTCGAGCTCGGCCTGCTCGTCGTCGTTGGGGACGTCGACCTTGACCAGCGTCCCGTTGGCCAGGCGAACGCGCACCTCCTGATGGAAGCCGAGGTACACGACCTCCTCGACCATCCCGGGCACCCGGTTCTCGCCGGTGGTGCCGTGCGGCTCGAGGCGGACGTTCTCCGGGCGGATCATGGCCACCGCGTCCTCGCCGTGCCCCAGCGGGCAGTTCTCGGCGCGCAGGTCGAAGGACCCGAGGCTGAGCGGCGTGCCGTCGCCGTGCGACTGGCCGACCGCCACCGGCACCAGGTTCGAGGCGCCGAGGAAGTTGGCCACGAACGCCGTCGCCGGCGTCTCGTAGAGCACGCGCGGCTCGTCGCACTGCTCGATGTTGCCCGCGCGCATGACCGCGACCCGATCGCTCATGGTCAGCGCCTCGTCCTGGTCGTGCGTGACGTAGATGAAGGTGACCTCGAGCTGCTCCTGGATGCGCTTGAGCTCGACCTGCAGGTCGATGCGCAGGCGCGCGTCGAGCGCGCCGAGCGGCTCGTCGAGCAGCAGCACGGGCGGCTCGAGCACGAGCGCGCGCGCCAGCGCAACGCGCTGCTGCTGGCCGCCGGACAGCTGGCTGGGCCGTCGCTGCCCGAACTCCTCCAGGCGCACGAGCGCCATCGCCTCGCCGACCCGGCGCTTGACCTCGGCCTTGGTGACGCGCTGGTAGCGCAGCCCGAAGGCGACGTTGTCGTAGACGGACTTGTGCGGGAAGAGCGCGTAGCTCTGGAACACCGTGTTGACGCGCCGCTTGTGCGGCGGCGTGCGCGACATGTCGTTGCCGTCGAGAAGGATCTTGCCCTCGGTCGGGCGCTCGAATCCCGCGATGAGCCGCAGCGTCGTCGTCTTGCCGCAGCCCGACGGGCCCAGCATGGTGAAGAACTCGCCGGGCGTGACGTGCAGGTCGATGCCGTTGACCGCGACCGCGTCGCCGAAGCGCTTGACGAGGCCGACGAGACGGATGTCACCTTCGCTCATGCGCGATCACTACCCCATCTCCATCGCGAGTGTCTTCACGGCCGACTCCTTGGTCTCGCCGCGGGTCATCATCTGGTACACGAAGTAGGCGAGCGCGAGCGCGAACAGCGTGAACCCGAGCATGATCGTCGCGAGCGCGTTGAGCGCGGGCGTCGGCCCGCCGCGGGCCTGCGAGTAGATCCGCATCGGCACGGTCGTGGTGTCGGCGCCGGAGGCCAGGTACTGGCTGACGACGAAGTCGTCGATCGACAGCGCGAACGAGACCAGGAGGCTCGCGGCCATCGCCGGCACCAGCAGTGGCAGGAGCACACGCCCGACGACGTGCAGCGGCGGCGCTCCCAGGTCCGCCGCGGCCTCCTCGACGTCGCGCCCGATCGTCGCCAGCCGGCCGCGCACGATGAGCACCACCCAGGAGAGCGTGAACGTCACCTGCCCGATCGCCTGCGCCGTCGTGCCCAGGCCTATGAACCCGAAGGCGGTCGTGAAGAGCAGGAACATGCCGACCGCGAACACGAGCTCCGGCGTGACGAGCGGCAGCAGCAGAACGATGTTCGCAATGCCCGAGCCGGGCCCGATCCAGCGCCGCATGCCCAGGGCCAGCGCGGTGCCCAGCGGGGTGGCGATGGCCATGACGATGAGGGCGAGCTCGAGGCTGTGCGTCAGCGCGGACTGCAGCGTCGGGTCGTGGAACACGCTGAGCGTCGGGTCCTGCCAGAACCAGCGCAGCGACCAGCCCTGCAGCGACGTGCGCGAGCGGCCCGAGTTGAACGCAAAGCGGATCGCCAGCAGCACGGGGACCAGCGACCAGATGATGTAGACCCAGGTGACGATCGCCAGGAAGCGCGGCCGCCCCCACGGGTTGGCAAGCCGGTCGCGCAGGCTCACGCGCTCCTTCGTCGCCGCGGTTTCGACCGAGGTCGCGCTCACGTGGCCCCCGCCGCCGCGCGCTGGTCGGCCCGCACCACGCGCAGGTAATAGAGCATGAAGATGAGCAGGAAGAGCGAGAGCAGGATGGTCAGCGCCGCCCCCAGGGACTTGTCCGGACCGCCCTGCACGTAGCCGTTGATCGCGTTGCCCAGGATCGACGTCTTGGGCGAGCCCGAGATCAGGTCGGGCGTGTAGTAGTCGCCGAACATCGGCAGCGCGATGAGGACGATGCCGGCCAGGGTGCCCGTCTTGGACAGCGGCACGACGACGCGCCAGAACGCGCCGAAGGGCGAGGCGCCGAGGTCGCGCGCGGCCTCGATGTGGCGCTGGTCGATGCGGTCCAGCGCCGCGAACAGCGGCAGGATGAGGTAGGGCACGTAGCCGTAGACGAGCGCGAGGATCACCGCGATGTGCTGGCCTCCCAGCCAGTCGGTGCCGTCCAGCAGCCCGATCTTCTGGAACAGCGTGTCGATCGACAGCGCGTGCAGCGTGCGCGTCCCGTAGCCGTTCTGCGCGAGCAGGTTCGTCCACGCGTACATCCGCATCAGGTAGCTGATCCAGAAGGGCAGGACGAGCAGCACGAGGATCAGCCCGCGCCAGCGGCCGGCGTGGCGCGCCGCGTACCACGCGACCGGGTAGCCGATGGCCAGCGACAGCGCGACGGCGACGACGACGTAGACGATCGTGCGCAGGAACGTGTCCCACGTGTCGCCGCCCGGCAGGACCGACTTCAGGCCCGCCCAGATGTAGCCGACGTTCCAGTCCAGCGGGTTCCAGTGCGGGACCGGCTCGTACAGAGTCGTGACATTCCCCAGCCCGACGCTGATGATCGCGTAGAAGGCGACGACGAAGAACAGCGCCAGCCACGCCAGGCCGGGAAGCGCGAGCACTCTCCAGATCCAGCGCGACCCCAAGGTGACCTACCCGTTTCGGAACGACGCCCAGGTCTTGTCCCAGAGCTGCAGGCCCTTGGCCGAGAGCGTCAGGTAGGCGTTGCCGTTCGCGTAGGCCTCGCGGGTGACGATGGCCTCGTTCAGCGACTTGGGCAGGATCCCGTCGTCGAAGAGCTTCTGTGCGTCGATCGCGGTGAGCGGCGTCTGGTAGCCGACGTAGCCGACGAAGTTCTCGTAGCTGACCTTGTTGTCCAGCAGGTAGTTCAGGAAGCGATGCGCGATGACCGGCTTCTCGGCGCTGGCGGCTACGCAGATGCAGTCGTTGAAGATCGGCCCGCCCTGATGCTGGTACCAGTAGGAGAGGACGTCGGGCTTGACCCCCTTGGGCATGTAGGAGATGACGCCGGCGATCATGTCGCCCGACCAGCCCTGGTGCAGCAGCACGCGCCCGGCCGGCACCGTCTCGTAGTCGGCGATCGAGACCTTCACGCCGACGAGGTCGTTGAGCTCCTTGAGGTCCTTGCCCGCCTGCGCGAGCAGATCCGGGTCCTCGGTGTTGAGGTCGGTCACGCCGCGGCGCATGAGCGCCATGCCGGGCCCCTCGCGCGAGTCGTCGAGGATGGCGACCTTGCCGCGGTACTTCTTGGCCTCCGGCGACCAGAAGGCGTTCCACGGCTGCTCCATCTTGCTCGGGTCGAAGCCGAGCAGGTCGTTGCGCCAGGCGATGCCCGTCGTGTAGACGGTGTAGGGAACGCTGTAGCGCGGGCCGACGTCGTAGAACGGGCTGTGCAGCTCGGGCCAGACGTTCTTCTGCAGGTTCGGGATCAGCTCGAAGTTCAGCGGCTGGATGAGCTTGCGGCCCACGAGCCGCGAGAGCTGATCGGGCGTGGAGAAGATGACGTCGAACTGCAGGCGCCCGGTGCTGAGCTTCGAGAACGCCTCGTCGAGCGTGTCGAAGGTGGTGACGCGGACGCTCACGCCCTCCTGCTTGCCGAACGCCTTGATGACCTCCGGGTTGAGGTAGTCGGCGTAGTTGTAGATCTGCAGCTCGCCGCCGCGTTCGGGCTTGGCCGAGCTGGCGACGGCGTCGCCGAGCTTGGGCAGGGTGACCGGGTAGTCCTTGCGCGCGAGCGGGATGCCGGCGCTGTCGACCGGCCCGCCCGCCGTCGGATCCCCGAGGATGCCCTTGCCGCCGCCGCCCACGTTGCCCGCCGCCACCGGCGTCGTCGTGTTCTCGCAGCCGGCCAACGCCGCGGCCGCGCCGCCGGTGAGAGCCAAAGCCCCACCGCGGCGCAGCAGCGAGCGTCGCGACAGTCCCTCCTCCGTCGCCTTTGAAGGCTCGTTCAAAGCAGGCCGACCACTATCCGACGCGACAGACCGCTGTCAAGTCCGAACCGAAACATCTGCCCGATCGGACCGGTGGTTGTGGACTGAATGTCCATTCAGCCGCGCACGGCCGCGACGGGATGGCGAAGCCGCGTGCGGTAGCGGTCGGCGCGCAGGTCGCGCAGCGCGCGGTGCGCCGCGTTGTGGCCTGCCGCCGCGATGACGCCGCCGCCGGGGTGCGTGCCCGCGCCGCACAGGTACAGGCCGTGCACGGGCGTGGCGTAGCGCGCCAGTTCGGGCGACGGGCGCATGAACGCCATCTGGTCGAGGCCCTGCTCGCCCTGGAAGATCGAGCCGCCCTCCAGCCCGAAGATCACCTCCAGGTCGGGCGGCGCGAGCACTTCGTAGTGGACGATCGCGTCGCGCACGTTGGGCGCGTGCTGGGCGAGGATGTCGAAGCAGCGCTCGGCGTAGGCCTCGCGCGCGCCGTCGGGCCAGTCCTCGGCGGCGTGCGGGCCGTACTGGGTGAACATCGTCAGCACGGTCGTGCCGTCGTCGGTCAGCGACGGATCGATCGAGGTGGGCACCTCGACCTCGATGTACGGGCCCTCGGCGGGACGGCCGAGCGTGGCGTCCTGCCACGCGCGCTCGAGATAGGGCACCGACGGCGCGATCGCCACGCTCGCGTGCAGGAGCTGCTCGCTGACGTCCTCGGGCGCGTTGACGTAGCGCGGCGGCTCGGAGAGCACCGCGTTGACCTTGACCGAGCCGCCACGGCTGCGGTAGCGGCGCATGTCCTCGGCGACCTGGTCGGGGAAGTGCTCGGCGCCGACGAGGTCGAGCACCGTGCGCCTGGGGTGCGCGCCCGAGAGAACCATCGGCGCCTTGATCGTCTCGCCGCTCGCGAGCGTGATGCCGGTGACGCGGCCGTTGTCGACGTCGATCGAGGCCACCGGCGCGCCGGTGCGGATGGTCGCACCGGCGGCGCGGGCGCTGGCGGCGATCGCGCCCGAGATCGCGCCCATCCCGCCCCGAACGTGCCCCCAGGCGCCCTGCACGCCGTCGACCTCGCCGAGCGCGTGGTGCAGGAGGTTGTAGGCGGTGCCGGGCGTGTACGGGCCCGCCCACACGCCGACGACGCCGCTCGACGCGTAGGCGCCCTTGAGCTCGTCGGTCTCGAAAAAGTCGTCGAGCAGGTCGCCGACCGACATCGTCATCAGCCGGAAGATGTCCATCAGGTCGCGCCGGCTCAGGCCCGCGGCGCGCCCGGCTTCGCGCAGCAGCTCGAAGACGTCGCCAGGGCGCTTGGAGCCGGCCGCGGGCGGGGCCTTCAGCATCATCGGCTTGAGGAAGCGCGCGGCTTTCTCGAACAGTGCGTTGAACGGCGCCAGCGCCTCGGCGTCCTTGCGCGAGACGCGCGCGACCTGCTCGTAGGCGATCTTCTCGTCGTTGGGCAGCAGGATCGGGCGCCCGTCGGCGGCGAAGGTGGCGAACTCGGGGTCAAGCGGGATCGGGTGGTAGCCGAAGTCGCGCAGCTTGAGGTCGGCGACGACCTTGGGCTGGAGCATCGAGACCACGTAGGAGGCCCGCGAGACACGGTGGCCGGGCCACACCTCCTCGGTCACACAGGCGCCGCCGAGGACGTCGCGCGCCTCGAGCACGCACACCCGCAGGCCGGCGCGCTGCAGGTAGGCGGCGGCGGTCAGCCCGTTGTGGCCGCCGCCCACGACGATCGCGTCGAAGTCGGGGCGCTTGCCGTTGCCGTTGGCGGCAAAGCTCATCGCGCCATCTCCACGCTCGCGCCGAGGGCCTCGAGGTAGCGCTCGGCCACCATGAGGTCGAAGGAGTGCACGTCGTGCTCCTGGCTGGTGTAGCGGCCGGGCTCGAAGCCGCGCGAGCCCATGCCCTTCTGGGTGAGCTCGCAGACGTGCCAGTCCTCGCGGTTGACCTGGTCCCAGAAGCCGACCGCATCGGACGGGTCGAAGCCGTCGGCGGCCATCGTCGCGGGCTCGAAGAGCCACTCGCAGACGACCTCGGTGCGGCCGGCGGCCCGCGGCCACAGCGTGTGGAGCATCACGTAGTCGGGGTGCAGCGAGACGAGCGTGTTGGGGAAGAGCAGGAAGTAGAGGACCGAGCGCGCGTCGTCGTCGGTCAGACCCGCGATCGGCGGGCGCTGGTGGCCGCCCTCGCGGCCCATCGTCTGCGCGCCGTCGCGGAGGATCATCGAGCCGCCGCACCAGGCGCCGGCGCCGGTGATCGTGTCGCCGGAGAGGTAGTGGCTGAGCTGGTTGAGCTCGGGATGGACGCCCGGGCAGTGCAGGCACTCGCTGTAGTTCTCGGCGATCGCCTTCCAGTTGGCGTCGACCTCGTAGACGATGCGCTGCGCGCGCCGCAGCTCGGGGAGGCGGTAGTGCGCGAGCATCGGCGCGAGCTCGCCGATGTGCTCCTCGGCGGACGGCGCGTTCCCGGTCAGGTCGATCATGACCAGCCCCTCGACGACCGCGGTGCGCACGGCCTTCAGCCCGTAGCAGCGCGGGTCGAAGTCCTCGATCTCGTCGGTGTGCGGCGCGCTGCGCAGGGCGCCGTCGAAGGCATAGGACCACGCGTGGTAGGAGCACTGGATGCGTGGGACGCGGCCCTCGGGCTCCTGCATGATCCGCGCGCCGCGGTGGCGGCAGGTGTTCAGGAACGCGTGCGGCGCGCCGTCGTCGTCGGCGATGACGAACACGCTCTCGCGCCCGATCTCGACCATGACGTAGTCGCCGCGCGCGCTCAGCTGGTCGGAGTGCGCGACCGTGATCCAACCGCCCATGAAGACGTTCTCGAGCTCCCATTGCAGGACGCGGTCGTCGGTGAAGGCCGCACCGGGCAGCGCCGTGGCGCGTTCGAGCGGCTCGCACGTGCGCTGCAGCTCGCGGATCGACAGGGGCAGCGTCGCCTCGCCTACGGGCATGGTCAGTCCTCTCCTCGCTGGCGGAGGCGAGATTACCAGAAGCTTTGTGCGACTGGCAACATGACCAGCCGCCTGGCACCCCTATCCCCGGCTGAGCATCCGCCCTACGAGCAGGCCCACGACGAACGCGCCCGCCAGGCCGAGCGGCACGGGATGCTCGCGCGCCTTCGTCGCCACGCCGGACGCCGCCGAGCCGGCGTTGTCCGGCGTCGCCTCGCGCGCCCTGCCCATCAGCTTCCGTCGTCTGGCGTCGACCGTCTGCTTGACGTCGGCGACCTTCTTCTGTGCCTGCGCCTTGACGTCGGCCTTCGCGGCGAGCGCCTCGACGGTGTCGCCCAGCTCGCGGCGCGTGACCTCGATGTCGCTGCGGATCTCGGCCGGCTCGCGCGTGCCCTGATCGGTCACCTGCGTCCCGCCTGTGCGCGGCTCTTCGCCCATCGCACGTCCTCCTTCACGCTCTCGGTTGCCTGCTCGGGGACCGGCGGCGTCGCCGCGGTCACCTTCTTCTTGCCCGTCAGCGCGAGCACGCCCGCGATCGCCCCGTAGACGGCGGCGACGATCAGCGCCGCAAGCCAGCCCGCGACCGCCGTCGCGAGCGCAAGGATCGCGGCGGCGGTGAGTGCGCCGAGCGCATAGAGCCCGAAGAGGCCGGCGCCGCCCAGCATGCCGGCGCCCTGACCCGCGCGCTTGCCCTTCACCGCGAGCTCGGCCTTGGCGAGCTCGACCTCGTGATGAGCCAGCCTGCTCGTCTGCTCCGAGAGCTGCTTGACGAGCTCGGCGATTGACGATTCCGATGTGGCCATGCCGCGGCAATACCGGGAGCGCGGTCGGCGCAAACTGCGACTCCAACGGCGCGCCTAGGTAGTCAGAGCCAGCCCGAGCGCTTGAACGCGCGGAACAGCAGCGCGCAGATCGCGAGTACCACGAGGACGACCGCGGGATAGCCATAGGCCCACCCCAGCTCGGGCATGTGCTCGAAGTTCATGCCGTAGAGCCCGAAGACCATCGTCGGCACGGCGATCATGGCCACCCACGCCGAGAGACGGCGCATGTCCTGGTTGTCGCGCATGGTGATCTGGGCCACGTTGGCCTGCAGCGCGTTGGTCAGCAGCTCGTCGAACCCGGCGATGCGCTCGACATCGCGCATCAGGTGGTCGTGGACGTCGCGGAAGTACTCGCCGGTGCGCGGGTCGATCGGCAGGCCCGCCTGCTTGGACGACAGCCGCTGCATCGGGCCGATGAGCGCGCTGGCGGCGCGGCGGAAGCCGAGCACCTCGCGCTTGAGCCGGTAGATGCGCTCGGCCGGATTGGAGTTGGATCCCGAGAAGACGTCGACTTCGACCTCCTCGACGTCGACGGCGATCCCGTCGATGACCGCGATGTAGTCGTCGACGATGCGGTCGGCGATCGCGTAGAGGACGGAGCTCGGCCCGATGCTCAGCAGGTCCGGATGGGCCTCGAGGTCCAGCCGCACGTCG
>DATBKW010000096.1:0-9703 GCA_036555665.1 Solirubrobacteraceae bacterium | reverse complement strand
TGCCCGCCCCCTTCGACCGCTGGCTGCCGGAGATCGATTTCGAGAGCGGCGAGGCGCCGGTCGAGCCGGCCGCCGAGCAGCCGCTGGTCACGACGTAGCTGCGGCGCTCCGCGGCGGAGCTCAGTGCGCGAGGGGGCGTTTTGCGCTGCCGCTCGCCGATGGCATCGAGGGAGGGCGGGCGCGTGCGCATGTGGTGACACCCGCGCGTGTTTCGCAACACCTCTCGCGCGCCCACAAGGGGGTGGGCTGGATTGACAGTGACTATTTAGGTCAATGCAGCCCACCCCCAGAGAGCGGCGGCGGGACGGGCTCCGAAACGCGCACGATTGCGCAGGACGCGTGCGCCTCCGGTGCCCCGCCCACGACCGGGCCGCCCTCCCTCGGTGCCCTGGCCTCGCCGCGCCGCAAGCGCACGCAGCAGACCGTCAGCGCCGCACCGGCGCCATCCGCAACCCGCCCTTCGGTGCCAGCGTCCCTGTCGCCACCGGCCGCGGCTCGCGGTCGTCGACCGGCCGGAAGGCCCACCGCTGGCCGAGCGTGGCCAGGATGAGGATCGCCTCCATGGTGGCCAGCCCGCGGGCGTGGCATTCGTACGGGCCGGCCGAGAACGGGAAGTAGGAGATCTCGGGCGGGCGCGGCGCGCCGTCGGCCCAGCGTTCGGGGTCGAAGCCCAGCGGATCGGGCCACAGCGCGGCGTCGCGGTGCGTGACCCACTGGCTCATCACGATCACGTGCTGCGCGGGGATGGTGGTGCCGTCGACGGCGTAGTCGGCGGTGACCTGGCGGAAGAAGCCCGGGATCGGCGGATAGAGGCGCAGCGCCTCCTTCACCACCCGCCGGGTGTAGACGAGCGCGCCGAGGTCGTCGGCGGTCGCGGGGCGCCCGCCGAGCACCTCGTCGAGCTCGGCGTGCCAACGCGCCTCGACGTCACGGTGCGTCGCCAGCAGGTGCAGCGTCCACGTGAAGACCACGTGCAGGAGATCGGCCCCCAGCCACTGCTTGAACGACGCCCGCACCAGCCCGTCGTCGCTCTCGCGCTCGACGAACCGGCTCAGCACGTCCTCGCGCGGGCGCGCTCGGCGCTCGGCGATCATGGCGTCGATGGCGCCGTCGAGCCGCTCGCGGGCGGCGCGCGTTCGCGCGCTCGCCGGCAGCGGCGCGTTCCAGCGCGCCGAGCCGAACGGGCCCAGCAGCCACTGCATCGCGTCGATGCCGGCCTCCTGGGCCTTCAGCAGCTCGGGCGACGCGTCGAGGTCCTCGCCGGTCAGGCTCTCCCACTCGATCGCCCACGACAGCGCGCGCAGCTCGGTGAAGAGTTCGATCGGCGCGCCCTCGGCCCAGGAGTCCGCGCGCCGGGCGGCGCGGGCCACGGCGGTGCCGGCCGCCGCCGCGGGGTCGGCGAGGACCGGCTTCCACAGCTCGTCGCGCTGGCGATGGTGCTCGGCGCCCTCGGTGAGGATCACCCCGCCGCCGTACCAGTGGTCGAGCGCCATCATCCGCCCGCGCGAGAGCGGCGGCCACTCCTCGCTCTCGAGCACCTGCTTGACGTGCTCGGGCTTCGTCAGCAGGTGGCAGTGCAGGTTGCCCAGCGTGAACGGGACGATCGCGCGCCCGTCGGCGCGCAGGCCGTCGAGGAACTTCAGGGGATCGGCGCCGAAGCGCGCGAGCGCGAGCACGGGTGCCGACCTCAGGGCCCGATGCCCGGCGATGTCCCGCTCGCGCCGCCGGGGATCATCTGCAGGTCGTCCCACGCCTTGGCCGCGAGCTCCCAGTCGGTCTCGGAGTCCTGGCCCTCGGGGTGGCGCAGGATCCGGATCAGGTAGGCCATCGCCGCCAGCAGCGCGATCGCGGCGAAGACGATCTGCACGCTGAGGACGCCCTCCTCGGTCCAGTAGACGTCCTCGAGCTCGAGCAGCAGCGCCGACTCGTCGAGCACGAGGGCGACGCCGACCCCGAACGGGATCGCCAGGTAGCGGTCGTACTCCGAGCCCTTCATGCCGATGGCGACGCCGCCCGCGGCCAGGCTGAGCAGGCCGCCGGGGATGAAGTGGTGGATGTGGCGCGAGCCGACCTTGACGTCCTTGATCGGCCCGATGCCGCCGCGTGTGCGGATCATCCAGGTGATCCAGCGCGTGATCCCGAAGGTCACGGTGAACCCGGCGAGCATGTTGAACAGCGAGTTCTCGCGCGTGCGGCTGACCTTGTAGCCCTCCCGCACGACCACGACCGCCATCATCGCGCGGTTGCTCGAACGCTCCTCGTCGAGCTCCTGGCGGCTGACGGGCAGCATCCCGAGGCGCCAGATGCGCGTTGCCTCGGCGCTGAACACCGCGATCACCGCGCTGCCGGCCAGCACGCCGAGCACGCGGGTGCGGCCCGACGGGGCGCGCCCCGCCTCGCTGGCCGCCTTCAGCCGTTGGTCCTTGCGCCGCCCGAACATGGTCAGCGGCGCTTGCGCAGGTAGGCCTGGGCGAGCTGGCCGACGAAGATCCAGCCGAACTTGACCAGGGCGCCGAGCTGGGCGCCGAGGTTCGGGCCGCCGGCGCGGAAGGTCGTCAGCTGCCTGGCGAAGTCGCGCACGCGGATGCGCAGCACGCCGGACGCGACGAGCTCGGCCTGCGCATCGCCACCGGCCTCGACGTGGCCGCGCAGGACGTGGGTGAAGAGCGTGGTGGTGTCCTTCCAGACGTCGAAGCCCGCGTCGTCGCGCACGAGCTTGAAGCCGGTGAGCGTCAGCGGGTGGCCGACGCCGTCGCGGAACCACAGCCGGTAGAACATCTTCTTGACGCCCGGCTCGGTGTCGACGAACAGGTTGAACCAGCCCTGCTCGACCGCCAGGCGCCCGCCGAGCGCGTCGCAGTGCAGATAGCCGGTGGCGGCGGCGCGGCGCAGCGGATCGGTGCCGAACTGCGCCATGTCCTGGACCTCGATGGTCAGGTGGAACATGAGCGCGCCGGAGCCGTCGCGCGTGGGCTCGGCGCCGCGGGCGAAGTCGGCCTCGCCGAAGGTGACGTGGCCGAGCATCTCCTCGGTGAAGCGGACGGTTGAGGTCATGCGGCGGCCGCCTCCGCAGCGGCGCGGTGGGGTTCGAGCATGTGGTCGGCGAAGCGATCGGCCATCGCCGCGATCGTGAAGCTCGGATTGGGCCCGACGGGGCCGGGCATGATCGAGCCGTCGGCGATGTGCAATCCGGGGTAGCCGAACACGTTGCCGTAGGGGTCGACGACGCCCTCGGTGGCATCGCGCCCCATCGGGCAGCCGCCGAGTGGGTGGACGGTGATCACGCGCCGCAGGAACCACAGCGGGTTGTCGGCGTAGCGGCCGCCCAGCGCGTGGGCGAAGCCGCGCGAGGTCGTGCGCAGGCGCGCGAAGTAGTCGTTGGAGCGCTTGCGCGTCCAGTCGAGGTCGAGGCGGCCGTTGCGCAGGAACATGCGCCCGTCGGGGATGTCGCGCCCCATGCCCAGCAGCGGCAGCCCCCCGGCCGACAGCTCGGCGGACTGCATGAGGTCGGCGATGTAGGCGGTGACGTCGGTGTCGGGCGTCCCGCGCAGCCAGTTCTTGACCAGGAACCAGCCCGCCGCGCGCCACGCCCAGATCGACTTGGGCGCGGCGATGACGTGCAGGATCCAGGCCAGCTGCTGCGGGTAGCCGGCGTCCTGCAGGTAGAAGCCGCGGCCCTCCGCGCCGTCGAGCGCGTCGGGCATCCGGGCCGTGCTGGTGATGACGGGCCCGTACCCCGGGTCGACGATCCGCGGCGTGGGCTTGCCGTCGACCATCTCGCGGCAGTTGATCGCCAGCGTCAGCAGGTCGCCGTTGCCGCAGAAGCGGGTGCCGAGGCGGCGGCTGAGGCGCGGGAAGGCGCCGCGGTTGCGCAGCATGAGGCTCGTGGTGCCGAGCGTCCCCGCGCTGAGGATCAGGTGGTCGCAGGTGACGGTCTTCAGCACCGCCGGCCGGCCGTCGTCGGCCGGCGTTCCCTCGCTGAGCTGCGCGTAGTGGACGGTGTAGCCGCCACCCTCGCGCGGCTCGAAGCTGCGCACGTCGCACAGCGTGCTGATCTCGGCGCCGCGGTGGGCGGCGTGCGTGAGGTAGTTGTAGTCGAGCGTGTTCTTGGCGCCGTAGTTGCAGCCCACGTCGCACTCGCCGCACAGCTGGCAGGTCGTGCGCGCGCGGGCGTGGAGGTTTGGCAGCTTCTCCTCGATCGGCTCGCCGGGCACCGGATCGCGGCCTTCGTTGGCGAAGGTGACCGCCAGCGGGGGCAGGAACCACTCCATGTTGTTGGCCTCGGCCGCGGCCTTGAAGGCGATCGTCTTCGGCGTCTTGGAGTACGGCTCGTGGTCGAACGGATAGCGCTGCAGGCCGATCATGGCCTCGACGCGGTCGTAGTGGGGCTCGAGGTCGGCCCGCGTGACCGGCCAGTGCTCGTAGCCGCCGTCGCGCAGGTCCTCCTGCACGAACCAGTGCTCGTCCTTGCGCAGGAAGACGTTGGCGTAGATCAACGACCCGCCGCCCAGGCCGGCGGAGACGAGGGCGTCGATCCCGCGGAACGACCAGTAGTGGTACATGCCGGTGAGGCCGTGGGGCGGGTCCCAGAAGCTCTCGCGCGCGCGGTAGGGGCTGCGCGTGAACGAGCCGGGCGGGTAGGCGCGGCCGCGCTCGAGGACGCGCACGCGCCTGCCGGCCTCCGCGAGCCGGTACGCGGTCACCGAGCCCCCGAAGCCCGAGCCGACGATGACTGCGTCGTAGTGGCCATCCGTGCCGTTGCCGGTCATCGGCGCCAACCGTATCCGCGGGGTCGGCGGCGGGCAACTTCAGCCCAGCAACGTGCGTCCGCCGGTCGAGCTGAGCGGGAAGGTGTCGAGGTCGAGGGCGACGACGGCCAGGTCGGCGAACAGCGCGGAGCGGCCGAGATCGCGCTGCTGGTAGGGCCCGCCGTCGCGGCGGTCGAGCAGCGACAGCACGCCGATCGTCTCGCCGTCGCGCACGAGCGGGGTGACCACCATCGTGTAGGGCACGTAACCGGTCTTGGCGGCGACCTGGCGGGCGAAGCGGGGGTCCTTGCGGCACTCGGGGACGACGACGCCCTCGCCGCTGGCCACGACGGCGCCGGCCATGCCGACGCCGGGCGCGAGCCGCAGCCCGACGACCTCGGCGGCGCCGGCGCCCCATGCGGCCTCGTAGACGAGGTCGCCGTTGGCGGGGTCGGTCAGGGCGATCGAGCAGGCGGCCGCGTCGAACATGCCGGCGGCGGTGCGCACGATCGCCTCCATCACCCGCCTGCGGATCGGCGCGCGGCCGAGGCTCTGGGCCAGCGACTCGCCGCGGTCGGCGGTCAGCGGCGCGCCGATCGCCTCGGCGAAGGCCGCGGCCGACGCGATGCGCTCCTCGGGCAGCAGCTCGAGGCCGCCCGCCAGCGCGTCGGTGATGGCGGGGTCGAGGCCGGGCGCGAGCTTGGCGAGCTGGGCGGCGTCGCCGTAGCGCGGGGGCGAGCCGACGAGCAGCGTCCACAGCGTGGCGGCGAGGCTGTAGACGTCGCTGACCGCCGATACCGTGCCGCCGGCGAGGATCTCGGGCGCCATGAACTTCGGCGTGCCGACGGCGATCGTGCCCTGGTCCTCCTCGCCGCCCAGCGCGCGGGCGACGCCGAAGTCGACGAGCACGACGCCGTCGCCGCCGAGGATCATGTTCGGCGGCTTGACGTCGCGATGGACGATCTGCTGGTCGTGGACGTACTGCAGCGCCTCGCAGCCGTGGCGGGCGTACTCGATCCCGTCGGCGAGCGGCAGGCCGGGGTCGCCGTCGCGCTTGAGCAGGGCGCCGAGGTCGGTGCCCGTCACGAGCTCCATGACGATGTAGGCGCCCTCGTCGTCGCTGTCGTGGTCGAGCACCTTGACCAGTCGGGGGTGGCTGAGGCTGGCGAGCAGTCGCGCCTCGATCTCGAAGCGCGCGGCGTGGCGGACGTCGAGCAGCCGCTTGACCGCGACCTCGTCGCCGCTCTCGCGATCGACGGCGCGGTAGACGGCGCCCATGGCGCCGCTGGAGATCGGCGCGACGATCTCGTAGCGGCCGCCGAGCGCCTCGGAGGTCGCCGAGTCCGCCATTAGTGGGTCTTCTCGTGACGTTGCGCCGGGAAGCCCGGGATGCCGGCGGTGATCGGCGCACGGGCTTCCCGGCGGAATGTTGCGAGAGGGCCCACTAGTCGGCCGCGAGCACCGGCTCGGCCTCGCCGAGCGCGCGCAGCATGTCCAGCACCAGCGCGCCGGCCGTGGCCGGGCGCGCGTCGGGCGCCTTGGCCATGCCGGCGGCGATGACCGCGTCGAGCGCCTGGGGTAGCTCGGGCCGGCGCTCGGAGACCTTCGGCGGCGGCCCCAAGACGTGCGCGTAGGTCGTCGCCGCGTCGTTCTCGTGCGGGAACGGGACCGTGCCGGTCAGGGCCTCGACCGCCACGCAGGCCAGCGCGTAGATGTCGGTCGCGCCGCCGACGCGCACGCCCTCGAGCAACTCCGGCGCCATGTAGTCGATCGTCCCCAGCACCTGGCCGGGCGCGGTGAGCGCGATCCCGTGGGGGTCGCGGGCGAGGCCGAAGTCGGTGAGATAGGCGCGCGGGCCGGGATCGAGCAGGACGTTGGCGGGCTTGATGTCGCGGTGGATCACGCCGGCCGCGTGGGCGGCGTCCAAGGCGTCGGCCACCGAGGCGAGGATCGTCATCGCGTCGTTGACCGAGATGGGGCCGGCGACGATCGCGTCCTTCAGCGTGCTCTCGGTCAGCTGCGTGGCGATGTAGAGCCGGCCGTCGATCTCGCCCATCCCGAGGATCGGGATGACGCCGGGGTGCTCGAGCGCGGTGAGCATGCCGCCCTCGCGCCGGAAGCGCTCCTGGTAGATCGGGTCGAGGGCGACGTCGTCGCGCATGACCTTGAGCGCGACGTGGCGCCCCAAGCCGTCGATCGCGCGATACACGACGCCCATGCGCCCTGCCCCCACGATCCCGTCGATTCGGTAGTCACCGAGTGTCCGCCGCTCCATAGCGAGATCGGACGGCAGTCTCCCGGCTGGGGCGGCGTGGCGCAAGCGGTGCAGGACGGAAGTTCGGGTCGTGCGCGCTGCGACCGCTGCGGCCGGCGGCCGGGGTCGTGCGCGCTGCGGCCGCTGCGGCCGGACGACTATGCTCGCGCACGGATGCCTGAGATTGCCCTCGAGCCGCGGCCGGGCGACTCCGTCGGCCCCTACAAGATCACGCGCGTCATCGGGCGCGGGCGCATGGGGATCGTCTTCGAGGCGGCCGCGGACGGCGAGGAGCCGGTCGCCGTCAAGGTGGTGACCACCGAGCTCACGCAGGACGAGGTCTTTCTGCGGCGCTTCCGGCGCGAGGTCGCGGCCGCGCAGAAGATCGATCACGCCAATGTCGTTCCGGTGCTCGCGCACGGCGACGAGGGCGGCCTGCCCTACCTCGTCCAGCGCCTGATCCCGGGCGGCTCGCTGGCCGATCGGATCGCCGCCGAGGGCACCCTGGGGCTGCAGACGACCCTGACGCTGCTCACCGGCGCGGCCGCGGGGATCGATGCCCTGCACGTCGGCGGGCTCGTGCACCGCGACATCAAGCCGGCCAACATCCTGCTCGACGGCGACACCGCCTACGTCTCGGACTTCGGCCTGGCCAAGGACAGCCAGGCCTCCAACCTCACGCGGCCCGGCCAGGCGCTCGGCTCGCTGGACTACATGGCGCCCGAGCAGATCCGCGGCGAGGACGTCAGCCCGGCCACCGACATCTACGCGCTCGGCTGCGTCTTCATGGAGTGCCTGACGGGCAGGCCGCCGTTCGGCGGGCGGCCGAGCATGCGCGTGCTGTTCGCGCACCTGCAGGACCCGCCGCCCGACCTGACCGAGACGCGCCGCGACCTGTCGCCGGACGTCGCCCGCGCGGTCGCCCGGGCGATGGAGAAGGAGCCGGTCGACCGCCCGACGAGCGCGGTGGGCTACGTGGCCTCGGTCGCGCGGGCGTCGGGCGCATAGGCGATCACCAGGCGGCCGTCGTCCTCGCGCACCTCGGTGCCGAGCCGCGCGCAGTGCCTCGTGAAGCAGCGGCGGATCCAGGCGGCGTCGTCGCCCGTCGCAAGGCGTGTGTGGCAGAAGTCAAGCTTCAGCGGCAGCGCTTCGATGCGCCGGGGCCCGCCTCGGTCGACGTCGACGAGCCACAGCAGCCCGAGGTCGTTGCGCAGCCCGCTGTCGACCGCGTAGTCGTCGAGGAAGTCGCCGAGGTCGTAGAGGACGCGGCCGGCGACGCCCTGGAACACGTGCGCCGAGTGGCCGGCGACGAGCGTCGCGCCGGCGGCCACCAGCGCCGCGGCGGCCTTGCGCACGGTGGGCAACGGCTCGGGCCGCATGTTGGGGCCCCAGTGGGGGGTGACCAGCACGGTTGCCGCGTCGGGGCCCGGTCGCGCGGCGTCGAGCAGCCACGCGGGGGCGCCTCGTCCGCGCAGATCGGCGTACGCGATGCCGGGGCGGCCGGCCGTCGCCGCGAACGCGCCGGGATGGTCGCCGGCCGCCACGATGCGCAGGCCGTCGAGGATGACCGGAGCGCGCGCGGCGGCCACGTCTGCGCCGGCGCCGACGTGGGCGATCCCGGCGGCGTCGAGATGCTCGAGGGTGTCGAGCAGCGCGACTGGGCCGTAGTCGAGCGCGTGGTTGTTGGCGAGGGTGACCGCGTCGACGCCGAGCTCGGCCAGCCGCTGCGCGGCGATCGGCGGCGCGCGGAAGAAGAACGGCTTGCGCGGATCGGCGAAGCGCTCACCGCGGTCTGAGATGCAGCACTCGAGGTTGAGCACGAAGCGGTCGGCGCTCGCGGCGGCCTCGGCCACTTCCGGCGCGATGAGCGGCGTGCGGGGGTTCTCGCGGAGGCGCTCGGCGACCCCGCGACCGAGCATCGTGTCGCCCGCGAGGGCGAGGCGGATCAGCCCCGCCCGGTCAGCTGCGCGAGAACGGCCGGTGGTGGGCTGAGCCGAGGTCATCGAGGACCCCGGTCAGTATCGCGTGGACCCGCTCGTCGTCGAGGCCGAGCGGTGCGGCGGGCTCTGGCTGCGCCACCACGGCCACGGGCTCCGGCTCAACCGGCTCAGGCTCGGGCTCAGGGTCCGGCTCGACGGCGACCGGCTCAGGCTCGGGCTCCACGACCGGCTCCACTGCGACCGGCTCCACTATGACTGGCTCCCGTTCAGGCTCTGCGACCGGCTCCGGCTCCGCGACCGGCTCCGCAACCACCACCGCTTTGCGCCGCCGCCCGAAGAGGCGGGCGAAGAAGCCCATCCTCGGTGCCGGCTGCGGCTCGGCGGGCGGTGCGGGCTCGGCCTCGGCGGCGGCGAGCGGCGCCTCCTCGACGGCGAGCGGCCCTGCGACGGGCTCCGCTTCCGCCGCGGGCGGCTCCGTGGCGTGCGGATCGGGCTCCGCCTCGGGTCCGAGTGCGGACCCCACGGCGAGCGGCTCCGCGCCGGGTTCCGCTACCGCCGCGGGCGGCTCGGGCTCGGGGGCAGGCGGCTCCGCGGCGGGTTTCGCTTCCGCCAGCTCGGCGGTGATCGTCACCTTCGTGCCCCACCCGGAGGGCTCGAGCTCCACCGTGCCGCGTGCGCGGTCGCCCTCCCAGGCGACGGTGGTCTCGGGGTCGAGACGAGTGATGCGAATCTCGCCGAACTCGCCGAGATGGCGGGCGAGC
>DATBKW010000095.1:0-19862 GCA_036555665.1 Solirubrobacteraceae bacterium | reverse complement strand
GGTCGCGTCGTTCGCGCTCGGCCTCACGCCGGTCGTCTTCGTCATCACCGGCGTGATCTTCTACCTGACCGCCGCCACCTACGCCGAGGCCACGGCGATGTACCCGGAGGCGGGCGGCTCGTCGTCCTTCGCCCGGCGTGCCTTCAACGAGTTCGCGTCCTTCTTCGCCGCCTGGGCGCAGATGCTCAACTACACGATCACGATCGCGATCTCGTCGTTCTTCGTGCCGCACTACTTCGGCAGCGTGATCGGGGTCGACGCGCTGCGCCACTCGCCTGGCGACATCTTCTTCGGCATCGGTGTGGTCATCGTGCTGAGCGCCGTCAACATCGTCGGCGTCAAGGAGTCGGCCGGCGTGAACGTCGCGCTGGCGGTCACCGACTTCCTCACCCAGCTGCTGCTGGTCGTCGTCGGCCTGTTCCTCGTCTTCTCGCCCCAGACGCTGGTCGACAACGTCCACCTCGGGGTCGCGCCGACCTGGAAGGACTTCTTCCTGGCCATCCCCGTCGGCATGATCGCCTACACCGGCATCGAGACGATCTCGAACATGGCCGAGGAGGCCAAGGACGAGACCAAGACGATCCCGGCGGCCATCAACCGGGTGGTCATCGCCGTCTTCGCGATCTACGCGCTGCTGCCGATGGTCGCCCTCTCGGCGCTGCCGGTGACCCAGAACGCCGACGGCAAGTACACGACGCAGCTCGGCCTGCCCGAGAGCCAGGGCGGCTACGCGGGCGACCCGATCCTCGGCGTGGTCAAGCAGCTCGACCTCGGGATCTTCCAGAACGCCGGCGAGATCTACGTCGGCCTGCTGGCGGCCACGATCCTCTTCATCGCCACCAACGCGGGGATCATCGGCGTCTCGCGCCTGGTCTACTCGATGGGGCTGCACCGGCAGGTGCCCGATCGTCTGCGACAGCTGCACCCCAAGTTCGGCACGCCGTGGATCGGGATCACGCTGTTCGGCGCCATCGCCTGCGTGGCGATGATCCCGGGCAAGGCGGAGTTCCTGGGCAACATGTACGCGTTCGGCGCGATGCTGTCGTTCACGATCGCGCACATCTCGGTCATCCGCCTGCGCAACCGCTATCCGGACTTCAAGCGGCCGTACCGCGGGCCGGGCAACATCCACATCCGCGGCTACGAGATACCGCTGTTCGCGCTCTTCGGGGGCATCGGCACCGCGCTGGCCTTCATCGTCGTCACCGCGCTGCACGTCGACGTCGCCCTCGCCGGCCTGGGCTGGCTGGCGCTCGGCTGCATCGTCTACCCCATCTATCGCCACCGCCAGGGCCTGGACCTGACTTCGACGGTTAAGGTCGCCATCCCCGCGCCCGTCGTCGAGCGCGAGGCCGAGTACGAGTCGATCCTCGTCGCGCTCGAGGGCAAGCACTACTACGAGGGCGCGATGGCGACGGCGATCAAGGTCGCGGCGCGACGGCGGCGCGGCATCCACGTGCTGGTGACCATCACGGTCCCGGCGTCATCGCCGATCACCGCCTCGCTGCCCGAGCAGGAGCTTGCCGCCCAGGCGATCATCGAACAGGCCAAGCTCCAGGGCGGTCGGCGCGTGACGGGGCACTACGAGAAGGTCCGTGCCGGCGGTGCGGGCCGACTGATCGTCGACGAGGCGCGCGCGATGGGGGCCAGGGCGATCGTGCTCCCGCTGCCGGCCCGCGGCGGCTCGACGGTGTTCGGCAAGACCGTCGAGACCGTGCTGGCCGAGCGTCCCTGCCGGGTCATCATCCAGGCCGATCCGGCGACGCCGCAGGTCGTGCGCGTACCTGCCGGCGAGGCGGCGTAGCATCAGATCGTGCCCAGCCCACGCGATGTCCATCGCGGCGCGACCCGGGTCATGTCCTCGCTGATGGTGCTCATCGGCATCGCGCTGCTCGTCGAGGCGATCGTGCTCGGCGGCGCGCTCATCGGCCTGCTGCTCGGCGTGCTCTTCATCGCCGCCGGCGCCGGGCGCCTGTACCTGGCCACGCGGGGCGGCCAATAGATGTTCCGGCGCGGCCTCGGACAGCCCGCGCTCTTCGCGATCATCTACACGTCGGTCGCCAGCGCGATCTACTTCTCACTGGGCGTGGTCGCCCAGCGCGCGCTCGGCCTGACCCCGGCCGTCTACCTGCTGGCCGGCGTGTTCTTCGTGCTGGCCTCGATGACCTACGTCGAGGGCGCCTCGCTGCACCAGGACCGCGGCGGAGCCACCGTCTTCGCCCGCTATGCCTTCAACGAGCTCGTCAGCTTCGTGGCCGGCTGGATGATCCTGCTCGACTACACGATCCTCATCGCGGTCACGGCCTTCTCGGCCACGAACTACCTGGCCGCGTTCTACGGGCCGCTGGGCAGCGGCACCAGTGAGCTGCTCCTCTGCTTCGCGATCATCCTCTACGTCGCGATCCGCAACATCCGCGGTTTCTCCAAGACGCGCGTCAACCGCATCGCCGCGCTGGTGGTGGCCGACATCGGCCTGCAGGTCCTCGTGATCGTGCTCGGGCTGTTCGCCTTCTTCCACCTCGACACGATCACCGACACGATCCACTTCGGCGACACGCCGACGTGGGGCGACACCGTGTTCGCGCTCGGCGTCGCCACCGTGGTCTTCACCGGCCTGGAATCGGCCTCCGGCCTGTCGGGCGAGGTCGCGGTCGGGCGCCGCGGGCTCAAGCGGCTCGTCGGCGCCGCCGCCCTGGTCGTGCTCGTCGTCTACACGGGCATCGCCGTGGTGGCGATCACCGCGCTGCCGGTCGTCGGCAACGCGACCTCGCTCGGGCGCAACTTCCTCGACGCGCCGATGCTCGGCATCGCGGAGTCCTTCGAGGCCGACTGGCTGGCCGACACGCTGAAGTACGTGATCGCGGCCGTAGCGGCGGTGACGCTGATCGCGGCCGCCAACTCGGCCATGATGGGCCTCTCGCGGTTGGCCTACTCGCTGTCGACCAACCGCCAGATTCCCAGCGGGGTCGGCCGGCTGCACCCGACGCGCGCGACGCCGTACGTCGTGATCTCGATCGCGGCGGTGCTGGCGGCGGCGCTCACCGTGCCGCAGGACCTCGAGCTGATGGTGGGCATCTTCGCCTTCGGCGCTCTGATCGGCCTGACCATCGCGCATTTGTCGATCGTCGTGCTGCGCTACAAGGAGCCGGACGCCCCGCGCCCGTACCGCATCCCGCTGAGCATCCGCGTCCGCGGGGCCGACCTGCCCCTGCCGGCGGTGCTCGGGGCCGTGCTGAGTGGCGCGGCGTGGGTGGGGCTGGTCGCCACGCATCAGGGCGCGCGATGGGTCGGCACGGCCTGGCTGGTCGGCGGCCTGACGCTCTACCTCGTCTACCGCACCAGCGAGGGCAAGTCGATCTTCAAGCGCGTGACCGTGCCGGAGGCGGCGCTGCTGCGCCGCGAGCGCCGCGAGGCCGAGTACGGCTCGATCCTGGTGCCGCTCATGGGCACCCCGCTGGACGACGACATCGTGCAGACCGCCGGGCGGCTGGCGGCCGAGGAGGACGTCGAGGCCTTCGAGGCGGACAAGGGCGCCACGATCGAGGCGCTGTGGATCTTCGAGGTGCCGATGTCGCTGCCCATCGACGCGGCTCTGCCCGAGACGCAGCTCAAGCAGGCGCGCGCGGCGCTGGCGCGCGCCAAGGCCGTGGGGGAGGAGTACGAGGGGGTCGAGGTCGCCACGGCGACCGTGCGGGCCAGGCGCGCCGGGCACGCGATCGTTGAGGAGGCCAAGCGCCGCGGCGTGCAGGCGGTCGTGTTGGCGGCCGAGGAGCCGTCGAAGATCCGCGGCGGCGCGCTGCTCGGCGGCCGCGGCGGCCCGCTGGACAACTTCGTGGGGGAGGCCACCAAGTACGTGCTCGCCAAGGCGCCGTGCCAGGTCATCCTCACCGCGCCGCCCGCGTCCGAGGACAAGCGCCCACCGGAGGCGGCGGTCGCCTCGCGTGACGGGGCCTCGGCAGGGCAGGACGCCTAGAGGGCCTTCCACTAGAGTCCGAAAGCGATGGCGCTCATGGTGATCGTAGGAGCCGGCCGCGTCGGGTCGCAGGTGGCGCGCTCGATGCTGTCCGCCGGCCACGAGGTCTCGATCCTCGACGAGGACCCGCTCTCCCACGAGCGGCTCGATTCGGGGATGGACACGACGTGGGAGGACGCCGGCGGACGCTTCACGGTCGGCCACGGGCTCGAGATCGACGCGCTGCGCGAGGCCGGCATCGAGGAGGCCGACGTCTTCATCGCCGCCACCGACGGCGACAACACCAACCTCACGATCGCGCAGATCGCCTCCAAGCAGTTCGGCGTCCCGAAGGTGATCGTGCGCGTCATGGACCCGGCGCGCGCCGAGTGGTACGCCGAGCAGGGCATGCACACGATCTGTCCGACGCGCTACGCGATCGAGATGTTCGAGCGGGCGCTGGAGGTCTAGGCCCCGTGTACGTCGTCATTGCCGGGGCGGGAAAGGTCGGCTGGAACCTCGCCCGCGAGCTGATCGCCAAGGACCACGAGGTCACCGTGATCGAGAGCGACCGCTCGCGCTACCTGACCGTCGAGCAGGAGCTCGAGCACGCCATCCAGTACGGCGACGCGACCGAGCTGTGGGTGCTCGAACGGGCGGGCATCAACCGCGCCGACCTGACCATCGCGGTGACCGGCGACGACGAGGACAACATCCTCATCTGCCAGATCGCCAAGGAGAAGTACCTGTGCTCGCGGATCATCGCCCGCGTCAACAATCCGCGTAACCGCCAGTACTTCGACCTGCTCGGCATCCAGCCGGCCGTCAGCGCCACCGACCTGATCCTGCGCCTGATCGAGCACGAGGTGCCGTCCTACGGCCTGGTCCACCTCCTCGACCTGCGCGACGAGCAGCTGGAGATCATCGAGGTCGAGGTCGGCCAGGGCGCGCCCGCGGCCGGCATGAAGGTCGCCGACGTCGAGCTGCCCGACGGCTCGCTGATCATCTCGCTGCTGCGCAACGGCCGCGGCTTCGTCCCCAACTCCGACACGGTCATCGACGCCGGCGACGAAGTGCTGCTCGTCCTCGACCCGGGGCTCGAGGACCGCATCACCGCGCAGTTCACCAACTCGGCCGGCTGACGGGCGCGATGCGCCGGCGGCGATCCGCCGCCACACTTCTGCGATGCCATCGGTCGCAGTGGTCGGCGGCGGGATCGGTGGCCTGACCGCGGCGCTGGCGCTGCTGCGCGCGGGCTGCGACGTCCACGTCTACGAGCAGGCGTCGACGCTGGGGGAGGTCGGCGCCGGGATCCAGGTCAGCCCCAACGCCTCGCGCGTCCTGCATCGGCTCGGCCTCGCCGAGGAGCTGGCCGCGGCGGGCGTGCGCCCGCTGGCCTGGCACCAGCGCCGCTGGGACGACGGCCGCACGCTGCTGCGCGCGCCCCTGGGCGACCGGGTCGAGGAGGTCTTCGGCTTCCCGCACTACCAGGTCCACCGCGCCGATCTGCTGTCGATGCTGGCCGGCGCTCTGCCCGCCGAGCGGGTTCATCTCGGACACCGCCTCGCGGATCTCGTCGATGGCGGTGCCGCCGTCGAGCTGCGCTTCGCCGACGACGCGCGTGCGACCTTCGACGTGGTCGTGGGGGCCGACGGCATCCATTCCACGACGCGCGGGCTGCTGTTCGGGCCTCAGCACCCCCGTTTCACCGGCTGCGTGGCCTATCGCGGGCTGGTTCCGGCGGAGCGCTTGCGCGACCTCGACCTCGAGGTCACGGCGCAGGTGTGGATGGGGCCGGGCCGGCACTTCGTGCACTACTTCGTCAGCGGCGGGCGCTTCGTGAACTTCGTCGCCGTCATCGAACGCGATTCGTGGACGCGCGAGTCGTGGACCGATCGCGGCAAGGTCGCCGATGCGCTCGCCGGCTTCGCGGGCTGGCACGAGCAGGTCCGGGCCATCCTGGGCGCGGTCGACGAGACGTTCATCTGGGCGCTGTTCGATCGCTCCCCGCTGGAGACGTGGTCGGCGGGCCGGGTGACGCTGCTCGGCGACGCCTGCCACGCGATGCTGCCCTTCATGGCCCAGGGCGCCGCGCAGGCCATCGAGGACGGGGCGACGCTGGCGGCGTGCCTGGCCGACTCGCCCGGCGACGTGGACGAGGCCCTACGCCGCTACGAGCGGCTGCGCATCCCGCGCGCGTCGCGCATCCAGGCGCTGTCGACGACCAACAAGACGCGCTTCCACCTCCCCGACGGCCCCGAGCAGCAGGCCCGCGACGCCGAGATGGCGGGCGGCTCGACGGACTGGTCGTTTCGGACCGTGGCGTGGATCTACGAGCACGACGCCACGACCGTCGGCGAGGCTAGCCCACGCGGAACCTCCGGCTGAGGTCGCCGACCTGCAGCGTGTACGTGCCGGGCTCGAGGCCGAGCGCTGTTGGGCTGAAGGCCAGCTGAGCGGTCGTCACGCTGCCCGGCCACAGGTGCACGCGCGTGAAGGCGGCCAGCTTGCGGCTGCCGTCGGCGCTCTGCACGAAGGCCAGGACGGTGTCGTCACCGGCGCGGCGGCCGGCATTACGCACCTTGACGCTCGCCCGCACGTTGGCGGCGCCCGTCCGGACCTCCAGGCCGCGCAGGGCGAAGTCCGTGTAGCTCAGGCCGTACCCGAACTCATAGCGCGGGTCGTAGGCCTTGCCCGGCTCGTTGTAGGCCAGCGGGAAGTCGCTTGAGTTCTTGGGCCAGGAGACCGACAGACGGCCGCTGGGGTTGGCCCTGCCGAAGAGGGTGTCGGCGACGGCGGCGCCGCCCTCGCTGCCGGGCAGGAAGGCCATTAGGCTCGCGTCGGCCTCGTCGAGCTGGTGGTCCATCTTCAGCGGGCGGCCGGCGACGACGACCACGATCACCGGCTTGCCGGTGGCCTTCAGCGCGTCGATAAGCGCGGCCTGCGCCGAGGTCAGCTGCGGGTTGGGGTCATCGCCCTGGCCCTCGGCGTACGGGCTCTCGCCGACCGCGACGACGACGGTGTCGACCGTCCGGGCGGCGGCGACGGCGTCGGCGCGCTGGGCGACGGCGGTCGGGTTGCTCGCGTCGTTGAGCGGATCGCGCGTCGGGTTGCGGTTCGTCGTCGTGTCGGCGACGGGCGCGCCCTGCCTCCAGACCACGCGCGCGAAGGCTCCGGCCGCCTGCTGGATGCCGTCGCGGATCGTGGTGACGTCGGGCACCGGGATGTCGGGCGGCAGGCCGAACGCGCCCTGCCAGGCGACCGACCAGCCGCCGAGCTGGTTGGCCGGGCTGTCCGACGCCGGCCCGGTGACGAGGATCCGGCGCGTGCGGCGCGAGAACGGCAGCGCGCCATCGTTCTTGAGCAGCACCAGGCTCTCCTGAGCGGCCTTGCGGGCCAGCGTGCGGTTGGCCGGGTCCTCCACCGCGGCGTTCGCCTTGTCGGCATCGACGTAGGGATGCTCGAAGAGGCCGAGGCGGAACTTCAGGGTCAGGATGCGCGACACGGCGTCGTCGATCCGGCTGACCGGCAGCAGGCCGTCGGTGACCGCCGCGTTCATGGCCTTCGTGAAGCCGTCGGCGTCGAGCGGGATCATCGACATGTCGAGGCCCGCGTCGAACGCCAGCGCCACAGCGTGCTCCATGTCGGGCGCGACGTGGTACTTGGTGATGAGGCTCTCGACGTCCTGCCAGTCGGAGATCACCACGCCCTTGAAGCCCAGCTGGCCGCGCAGGACGTCGGTGAGCATGTGGTGCGACGCGTGCACCGGCTCGCCGTTCACCGAGCCGCTGTTGACCATGACGGTCCCGACGCCGGCGTCGATGCCCTGCTTGAACGGCGGCAGATGGATCGACTGCAGCTCGGAGTCGCTGATCGTCGCGTCGGTGCGGTCCATGCCGCTGTCGGGGGCGGAGTAGCCGGCGAAGTGCTTGGCCGTGGCGACGACCGAGTTCGGGCTGGACAGGTCGCGGCCCTGCAGGCCGCGGATCGTCGCGGCGCCCAGCGTGCCGGTGAGCAGCGGGTCCTCGCCGAAGGGCTCGTACGAGCGCCCCCAGCGCAGGTCGCGTTCGGTGTCCAGGACGGGAGCGAAGTCCCAGACCACGCCGGTCGCGCGCACGGCGCGCGCGGTGCTGTGGCCCAGGCGCTGCGCCAGCGCCGGGTCGAACGTCGCGCCGAGGCCGATCTGGTGGGGCACCATCGTGGCGTCGAACAGGTTGTTGTGGCCGTGCACGGCGTCGGCGCCGTAGATGATCGGGATGCCGAGGCGGCTGTGGTCGAGTGCGAACTTCTGAACCGCGTTGATCTCGTCGGCCCACGCCTTGCCGTCGTCGCCGACCGGCGGCCAGGCGCCGCCGCCGGAGAGGATCGAGCCGATCTGGTTCCCGGGTGCCCCGCTCGCCGTCGGGACGCCGAGGACGTCCTGCATGAGGTCGGGGTTCAGCGGGCCGCGATCCCACGGCGTACTCGGGTCGCCCTGCAGGACCTCGACGTTGATCTGGCCCATCTGGCCGATCTTCTCGGCCAGCGTCATGCGGCCGAGCAGGTCGCTGACGCGCTGGTCGATCGGCGCGTTCGGGTCCTGGTAGGTGGGCACCGCCGCGCGCGGTGCCGCGCTCGACGGGGCCGCGCCGTGCAGGGCGAAGATGAGGGTCGCGAGCGCGACCACTCCTGTCACGAGCGCCACCCAGACGCTGCGCCGCTGGATCGCCGCCGTGAGCTTGCTCATGACCTACTCCTTCTGAAGACCGGGGACCGTGCGCCGGCTTGTTTGTACCCCGAATCTCGAGTACGAATCCAAGCGCCATGTCGTTCAGTTCCCGAACGTCGAATCGCGAACGGATCGTCGCGCTCCTGCGCGAGCGCGGCCCGCTGTCCCAGGCCGATCTCGCCCGCGCCAGCGGCCTGTCGCCGGCCACGGTCTCCGCCATCGCGCGCGAGCTGCGCGAGTCCGGCTGGCTGGAGGACGACGCGGGCGACCCGCCCGTCCGCGGCCGCGCGCTGGCTTTGAGCCGCTCGGCCGGTGTGGCCGTCGGCATCGACTTCGGCCACTCGCACGTGCGCGTCGCCGTCGCCGACCTGGCGCATACCGTGCTGGCCGAGGCCGAGGAGCCGCTCGACGTCGACCACGAGGCCGACGAGGGCGTGGCGCGGGCCGGCCACATCGTGCGCGCACTGCTGGCGAAGGTGGGCGTCGGGGCCGACCGCGTGACGGGCGTCGGGATGGGGCTGCCCGGTCCGCTGCGCCGCGACACCGGCGAGGTCGGCGACTCGGCGATCCTGCCCGGCTGGATCGGCGCGCGGCCCGAGGCGCTGATGGAGGCCGAGCTCGGGCTGCCGGTGCGCGTCGAGAACGACGCCAACCTCGGCGCGCTGGCCGAGACCGTGTGGGGCGCGGGCCGCGGCTGCGCGGACCTCGTCTACGTCAAGGTCGCGACGGGGGTCGGCGCCGGCCTGGTGCTCAGCGGCCGCCTGTACCACGGCCACGGCGGGACGGCGGGGGAGCTCGGCCACGTCACGATCGACGATGCCGGCCCGATCTGCCGCTGCGGCAACCGCGGCTGCCTGGAGGCGTTCGCGGGCGCCGAGGCCGTCCTCGAGCCGCTGCGCCGCCGCCACGGCGAGCGCCTGACCCTCCGCCAGGTCGTCGCGCAGGCGCACGCCGGCGACGTCGGCTGTCGGCGCGTGATCGCCGACGCCGGCCGCGCGCTCGGCGTCGCCGTGGGCGGCGTCTGCAACCTCCTGGCCCCCGAGCGCGTCGTCGTCGGCGGCGAGCTCGCCCAGGCCGGCGACCTGCTCCTGGATGCGGCCCGGGCCGGCGTCGCGCGCTCGGCGATCGCGGCCAACCGCGAGGTCCCGGTGCTCGCCGGGGTGCTCGGCGAGCGCGCCGAGGTCCTCGGCGCGGTGGCGCTGGTCCTGCGCGAGTCCGAGCGCTTCGTAGCCGAGCCGGCGGGAGTCGGCCAGGCCTGACCGCGGACGCGGATCGCTTCGCCCGGGCACCGCGGGGGCGCGCGCTGCGCGCGATCCAGGCTCAGCTCGCCAGGCGGCGGACGGTGGCAACGTTGCGGCCGGCGAAGTTCTCGGTCTGGCTGTGGCAGTTCGGGCACAGGAGCTGGAGGTTCTCGAGGCGGTTGTCGTCGTTGATCCCGTTGACGTGATGCAGCGCCATGACGAGCGCAGCGCCCCGCCACTCGGCGATCCCGCAGCGCTCGCAGCGGTTCGCCTTCAGGCCCGCGGCGAGGAGGCGGTTCTTGAGATGGAAGCGCGTGACCCGGCGACCGGAAGTGAGCCATTCGCTCAACGGCGCAGCGGCCGGACGCACGATGAGAACGCCCCTCCGGCGAGCGTCCTGCCAGGCGGGGACCGAGCAGCCGAAGCGCTCGCGGCACTCGGCGGGCGTGTGGCCGTCGTCGTAGTAGGCCTGGATCGCCGCCCACTCATAGCGGCGGGCGAAGCGGACATCGATCGGCCGGCCCAGGCGCCGGGCGTGATAGCTCACGGTCGCCTTGCTGATGCCCAGCCGATCCGCGATCTCCTTGCGGCTCAAGCCCTCCTGAAGCAGTTGTGCAACGCGGTCGCGGGTCACGAACACATGTTCGCAAAGCGGGGAGACGGAACGTCACGCGTGCGCGCCTATACTTGGCGTGCACTCGCGCTGCGGGCTGGTGTAACGGCAGCACGCCTCGCTCTGGACGAGGTAGTTGGGGTTCGAATCCCTGGCCCGCAGCCTCAGACCTCCTCGACGACCTCGACCTCGCCGCCGGTCGCCTCGAACACCGCCGGGATCGTCGCCGTGAACGTCGCGCCGCGGCCGGGCTCGCTCACCACCCCGACCTCGCCGCCCAGCAGCGTCGCCAGGCGCTTGCAGATCGGCAGGCCCAGGCCGAAGCCGCGCATGTCGCCGGACTGAGGCTCGCGGCGGCCGAGCTGGACGAAGTCCTCGAAGACACGGGACTGGTCTGACGCGTCGAGGCCGGGGCCCGTGTCGCTGACGGCGAAACGCACGTGCGCGCCGCCGGCGAGCGCCGTGGCCGACACGCGGACCTCGCCGCGCTCGGTGAACTTCAGGCCGTTGACGACGTAGTTGCGCAGGATCTGGCCGAGCTTGAAGCCGTCGGTGTGCAGCGTCGGCACGCCGTTGAGGTCGTCGAAGACGACGCTCACGGAGGGCGAGCGCGGGAAGTGCGCGACGATCCCGCGCAGCGCGCTGAACAGCTCGTCGACACGCACCTCGGACAGCCGGACGACCTCGCGCCCGGCGGCCAGCCGAGCGAGATCGAGGTGGTCGTTGACGAGGTCGAGCGCCTCCTCCATCGCGCCGTCGATGAGCCGCACGTCCTCGCGCAGGCGCGGATCGAGGTTCTCTCCGCCCTCGCGCAGGATCGCCTCCGTCATGCCCCGCACGGCGTAGAGCGGCGTGCGCAGCTCGTGGGTCAGCGCGCTGAGGAAGCTCGCGCTGCCCGCGGCGCGCCCGCGCAGCTCCTCGGCCTGCTGGCCGAGCTCGGCGAGCAGCGCGGTGATGCCGCGGTTGGTGTCGACCAGCTCGCGGTTGAGCGCGGTCAGCTCGCGCTCGCGGTCGCGCAGTGTGGCCAGCGCGGTCACGAGCTCGGCGTTCTGCATACGCAGCTCGTTGACCGTCGCCTCCGCCTCGCCGGACTCGTGGCGCTGCAGCGAGCCGAGGACGTGCGCGAGCTCGTCGAGCCCCGGCACCCAGGCCTCCGGCTCCAGCTCGCTGGTGAGCCGAACGAAGGCGATCCCGCCGGCGTCGCTGGCCTCGACGCGGTCGACGAGCTGACTCAGCTTCGCCAGGTCGAGCCGGTCCTCGGCCTCGCCCGGCGTCTCGCCGGTGAGCGCGACGTGCGCGATGCCGCGGATGCTGACGACGGCCGCCGCCGGCTCGTCGTCGACCGCCAACTCGACCTCGGCGTCGGGGCCGTGGCGCTGCGCCAGCCGGGCCACCTCCCACACCGCGGTGGCCAGCCGGCTCTGCGCCTCCGCGCCGAGTTGGAGGAAGCCGGCGAGGTCGCGCGCACGGCGCCGGGTGAGGAGCACGTCCTCCTGCGATCGCAGCGCAAGCGTGATGACGGGCCCCCCCATCGAAACCGAATCTAGTCGATCGGGAGGATCGCGTGTGCGCCTGGTCATCCGATCGGATGAGGTACCGCTCATCCGCATTTACCCCCGTCCCGCCGTTGTGCATACGCCGCTCGTCGACGATCCTCCCGTGCCGAGCCGGCGGAGTTCAATGAGGGGGGCGCCGCCGGCCCGAGAATTCCAAGCCGCGAGCATGACGACGACCCCCAGGGCACCAAGCGTGACCAACTGCTCCTCCACCGGGGGGCGTGTGGAGGACGCAGCGGGGCGTCGTCATCTCGTGGCGATGCACTGAGGAGGGCGAGTGGACTGGGACGCGGGGCCCGAGCGCGGGTCGACGGAGACGCCTGCTGCCGAAGTGTCGGATCGCAGGGTCTCCGTCAGCGTTCTGGTCGTCGACGACAGCCCGGTCTTCCGCCGCGGGATGGGTCGCGCGGTGGCGATCCACTCCGGGCTCGAGCTCGTCGGTGAGGCCGCCGGCGGCGAGGCCGCGCTGGAGGCGATCGAGCGACTGCGTCCCGACGTCGTGCTGCTCGATCTGCGCATGCCCGGCCTCGACGGCTTCGGCGTCCTCGAGCGCCTGCGCGAGGCCGATCCGCCGCCGACGTGCCGGGTGCTGATCGTCAGCGCATCGCTCGACGAGGAGATCGAGCAGGCCGCGCGCGCCGCCGGAGCGGCGGGCTGCGTGAGCAAGGAGAGCCCGCGCGCTGACATCTGTGCGGCTGCTCTGCGCCTGGCCCGGGGGTAGGGTTGGGGCCGCGGAGCGACCGTGGCCAAGCACGAGCTGCAGCGCACGACCGTCGTCGTCGCCGACGACCACCCCCTCTATCGCGAGGCGCTGGTCCGCGCCGTGCGCGCGCGGCCCGAGTTCGACCTGGTGGCCGAGGCGGGCGACGGCCGCGAGGCGCTGGAGGCCATCCGGGCCGACCGGCCCGACGTCGCGGTCCTCGACGTCGAGATGCCATCGCTGCGCGGCATCGACGTCGTCGAGGCGCTGCGCCGCGACGCCGTGGCCACGCGCGTCATCCTGCTCAGCGCCCACCTCGAGAGCGAGACCGTCTACGCGGCGGTGGCCGGCGGGGTCGCCGCCTACCTCTCGAAGGCCTCGCCGGGCGACCGCATCTGCGACGCGATCGCCGCCGTCGCACGCGGCGACGTCATCCTGCCGCCCGAGGTGCAGGCCGGGCTGGCCGCCGAGATCCGCCTGCGCACCGAGCCCGGGCGGCCCGCGCTGAGCCCGCGCGAGCAGGAGGTCCTTGCGCTGATCGCCGACGGCCTGAGCGCACCGGCCGTGGGCCGCGAGCTTCACCTCAGCACCGCGACGGTCAAGTCGCATCTCAAGACGCTCTACGAGAAGCTCGGGGTCAGCGATCGCGCCGCCGCGGTGGCCGAGGCGATGCGCCGCGGCCTATTGGAGTAGCGAGCGGCGGTACTCGGCGATGTCGAGGCCGATGTGCGCCTCGAACGCCGGCGGGCGTGCGAGCGTCCATCCCGCGCGCTCGTAGAAGCGGCGGGCCCGCGCCTGCCCGGCAGGCGTGTACAGGCGCATAGCGGTGAAGCCGCGGGCTGCGGCCTCCTCGACCGCGGCGGCGTGCAGCGTCGCCGCCAGGCCGGAGCCCCAATGGGCGCGCGCGATGAAGAGCTGGCGGAAGTGCGCCAGCGAAGCGTCGTCGGCGCCCCAATGCGTCCGATGCGCCGGGAGGAAGCCGACGTGCCCGACGAGCTCGCCCTCACGCTCGGCGACGTGGTACCAGACCTCGTCGTCGGGGAGCAGCACGCGCAGGCGCTCGAGCTCTTCGTCCGCCGACGGCGGCGACCATTCCGGCGGCGCGAAACTGCGATAGCTCTCGAAGCCCTCGAACGTGACCGCGATCATCGCCTCGGCGTCGGCAACCTCCGCCGGACGGAGCGCGTACTCACTCACGCCGCCGCCTGCGCCGCCCAGTCGGCGTACAGGGCGGCGTACGGGCCGCCGGCGCCGATCAGCTCGTCGTGGGTGCCCTGCTCGACGATCCGCCCGTGGTCGAGCACGACGATCCGCCCCGACTGGCGGATCGTCGACAGGCGATGGGCGATGACGATCGCCGTGCGCCCGGCCAGCAGCCGGCGCAGCCCGGCCTCGATGCGGCCCTCCGTGTGCAGGTCGACGTTCGAGGTCGCCTCGTCGAGCACGAGGATCCGCGGGTCGGCGATCAGCGCGCGGGCGAAGGCGACGAGCTGGCGCTGGCCGGCCGAGAGCTGCACGCCGCGCTCGCCGACCTCGGTGTCCGGCCCCGCCGGCAGCGCGGAGATGAAGTCCCACGCGCCCACCGCGCGCGCCGCCGCCTCGATCTCCGCGGCGCTCGCGCCCGGGCGGCCGAAGGCGATGTTGTCGGCGATCGTCCCGCTGAACAGGAACGCCTCCTGAGGCACGATCCCCATCTGCGAGCGCAGCGAGTGCGCCGACACGTCGCGCAGGTCGTGGCCGTCGACGAGCACGCGCCCGTCCGTGGGGTCGTAGAAGCGCGCGACGAGCTTGGCGAAGGTCGACTTGCCCGCGCCGGTCGCGCCGACGAGCGCCACCGTCTGCCCCGGCGGCACCGTGAGGGTCACGTCCTGCAGCGCGTACTTCGTCTCGTCGCCGGTGCGGTAGCGGAACGACACGTCCTCGAAGCGGATCTCGCCGCGGATCCGCGGCAGCTCGATCGCGTCGGGCCGGTCGGTGAGGTCGGGCGTCTCGTCGAGCAGCTCGAAGATCTTGTCGAGCGCGGCCATCCCGGACTGGTAGGTCGTATAGACCTGTGAGAGCTGGCCGATCGGGTCGAAGAACCCGTTGAGCGCGGCGATGAAGCCCACGAGCACGCCGATCTGGATGTCGCCGTCGATCGCCTGGCGCCCGCCGATGATGAGGATCCCGGTGATGGCCACCGCCGAGATGAACTCGACGAACGGGAAGTACGCGGCGTTGAGGTTGACAGTGACGAGGTTGGCCTCGCGGTTGGTGTCGTTGAGGTCGGCGAAGCGCGTGCGGTGACGCGGCTCCTGCGCGAAGGCGCGCACGACCCGGATGCCCGACAGCGACTCCTGCAGGTAGGCGGTGATCGCGCCGATCGTCTCGCGCGTGCGCCGGTAGGCGTCGGCGCTGGCGATGCGGAAGGCCAGCGACCCGATCGCCATCACCGGGAAGATGAGGAAGGTGTAGAGCGCCAGCTCGGCGTCGAGGTAGAGCAGGATCGCGACCGAGCCGATCAGCGTCAGCGACGCCTGGAAGAGCGTGATGACCGTGTCGGTGACCAGCGAGTCCAGCGCCTCGACGTCGTTGGTCATCCGCGAGATCAGCACGCCTGCCGGCCGGCGCTCGTAGAAGCCGACCGGCATGTCCTGCAGGTGGCGGAAGATCTGCAGGCGCAGGTCGGCCAGGGCGCGCTGGCCCACCCAGCCGACGAGGTAGGTCTGCGCGTAGCTCGCCGCCCAGACGATCAGCGCGCTGGCGATGAACGCGACGACGACGAGGTCCAGGGTCTTAACGTCGCCCTTCAGGATCCCCGAGTCGATGGCGGCCTTGGCCAGCGGCGCGGGCGCCAGCGACGCGGCGGTGCCCGCCACCAGCGCGACGAACATCCCGATCACGCGCGTGCGGTACGGCCGCAGCAGCACGACGAGGCCGCGCAGCTTGCGCCCGCGCCCGGAGGTGCCGCGCAGCCGCCGGCGCAGGTCGTCGCGTCGCGTCGCGGCCCGGGCTGCCTCGTTGCCCGACGTCACAGGCCCGCCACCTTGCGCTCCGGCTCCTTGCGCGTGAGGAAGACCTGGTCGGGCAGGCCCTTCTCGACGATCTCGCGGTACAGCTCGGACTGCTCGAGCAGGTCGTCGTGGCCGCCGGCCGCCGCGACCTCGCCGTCCTCGAGCACGACGATCGTGTCGGCCAGCGAGATGGTCGAGAGCCGGTGGGCGATCACGAACGTCGTCCGCCCGGCCATGACCTCGCGCAGCGCCTGCTTGATCTCCTGCTCGGTCGAGGCGTCGACCGACGACGTCGCGTCGTCGAGAATCAGGATGCGCGGGTCGGCCAGGAGCGCCCGCGCGATCGCCACGCGCTGGCGCTGGCCGCCGCTGAGCGTGAGCCCGCGCTCGCCGACGCGCGTGTCGTAGCCGTCGGGCAGCCGCTCGATGAAGTCGTGGGCTTGCGCGCGCCGCGCCGCGAGCTCGATCTCCTCACGGGTGGCGTCGGAGCGCGCATAGGCGATGTTCTCGGCCACGCTGGCGCTGAACAGGAACGGGGCGTCGTCGACCACCGCGATCGCGGCGCGCAGCGACGCGAGATCGACGTCGCGCACGTCGGCGCCGTCGATGAGCACCGCGCCGGCGCTGACATCGTAGAGGCGCGCCAGCAGCTGGACGAGCGTCGTCTTGCCCGCGCCGGTCGCGCCGACGAGCGCCACCGTCGTGCCCGCCGGGATGTCGAGGTCGACGTCGTGCAGCGCCGGGCGGTGGGTGCCCTCGTATTGGAGGGTGACGTCGCGCAGCTCGACGTGACCCGAGCCCTCCGGCAGCGGCGGCGCGTCCGGCGCCGAGGCGATCCGCGCCTCGCGGTCGAGGATCTGGTAGACGCGCGCGCCGGCCGCTGTCGCGCGCTGGGCCAGGCCGAGCGAGATGCCCAGCGTGCGCATCGGCGACAGCAGCATCAGCAGGTAGGCGTAGAAGGCGCTGAACTCGCCGACGGTCAGGCGCCCGTCGATGACCTGGCGCCCGCCGTAGAAGAGGATCGCGGCGAGGCCGAGCTGGGGGAGGAAGCCGATGAACGGGTTGTAGAAGGCCTGCAGTCGCGTGGTGACCATGGCCTGGTCCCACACCCGCGCCACCTGGTCGCTGAAGCGGCCGAGCTGGCGGTCCTCGCGCGCGAAGGCCTTGACCACGCGCACGCCGCCGATGTTCTCCTCGACGTCGGCGGTCAGCTCGGCGATGCGCTGCTGGAGCTCCTGCAGCGCCGGGCGCGAGCGGTGGCCGTAGCGCGCGGCGACGAACACCACCACCGGCACGGGGATCAGCGAGACCGCGGCGAGGCCCGGCTGCACGGCGACCATGGCCGCCCCGGCGAGCAGGATCGTCAGCCCCGACTGCAGCATGAAGACCAGGCCGTAGCCGAGGAAGAAGCGCACCGACTGCAGATCGACGGTGGCACGCGACATGAGCTGGCCGGTCTGCTGGCGGTCGAAGAAGCCCAGCTCGAGCGCCTGCAGGTGGCGGTACATGCCGTTGCGCAGGTCCAGCTCGACGCCCAGCGAGACTCGTCCGGCCACGAGGCGCCGCGAGACGGTGAGCGCGAGGCGCAGCACGCCGGCCGCGAGGACGGCGAGGCCGAGCGTGGTCAGCCCGCTCTTGTCGCCTTCGCGCACCTGGTCGATCGCCCGGCCGCTGAGCCACGGGATGGCCACGGTCATGACCATCGCGACAGCCGCCAGCAGCCCCGAGAGCACCACGCCGGTGCGGTAGGGGCGAAGCCATCCCAGCAGCCTCACGAAAGTCGACACGGCGATCCATGCTAGTTGACCACCTCAACGATTTCGGTCGGCCATTGGACCTAGGACCGTGGTTCGTGTCCGGCGCACTCCAGCACCGGCACGCGCGGGTACTTCGGGAAGGCGCTGTCGATCTTGGACCGCTCGCAGAGCGTGAACACCGAGCCGCGCCCGCTTCGCACGAGGCGCTGATGGCGGCACGTGTTGCAGAGCCCGAACCTCGTCGTCTCCGCCGCGCGCCGTGCCTCGAGCTCGTTGGGGTTGGCGCGGTAGCCGCGGTACAGGTACGACAGCGGCATTGCGAGCGGGTGGTGCTGCATCTGCCAGACGTGACAGAGCTCGTGGGTGACGAGGTCGTCGGCGCAGTCGGCGATCGCGCCGCGCACGAGGATCAGGTCCCACATCGTGTAGCCCTCGAAGCGCCGGAACCACGGCAGCCGGAACAGCCACGGGGCGCTGACGAGGCGCACCCGGCGCATGCGCACCGGACGCGGATAGAGATCCAACGTGTCCAGGCGGGCCTTGGCCTGGGCGAGCTTGGCGCGCGCGGCCGGACTCAACCGCCCGACGCAGCCGCCGCCTGCTGCTGCTGGGCCTTGAGGTCCTTCTGCAGCTTGTCGTCGGCCGCCGGCGAGTAGGGCTCGAGCACGAGGAAGCCGCCGTTGTTGAAGCTCGATCCGTTGAGCGTGAAGAGGTACTGCTCGTCGGTCGCCTGGTCGACGAGCGCGGCGTCGGGCGAGAGCGTCACGTTGGCGACGCTCGGGACCTTGGGCGCCAGCGACGAGGTCAGCGGGCGCTTGAGCTCGGCCTGCACCTCGTCGCGGCGGAAGTACAGCGCGATCGTCTGCGCCTTGCCCTTGACGGGCGGGATGAGCACGACGACCTGCTTGACGCCGTCGAGGTAGCGGAAGGTGTAGAGGGCCAGCTCGAGGCCCTCGCGGCGCAGCAGCAGGCCGCGCTCGGTTGAGGCCTTGCCCTTGTTGATCGCGCAGCTCGGCCCGAGCCCGCACAGCTGGTAGAGGACGCCCTTCTCTCCGTGGATCTGGATGTTGCCGCCCTGATCGGCGCCGGTGCGGAGCGCGACCGTGAGCGGCACGCCCTTGAACGACAGGTCGTTGGCGTCGATGTTGACGAGCTGCTGGCCCTTGTCGCGGTACTCGGGAGCGACGTGGGTCGCGATCTCGGTCGCGCCCTGCACGCCACTGGACGACGGCTTCCACGGCGACCACGGGGGGCCCGGCTCGCTCGTCGACGGGCCGACGACGAGCACGACGATCCCGACGAGCGCGGCGATCCCGACGGCTACGAGGGCGCCCGTGAGGAACTGGAAGCGCGGGGAGTACGACGAGCGGGGCGCCGCGGCGACCGCGGGGGCGCCCCCCGGGCTGCGCCGCTGCGGCAGCAGATCGCCCTCGCGGCCGTCGTCGTCGTCGATGGCGTCAGACTCGACGACCTCGGCCTCCGGCGGCAGCAGGGGCTCGCGCGTGTCGGGCAGCAGCGCGGAGGGATCGTGCTTGGGCTGCGTGCCCGCCGGATCCCAGGGCCGCCCGGACTCCTGCTTGTCGTCCTCGCGCTCGCTCATACCTTCGGCCAGATCTCCTCATCGAGGACATCGATCGCCGGCGGATGCGGCGCGGCGGCCTCGAGCAGCTCGACGACCTCGTCGCCATACAGCTCCTTGCGCTCGACCAGCGCGTCGGCCACGCGCGCCACGGCCTCGCGGTTGGTGCGCACGCAGCAGACGGCGGTCAGGTAGGCCTGGCCCAGGATCTGCGCTGCGGCGCGGCGCTTGGCCGGATCACCGAGGACCGAGCCGATCGGGTCGGAGTCCATCGCGCTGCCCATCCGCGCGCGATTCATGATCTGCAGGCCGATGCGCTCGAAGCGGTCCATCAGCTCCTTCTCGACGTCGGCGAGGCGCTCCTTGGACACGCGTCCGCGCAGGTCGAGCGGCTCGGGGCCCATGCCGCTCATACCGACCATCCGCGATGCGCGCCACGTGGCGCTCTGGATGTCGCCGCCGACGCCGACGGAGTTCTCGCCGTAGAAGACGTGCTCGGCGGCCATGGCGCCGAGCGTCCACACGAGGTTGCCGACCTCCTCGTGGCGCCAGCTCGAGAAGCGCTCCTCCTTCTCGATCGCCTGGTGGTGGCCGAGCGAGCCGCCGCGCATGCGGATGGACAGGCGGGTCGAGAGGACGTCCTTCATGTAGACGTGGCTGGTGACGGCGTGGCCGGCCTCGTGGATGGCGACCGCGCGGGTCTCCTCGTCGATGTAGTTGACGCCGACCGCGGTGCCCGACTCGATCGTGGTCATCGCCTCGA
>DATBKW010000094.1:0-30590 GCA_036555665.1 Solirubrobacteraceae bacterium | reverse complement strand
GACCGACGCCGATCGGCGGGCAATCGAGACCGAGCGCCAGATGACCGACGACGAGCGCTTCTCGCTGCTCGTCAGCGTCATGGGGACCAACGACGTGATCGCGGAACGCGACCCGCGCATCCCCGAAGGCGTGCCGATGAGCGCGGGCTATGTGCCCGGTGTGGAACGCCTGGGCGTTCCCGCCCTGCTGATGAGCGATGCGAGCCTCGGCGTCACCAACCCGGGCTACCGGGAGGGGGACACGGCGACGGCGCTGCCGGCGGGGATCGCGCTGGGCGCCAGCTTCAATCCGGCGCTGGCGCGCGCGTCGGGCGCCATGGTCGGCCGCGAGGCGCGCAGCCGAGGCTTCAACGTGCAGCTGGCCGGCGGCATCAACCTCGCGCGCGACCCGCGCAACGGGCGCAACTTCGAGTACGTGTCGGAGGATCCCCTGCTGAGCGCCGTGCTCGTGTCCGAGTCGATCAGCGGCATCCAGGGCGAGGGCGTGATCTCGACGATCAAGCACTTCTCGCTGAACTGCAACGAGACCAACCGCCATTGGCTGGACGCGACCATCGACCCGGCCGCGCACCGCGAGTCCGACCTGCTCGCCTTCCAGATCGCCATCGAGCGCTCGCAGCCCGGCTCGGTGATGACCGGCTACAACAAGGTCAACGGCGACTACGCCGGCGGCAACCGCGTCCTGATCGAGGACATCCTCAAGGGCGCCTGGGGCTATCCGGGATGGGTGATGTCCGACTGGGGTGCGACCCCGGAGTGGGAGTTCGCGCTCAAGGGGCTCGACCAGGAGTCCGGCGCCCAGATCGACGTGATGATGTGGCAGGCCGAGCCGTTCACCGAGCCGCTCAGGGCTGCCCATGCGGATGGCAGGCTGCCGCGCGAGCGGTTGTCGGAGATGGTGCGCCGCATCCTACGCTCGATGTACGCCGTCGGCATCGATGCCTGGGGCACGGCGCCCGGGGTCGACATGGCCGCCCACCACGAGATCGCGCTCGAGACCGCACGTCAGGGGATCGTGCTGCTCAAGAACGACGGCGCGCTGCCCCTGGCGCCCGACACGACCGCAACGATCGCGGTGATCGGCGGCCACGCCCAGGTCGGCGTGCCCACCGGCTGCGGCTCCAGTGCCGTGACGCCGCCGGGCGGATACGCCGAGGTCATCACCATCGGCGGCCCGGGCATCATGGGCTCCGGGCGCAACCTCTATCTGCTTGCGCCATCCCCGTTCGCCGAGCTCGAGAAGGCGCTTCCCCGAGCGCAGATCGAGTTCGACCCGGGCATGAGCCCGGCCGAGGCAGCGCTGACGGCGCGCCGCGCGGATGTCGCCGTCGTCTTGGCGATCCGCGTGGACGGCGAGGGTTTCGACGACCCCGACCTGTCGCTGCCGTGGGGGCAGGACGCTGTCATCGAGGCGGTGGCGGCCGCCAACCCCAACACGATCGTCGTGCTGGAGACGGGCAACCCGGTGACCATGCCCTGGCACGAGAGCGTCCGGGCGATCGTCGAGGCGTGGTACCCGGGCCAGGCCGGCGGCCAGGCGATCGCCGAGATCCTGACCGGGGCCGTGAACCCGTCGGGCCGGCTGCCGGTCACCTTCCCGGCCCATCTCGACCAGACGCCGCGGCCCGAGCTGCCCGGCCTCGGGACGCCCTGGGGCACTCCTACCACCGTGCATTACGACGAAGGCGCCGAGATCGGCTACCGCTGGTTCGCCAAGACCGGTGCGACACCGCTCTATCCCTTCGGGCACGGCCTCAGCTACACGAGCTTCGTCTACAGCGACCTGCGCGCTGAGGGTGGCGACGCCGTCAGCGTGACGTTCACCGTCGCCAACACCGGCGGGCGCGCCGGCGCCGACGTCCCGCAGCTCTACCTCACCGACCCTCCCGGTGATCGGCGCATGCGCCTGCTCGGCTTCGAGCGCGTCGAGCTCGCTGCCGGCGAGGCACGCGAGGTGAGCATGACCGCCGATCCCCGCCTGCTCGCGCGCTTCGACCATGACGCCGACCGCTGGGAGATCGCCGAGGGCGCGCACCGCATCGTCGTCGGGTCCTCCGCCGCGGCGCCGCTGCTGGAGACGACGGTCGACCTGCCGAACCGCACGTTTGATCCGTAGTTCACCCCAGCCGATGCGCGGGTGATCACCGCTGCGGACGCCGCGTCCCGCGGGCACGCTGTGCTGTCCATGCAGGATGTGGATGAGCGCAGCCCGGCGTCAGGGTTCCTGCTGTCCGGGGTCGCCGCGCTGGCGGCGGCCGCGGCCCTGGCGTTGGCTGCGCGGTGGTCGCACTGGTCCTGGGCCGGAATCGCCGCCCTGCACCTGGCGCTCATAGGGGGCGTGTCCCAGCTCGTCCTTGGCGCGGGGCAGACGTTTGCTGCGGCGCTTCTGGCCACGGCACCGACCGGGCGCCGTGTCCTGGCCGTCCAGAGGGGGCTGTGGATGGTGGGCACGGCGCTCGTGGTGCTCGGTATGTCGGCGAGGTGGCCCGTGGCCTCGCTTGCCGGCGGGGCCTTGCTCGCGACGACGCTCGGCCTCTTCGCCGCCGCACTGCGTGCGATGCAGCGGCGCTCGCTGCAGCGTCCCGTCTGGGGTATCCGCTGGTATTACGCCTGCGTCGTCTTCCTGGCCGCCGGCGGCGCGCTCGGCCTGCAGCTCGCGCGTGGAGTCCCGTGGGGTCACGGCGACCTGCTGTCGGCCCACGTCACGCTCACCGTGCTGGGCTGGCTCGGCACGGCGATCGTCGGATCGCTGCACACGTTCTTCCCGACGCTCTCGGGCCGCCGGCTGGCGCGCGCCCGGCTGGAGGGCCCGACGTTCATGGCCTGGACGCTGGGCGTCGCCTGCCTCGCGACGGGCTACCTGTTCGCGCTGGGGCCGCTCGCTGCGCTCGGGCTGCTCGGGCTCAGCGCGGGCGCGCTGATGCTGCTGGCCAACGTGTTGCGCACCGCGCGTGCGCCCGGCCGCCCGCTCGGGTTGGCGGCCAAGCTGGTGCTCGGCGGGCAGCTGTGCCTGGGAATCGGGCTGCCGCTCGCCTCGAGCCTCGCGCCGCTCGATCCGTCGCAGCCCTTCACGGGCGGCGTCCGCGGGGCGCTCGCAGCCCTCCTGCTGGCGGGGTGGGTCGGCATGACCGTTGCGGGCTCGCTGCTGCACCTGCTCCCGATCGCGATCAGGCGTCCGATGGCGCCACCGCCCTGGCCACTCGGGCTGCCGTGGGTGCGCAGGCGGATGCCGGTCGTGGCGCTCTGCGGCGTGGCGCTGCTGGCGAGCGCGCAGCTGGCGGGGTCGCCGCCGGCCGCCGTCGTCGCGAAGGTGGTGCTCGCCGGCTGCGCGCTCGTGATCGGAACGGCGCTCGTCAGGGTTGCCGCGCTACGACCGCGTCAGGACGACGCTCGCCACCAGCCGCACGTCGTCGGACACCAGTAGGCGCCCGGCCTGGCGCAGCGCGTCCCATTCGAGACCGAAGTCCGACCGCCGGATGCGTCCGGTGCCGCGCAGGCGTACCGTCCCGTCGTCGCCCGAGTCGATGGTCAGCGCGAGCTCGATCGGGCGCGTCACGCCGCCGATCGTCAGCTCTCCCTTGACGCTCCCGTCGCCCTCTGCCGCGCCGGCGCGCAGCCAGATCGCCGGATGGCCCTCGGCGTCGAAGAACTCAGAGCGCAGGCGAGCATCGCGAACGGCGTTGCCGGTGTCCACGGAGGCCACGTCGACGTGCCCCTCGATGCGCATCCCGGCGTCATCGGCATCGAGGCGACAGGCGAAGGACCCGAAGTGGCCACGCACGGTGGCGACGCCGAAGTGGCGGACGCGGAAAGCGATCGTCGAGCGCGAGCGATCAAGGCGCCAAACGCCCTGTTCGACGTCGTTCGTCGTCTTGGTTCTCATACGCATGCGATCGGCGGCAAACGGCCGCGGTGTATCCGCAACTTCCCGCAGAGTTGGTCCGACCGAGATCAGCGCTCGACGAACGTGCGCGCCTGCTCGCTGACCACGTCGGTCAGGTTGCCCAGCGCGATGTTCGCGTCGGTGAGGTGCAGGCCCCACCGCGCATCGGGCACCGGCTTCGGCGTCGGTGCGCCGGCGCGCGGGGTCACCTCGAGCGCGTGCGCGGCGCCCGACGAGCAGCGGGCGCGATAGCTGCCCGGCGCCTCGACCCACGCGGTCGAGGCCGGGGGTACGGGCGTTCCGACCAGCGCGATGGCGGCGGCGATCGTCGTGCCGGGCGCGAAGGGCTGCGTGGGGTAGACGGGGTCGAGCAGTCCCGAGCCGCCGCCGAGCGCCGCCGGGTTGGTGCACAGCACCGCCATCCCCTTCGCGGCCGTCCGTCCGAAGAGCGCGTCCGCCGGCACGGGGCCGTCGAAGGTCGAGAAGGCGATCACGCAGCCGAGTTGGTGGGCGGAGCGACAGGCGCGGATGTGCCGGAAGTCGCCGCCGACGTCCGACCCCTTGCGGACCAGGACGTTGCCGCCGAGCAGGATCGCCGACACGAGCAGCCGACGGGCGGCCGGCTTGTCGTCGATCTGCTTGGCGAGGAAGCGGCGCAGGACGAAGCTCCCCTGCGAGTGGCCGATGAAGACCACGCCGCGCCCGTGGTTGTACTTGCGCAGGTAGGTGCGCCACGCCTGGACGACGTCGGCGTAGCCGGCCAGGTTCACGACGCTGCGGGCGCCCGGCGGCGGGTTGTTGATCGCCTGCAGCGTGTACTGGCGGTACATCGGCGCGAAGACCCGGCACGCGCGGGAGTAGCGCGCGGCTTGGTAGAGCGCGATCGAGCGCTCCTCGGGATCGATCGTGCGGGTGGCGAGCAGGCGCTTCTGGTCGCTGACGGTCGGATAGACGTAGAAGCAGTCGACCTTCGGGTGGCGTGCGGGCTTGAGATCCTCGACGGCCACGCGCGCGCCGGCGGGCGTGTAGCGCGTCGTCGTCTCGCTCGGGTCGCACGGGTTGTGGGCGAGGCCCGGGCGGCAGAGCCAGACGGTCGCCGGCGCCTTGGCGGCGGCGGCCGGCGCAGCGAGCGCGCCGAAGACGACGGCGGTGAGCAGCATGTGACGGAGCGGGCTGGACATGAAGGGGAACGTATTCGTGCAAGCCGTCCGACGCGCCACGTACCGTCACGAACACATGTTCGTCGAAGCCGCCGCACCGAGCTACCTCGAAGCGCTCAACGAGCAGCAGCGCGCCGCCGCCACGCATCCGGGCGGGCCGCTGCTCGTGCTCGCCGGCGCGGGCACGGGCAAGACGACGACGCTCGCCGCGCGTGTCGCGTGGCTGATCGGCGAAGGCGCGGCGCCCGAGCGGGTGCTGCTGCTGACCTTCACGCGCCGGGCCGCGCGCGAGATGCTCGCACGCGCGCGGTCCTACCTCGGGCGCTCGCCGCACGGGCGCCACGCGGGCCGGGTGGTGGGCGGCACCTTTCACTCGGTGGCGCATCGCTTCGTGCGTCGCCACGCCGCCGCGCTGGGCCTGCCCGGGGGCTTCGGCGTGCTCGATGCCGGCGATGCGGCCGACCTGCTCGACCTCGTGCGCCAGGACGCCGGGGTGGGGCAGACGGGCAGGCGCTTTCCGCGCAAGTCGACGCTGCTGGACATCTACTCGCGCACGGTCAACGCTCAGCGCCCGCTGCGCGAGGTGCTCGCCGGGGCCTTCCCATGGTGCGAGCGCCACGGCGACGAGCTGGCGAGGCTGTTCGTCGAGTACGGCGCGCGCAAGCGCTCGCTGGGCGTCCTCGATCTCGATGACCTGCTTCTGTACTGGCGCGCGCTGGCGCAGGACGGCGTGGTCGGTGGCGAGATCGCCGGCGCCGTCGAGCACCTGCTGGTCGACGAGTACCAGGACGTCAACGGCCTGCAGGTCGACCTCGTGCGCGCCCTGCGCGCCGACCGACCAGAGGTCACCGTCGTCGGCGACGACCTGCAGGCGATCTACGGCTTCCGGTCGGCGTCGCCAAGTCACATCCTCGACTTCCCGCAGCACTTCCCGGGTGCGACGACGGTCGCGCTGGAGCGGAACTACCGTGCTACGCAGCCGCTGCTCGACGTCGCCAACGCGGTCGCCGAGCAGGCCGCGCGCACGTATCGCAAGGTTCTGCGGGCCGCGCGCACGGGCGGGCGTGCGCCGGAGCTCGTGGCCTGTCTGGATGAGTCGGCACAGGCGACTGAGGTCTGCGAGCGCGTGCTCGATGCGCGCGAGCGCGGGGCGCTGCTGCGCGAGCAGGCCGTGCTCATGCGCGCGTCACACGACTCCGACCTGCTCGAGCTCGAGCTGGCCCGGCGCGACATCCCGTTCGTCAAGTACGGCGGGCTGCGCTACCTCGAGGCCGCCCACGTCAAGGACTTCCTCGCGCTGTTGCGCCTCGCCGACAACGCCTCCGATCGCCTGAGCTGGTTTCGCTGGCTGCAGCTGCTCGACGGCGTCGGCCCCGCGACCGCGCGCCGCGTGCTCGAGGCCATCGAGCCCGATGCGGGTGGCCTGGCCGATGTGCTGGCCCGCTGGCCGCTCGCCCGGGGCGCGCTGCCGACCGAGGCGCGGGAGCCGGGCGATGCAGTGATCGCGGCGCTGGCCGCGGCCGCGCCCGACACGGCGGCGGCGGGCGACGCGGCGCACCGCACGACCGCCGCGGGCGCCGCCGCGCCCCACACGATCACCGCCGGGCGCCGCGCCGAGCTGCTCCGCGACGCGCTCGGCCCGATCGTCGAGGCCCACTACCCCGACGGCGCCGTGCGCCTGCAGGACCTCGACGCGCTCGTGGCCGCGGCCGCCCAGGCGTCCGACCTCGGGCGCTTCGTCGCCGAGCTCGTGCTCGATCCGCCCGCCTCGTCGTCGGACCTCGCGGGTCCCGGCAGCGTCGACGAGGACTGGCTCGTGCTCAGCACGGTGCACTCGGCCAAGGGCCTCGAGTGGCGGTCGGTTCATGTGCTCTCGCTCTACGACGGCAACTTCCCATCCGATCTCGCGGCCGGCGACCGCGAGGCGATCGAGGAGGAGCGCCGCCTGCTCTACGTCGCGCTCACGCGCGCCCAGCGCGACCTGCACCTCTACGTCCCGATGCGCTACTACCACCGACCACGGGGGCTCGACGACGGCCACGGCTACGGCAAGGTCTCGCGCTTCCTGACCGACGGCGTGCAGGCGCTGTGCCGGCGCACGGACTGCACGGGCTTGGCGGCTGAGCCGGGTGCGGCAGCCGGCGCCGACGCCCTGGCCGACGGAGCCGCCGGGTCGTCGCCCCGACGGCGCATCGAGGTGTCGGTCGACGCGCTCTTCGGCTGAGCGTATGCTCGCGCGTCATGGCGGAAGTCGCCGTTCCCGCTCCCATCGGCGCCGGCACCGCAGAGGCGCCGCCGCGTCCGGACTTCCAGATCGTGCCGCTCAAGGGCCTGCCGATCGTCGGCGTGGTGCTCATCGCGCTGATCGCCGCGATCGCCTCCAACAAGCTCTGGGCGCTCGAGTTCTTCCACGTGGCCGCCGGCGCGCTGTGGACGGGGATCGACCTGTTTCTCGGCCTCGTGCTCGGCCCGATCCTCGGCCGCCTGTCGATCCCGGCGCGAGTCGAGCTCACGACCCGCCTGATGCCCAAGGTGCTGCTGATCATGCCGACGCTGGTCACCGCCACCCTGGCCTCGGGCTGGCAGCTCGGCCGCTACCTCGGGACGATCCTCAGCGACTACCCGAACCACGGCTGGATCGTCGCCTCGTACATCGTCGTCGGCGTGATGGCGGTGATCGCGCTCGGCCTGCTCGAGCCGGCGAACGTCGCCGTGCTCTTCGAGCTGAAGAAGCCGCGTCCCAACCCGGTGATCATCGGGCGGCTCATGAAGCGCTTCATCTACACCGCCGGCGTCATCGGCGCGATGCAGGTGGCGACGCTCCTCATCATGACCAAGGTGGCGACGGGGTGAGCGAGGTGGCGACGCGATGAGCGAGCTCGCAGCCGGCGGCATCGGCGAGATGGCGCCCGACGACACGACCGAGCGCCCCATGCCGCCCGTGACCCAGGTGGCCATCGCGTCGATGGCGCTGATCGTCATCGCCGGGATCTGGATCGCCTCGCACCTGCCCCACCACGTCCCGCTCGGCCCGGCGATCGCGCTGCTCGTCGCCTCGGCCGGGCTGATCGTGGTCAACGTCGTCTCGCTGCTGCGGGTGCCCGACTTCAACTGGGGCGCCTTCTGGCTCGTCGCAAAGTGGGCGGGGCTGGCCTACGCGATCACCGCCGGCATGCTCGCATGGGTCTTCATCAAGGACGGCACCGCGGGCGGCCAGCTCGTGGTGGTCCTGCTCTCGCTCGTCGTCTACGCCATCCACGTGCCGCTGCTGATCGGCTTCACCGTGGCGCGCTATCAGCCGCTCGATTAATCGCCTGCGCGCCGCTTGATCGCGCCGCTTACGCGATCGTTAACTCGGCCGATCTAGCGTCGCCCGCCTGAGGGGTGCCGGGACATCGTTCGTGGCGTACGCCGCGCGGCGGGTGCTTGCCGTCGTCGCGGTCGTCGTGCTCACTCCCGCCCTCACCTACGTCGTCATCGGCTCGCTTCACGACGACGTGCCGCTCTGGACCCAACTCGAGCACCTGCCGCAATACCTGTCCGACACCTTCCTGCACGGCAACCTCGGCGAGTCGGGGCCGTTCCTGACGCCGCTGAGAAACGACGTGTTCGACGGGCTGCCGGTCGACGTCGCGCTGCTGATCGGCGGACTGGTCTGCGGCGTGGCCGTCGGCGTGGGGACGGGCGTGGCCTCCGCGATGCGCCACCGCGGCACGCTCGATCGCGCGCTGGGCATCGGCAGCGCCATGGCGCTGAGCGTCCCCGTCTACTGGTTCGGCTTCGCCGTGCTCACCCTGTTCGCGCCGCAGTCCGGCTACCTGATCCAGATCCCGTTCCTCTCGTGGTACGGCGGCTACGTGCCGTTCGGCGACGATCCATGGCGCTGGCTTCAGGCGATGTGGGTGCCGTGGCTCGTGGTCGCCGCGCCGCTGGCGGCGATGTGCCACCGGATGACCCGCTCGGCGATCGTCGAGGCGGTGACCGAGGACTTCATACGCACCGCGCGCGCGAAGGGCCTGCACGAGCGCGCCGTGATCGGCCGCCATGCGCTGCGCGCGGCGATGCCGTCGGTCATCGGCCTGGTCTCGGTCAACGTCGCGCTGATGGTCAGCAACGTGATCCTCGTCGAGCCCGCTTTCAACCTGCCGGGCTTCTTCCGCCGCGCCGACATCGGGCAGTTCCGCGGCGAGCAGTCCCACATTCCCGGGCTGGACACCATCCAGGCGCTCGTCATCGAGGCGTCCTTCCTGATCGCGGTGACGATGCTGCTGGCCGACCTCCTGCGGGCGCGGCTGGACCCGCGGTCGGAGGCGCGGAGCTAGGTCGAACGGGCGTCGGCCGCCACGGCGAGCGGGCGCGGCGTTTGCACCTGGAGCGCAGGCGGGGAAGACTTCCGCACAGATGGGCCAGGACGTCACCGCCAGGGTGTTCAGCCGGTCCGACCGCCAGCGCTACCGCGAGAAGGTCCGCGCCTGCCTGGACGTGTTCGCCCGCATGCTGGCCGATGCGCGCTTCGAGCCGGCGCGGGGCTCGTTCGGGTTGGAGATCGAGCTGAACCTGACCGACGACGAAGGCCGGCCGTCGATGGCCAACGCGGCGGTGCTCGAGGCGATCGCCGATCCCGACTTCCAGACCGAACTGGGCCAGTTCAACGTCGAGATCAACGTCGCTCCGCGAAAGCTCACCGACGACGTCTTCGCCGAGCTCGAGGAGGCGGTGCGCTCCAGCCTCAACAACGCCGAGGAGCGCTCGCGAACCACGGGCTCGCACATGATGATCATCGGCATCCTGCCGACGGTCGACGGCGCCCATCTCAACGCCGCCGCCTTCAGCGCCAACCCGCGCTACCAGCTCCTCAACGAGCAGGTCTTCGCCGCGCGCGGCGAGGACCTCGAGATCGACATCCGCGGCGTCGAGCGCCTGTCAACCTACGCCGACACGATCGTCCCCGAGGCCGCGTGCACCAGCGTGCAGCTCCACCTGCAGGTCGAGCCTGAGCAGTTCGCCGCGCACTGGAACGCCGCGCAGGCGATCGCGGGCGTGCAGGTGGCGGTCGGCGCCAACGCGCCGTTCTTCTTCGGCAAGGAGCTGTGGCGCGAGACCCGGATCGCGCTCTTCGAACAGGCCACCGACACGCGGCCCGACGAGCTCAAGGCCCAGGGCGTGCGCCCGCGCGTATGGTTCGGCGAGCGCTGGATCACGTCGATCTTCGACCTCTTCGAGGAGAACGTCCGCTACTTCCCGGCGCTGCTGCCGGTGTGCGAGGACGAGGACCCGGTCGAGACGCTCGCGCGCGGCGACGTTCCCCAGCTCGGCGAGCTGCGGCTGCACAACGGCACGATCTACCGCTGGAACCGCCCGATCTACGACGTCGTGCGCGATCGGCCCCACCTGCGCGTCGAGAACCGGATCCTGCCCGCCGGCCCGACCGTCGTCGACGTCCTCGCCAACGCCGCCTTCTACTACGGCCTCGTGCGCGTGATGACCGAAGAGGAGCGGCCGGTGTGGACGCAGATGTCGTTCTCGGCCGCCGAGGAGAACTTCCACATCGGGGCGCGCGACGGCATCGACGCGCGCGTGTACTGGCCGGGTGTGGGGGAGGTGCCGGTGGCCGAGCTCGTCCTGCGCCGGCTGCTGCCGCGAGCACACGAGGGCCTCGATCGCCTGGGCATCGCTCCCGCGGATCGCGACCGCCTGCTCGGCATCATCGAGCGCCGCTGCGTGACGCAGCGCAACGGCGCCGCCTGGCAAAGCGAGGTCTTCCGCAGCCTGTACGAGAACGGGCTCGAGCGCGAGGAGGCGCTGCGACAGATGACCGTGCGCTACCGCGACCTGATGCACGCCAACGAGCCGGTCCACGACTGGCCGCTGGACTGACGCAGCGTCGGTCCGCGGGGCCTTTTGCACCGATCCGCGCGGCGATTCTCCGCATGACGCGAAGGCCGCCCGCGGGCCGCGGGCCGGGCTTATGCTCCGCTGCGGGCGGGGCAATCGATCCGAGGGGAAGGGCGCGATGGCCGTTCAACAGCAGGCTGCCCGGGCGACGAGCAGGGCGGGCACGCAGGTCCGAGCGTGGCTCGACGATCCCGGGCCGCCCGACGCGCCGAACACGCCGGTCGAGCATCCCGTCCCCAACATCGCCGCCAAGCCGTTCCCCAGTGCGATCGCAGGGCGCGCTCCCGCGGCCGGCGACTATGCGCCGAGCACGGCGAAGTTCCGCTACTGGACGGCGGCCGACGCGCTGCGGCGCGTCGGCGACCTGTGGGGCCACGTGCTCGGCAGCAACGTCAAGTGGCATTCGACGGTCGGCGCCAGGCTCAAGGTCACGCTCAACGCGGGCGAGGACCTCAACGCCTACTACGACCGCAACGGCCTGAAGTTCTTCCACGGCACGGCCGGCGGCAAGGACTTCTACTCGGGCGAGAGCCCCGACGTCGTCTGTCACGAGTTCGGCCACGCGATCCTCGACGCGATCCGGCCCCAGCTGTGGGACGTCATGAGCGCCGAACCGCCCGCCTTCCACGAGGCCTTCGGTGACATGAGCGCGATGCTCACCGCCCTGCAGCAGGACGATCTCTGCGCGGAGGTGATCACCTCCACGTCGGGCAAGCTCGACCGCTCCTCGCGCGTCTCGCGGCTGGCCGAGCAGCTCGGGTGGGCGATCCGCCAGGGCCATCCCGACGCGGTCGACCGCGACTGCCTGCGCAACGCCGCCAACTCGTTCTTCTACCGCGACCCCGTCGACCTCCCGCCACGAGCGCCCGCGAGCCAACTCTCCTCCGAGCCGCATTCCTTCTCGCGCGTGTTCAGCGGCAGCTTCCTCAACGTGCTCGCCGGCATGTTCGCGTTGCAGCCCAAGCGCGATGTCGACGGCCTCATCCAGGTCGCCCAGGAAGCCGCGCAGCTCCTCGTCGACGCGGTCCAGCAGGCCCCGGTGGTCGTCGCCTACTTCAGTCAGGTCGCGGCGCACATGCTCGCCGCCGAGCAGACGCGGTTCGGCGGGCGCTACCAGGACGCCCTGCGCTCGGCCTTCGTCCGCCACGGCGTGCTCGCCCTCTCGCACGCGGCCACGGCGCCACGCGCGGCGGCGGCGACCGCCGCGAAGGTGCGCGCGGCGACGGAGGCGAGCCTCCCGCAGGTGGCGATCTCGGGCGGCCAGTTCGGCTTCGACGAGGAGCTCGTCGTCCACGTGGCGGCCGAGCCCAAGCGCTACGCCGTCGCGGGCGCCGCGGCCGACCTGGGTCCGTCGCCGGAGACCACCTACGACGTGGCCGCCGCCTCCTACGTCGAGGACGTCTTCCGCCGCGGCCACGTCGAGGTCCACAAGAGCGTCGAGTCCGGGCGCGTGCCGGCCGGACCCAGCTCGCGCGCCACGCACGTACTGCGGCGCGAGGGCGACGTGCTCGTGCTCGTCAGGCGGCTTTTCGTCTGCGGCCACGGGAGTAGCCTCTGAGCATGACCCAGGCCGAAAGCCCGCGGTCCGACGCGGAGCGCGCCGCCGCCAAGCGCGCCGAGGAGGCCTACGTGCGCGGGCTGATCGAGCGCGGCGAGGCGGCCTGGCCGGTCAACGGCGAGCTGCCGCCGGGGGCGACCCATGAGATCGTCGAGGAGCGCCCGGGCGAGCTGCCCAAGATCCGGCGCCGGCGCTTCGCCTAGCTCGACCCGGTCCCCGCGAACGTCCGGGACGTAACAACAGGGTTGGTACGTCCCGGACGTTCGATGGCGGGCGCGGCGCCGGGCGGCGCCGCGCACCCCGGCAGCGTCGCCTCGAAGCACGCGCCCGGCGCGGCGGGATGCACGCGCACGTCGCCGCCCATGTGCCGCGCCAGCCCGCGGGCGATCGCCAGGCCTAGGCCGGAGCCCATGCCCGCGGTCGCGCCCCGCTCGAAGCGCCCGAAGACCCGCTCGCGATCGGCCTCGGGCACGCCGGGCCCCGCGTCGCTCACGCGCACGCGCGCGCGGTCGCCGATCGCGTCGATCGCCACGGTCACGGTGCTGTCGGGCGGCGCCCCGTGGCGCAGGGCGTTGTCGAGGAAGACCCTGATCAGCCGCGCCACCGCGCGCGGATCGCCGAGCGCCCACACGGGCTCCGGCGCCTCGACCTCCAGCGTCACCCCGGCGGCGCCGGCGGCGGCCACGAACTCGGCCGCCATCGTGCCGGCCAGCTCGCCCAGCTCGACCGGCTCGCAGGCGAGCGCCACGTCGGCGTCGAGGCGGCCCAGGTCGAGCAGATCCTCGGCCAGCGAGGTCATGCGCTCGGTCTGGCGCCGGGCGGCAGCTGCCCGCCGGCGCGCGCCCCCGAGATCGGGGGCGTCGCCGGCGAGCTCCTCCTCCAGAAGCTCGACGGTGCCTCGCAGTGACGCCAGCGGCGTGCGCAGCTCGTGCGAGGCGGTGGAGAGGAAGGCCTGGCGGCCGCGCTCCTCGGCGTGCAGCCGCGCTCGCACGGTCTCAAGGGCGCGGGCGACGTCGCCGACCTCGTCGTGGCCGGCGTCGAGGACGAGCGGGTGCTCGATGCCCTCGTCGGCCAGCCGGTTCGCGCCGCGGCGCAGGCGCTCGAGGCGGCGCAGCAGCCCGAAGGCCAATGCGATCCCCAGCCCGACCGCGAGCAGGAGCGCCACCCCGCCGTCGAGCGGCAGCGCCCGTCGCACGACCGCCGCCGCGGCCCGGGTGTCGTTGAGCGACTTGCGCAGCACCAGCGTGCGGCGCCCCGCGCTGGTGTGCACCGGCGCGACGACCACCGCCTCGCCGTTGCGCACCTGGTCGAGCACGTCGCCCGCGCGTGCGAAGCCCGCGTCGACGAGGCGCTCCGGCTGCTCTGACCGCGGCTCGCGGCGCTCCGGATCGGTGTCGGCCAGCTCGATGCCGTGCGCGTCGAACAGGGCGACGCGCCCGCCCATCCGCCGCGCCAGCTCGCGCACCAGCTCGCGCTGGCGCTCGGCTCCGGGCCTGAGGTCGCGGCGCGGCAGGCGCGCGAGGGTGAGGTCGGCCGTGCGCGCCAGCTCGCGCATGTCGCGCAGGCGGTCGTTGGCCAGCCGATGTTCGAGCGGCGGAACCAGCGTGAGCATCGTCGCGGCGAGCGTCACGGCGCCCGTCGCCACCAGGGCCATGATGAAGCGGGCGCGCAGCCCCGGCCGCGGGAGCCGCACCGCGGTCAGCCTCCGATGCAGTAGCCCGCGCCGCGCACAGTCACGATGGTGTCGGGATCACCACCCGCAGCGGCGAGCTTCTCGCGCAGGTGATGGACGTGGACGTCGATCGCCCGCGGATCGCGGAACTCGTGGCCGCCGAAGATGGCATCGAGGAGCTGCTGACGCGACAGCAGCCGGCCCTGCGCCTGCAGCAGCGCGTGGAGGACCTCGAACTCCGAATAGGTGAGGGCGAGCTCGTTGCCGTGGAGGCGGGCACGGCGTGCGTCGGCGTCGACGGTCAGCTCGCCGTGCTCGAGCACGGCCCGCGGCGCGCCGTTGCGGCGCACCCGGCGCAGGACCGCGCGCACGCGGCTGCGCAGCTCGATGATGCCGACCGGCTTGGCGACGTAGTCGTCGGCGCCCGCCTCGAGTGCGAGGACCACGTCGGCCTCGCCGTCGCGCGCGGTGACCGCGACCACGTGGGCGTCGTCGCCCGCACGCCGCAGCCGGCGGCAGACCTCGACACCGTCGGGGCCGTGTCCGAGGCCGATGTCCAGGAGCACGAGGTCGAAGCGGTGGGTGGCCAGCGCGTCGAGGGCGGCGACTCCGTCGGCCGCCTCGATGACGGCGTGGCCGTCGCCGGCGAGCGCCCCGGCCATGACCTCGCGCAGGTCGGCGTCGTCCTCCACCACCAACACGCGCCCGGCGAGCGACCCGTGGCCGTTGGCGTCGTCCATGCCGGTCAGGGTAGAGCCGAGATCAGCGCTGCAAGCGCGGCGCGAGCGCAGCACAACATGATCCCAACATGACGCGCAGGCCGCGCGAACGGCGGCTTGGCGGCTTGCTCAGGAAGGCGCTCGATGCTGCGGCGCATGGCTCGTCCCGCTGCCGTCGCCGCTCCCGCCGAAGGACCCCAGCACGTCGTGGGGCGCTTGCGCGGCCTGTCGATCGTCCTGCCCTGCCACGACGAGGCCGAGAACATCGAGCGCGCCGTCGACGAGGCGACGGCGGCGGGCGAGCTTGTTGCCGACGCTCACGAGGTGATCGTCGTCGACGACGGCAGCACCGACGCCACGCGCGAGCTGGCGCGGGACCTGGCTGCCTTCGATCCGCGCGTGCGCGTGTTCGTGCACGAGAACAACCGCGGCTACGGCGCCGCGGTGCGCACCGGTCTCGCCGCCGCGCGCCTTGAATGGGTCTTCCTGACCGACGCGGACCTGCAGTTCGACATGCGCGAGCTGACGCGCTTCGCGCCCGTGGCACCGTCGTGCGACATCGTCGCCGGGTACCGCGTCCACCGCGCCGATCCGCCGCACCGTCTGCTCAACGCCGCGGCGTGGAACCTACTGGTGCGGCGCATGTTCGACGTCGACCTGCAGGACGTCGACTGCGCCTTCAAGCTCATGCGTCGCGAGACCGTGCAGCCGCTGCCCTTGACCGCCGAGGGAGCCATGGTGAGCACCGAGCTCGTGGCGCGCGCCCGCGAGCGGGGCGCGCGCATCGTCGAGCTGGGTGTGGGACATCGCCCGCGTGCAGCCGGCCGCCCCTCCGGTGCCAGCCCGCGGGTCGTCGTGCGGGCGTTCCGCGAGCTGCGCGCCGTACGTGCCGAGCTGCGCAGCGCGACCGTCGGCACCTCCCCGACCCCCGTGTCGCGTCCACGCGCGGCATAGGGTATGGCGGTCGCGCGACCGGCCGCCGGGCGTGCGCGCGCTCGGCGGCCGGCCGCAGGCACGGTCGCGCACGCGATCAGCCGCGTCGCTCCCGAGGCGATCGTGCTGGCGCTGGCGGCGGTCCTGCGCCTCGCCGCCCTGAGCGGCGTGCCCACCAACCCGTATTACGACGCCGCGGTGCGCAGCATGGGCACGTCGTGGGCGGCCTTCTTCTCCGGCGCCTTCGAGCCCGGCCGGCGCGTGGCGATCGACAAGCCGCCGATCGACCTCTGGCTTCAGGTCGCCTCGACGCGGCTGCTCGGCTTCGGCCCGGTCGGGTTGCTGCTGCCCGAGGCGCTGGGCGGGATCGCGCTCGTCGCCGCGCTGATGTGGCTGCTGCGCCTGCTGCTCGGCCGCCGCGCGGCGCTGGCGGGCGGGCTGGCGCTCGCCGTGTTGCCGTCGGCGGTCGTGGTCGCGCGCAGCGACACGATGGACGCGGTCATGGCCGCGCTGGTCACCGCGGGCGCGGCGCTCGTCGCGCACGCGGCGCGCAGCGGGCGCCTGCGCCCGCTGCTGGGCGCCGGCGCGCTGCTGGGCCTGGCCTTCGACGTCAAGCTCGCCGAGGCGCTGCTGGGCGTCGCGGCCGCGATCGTCCTGTGGCTGGCCACCGGGCCCCGCGGCGCGCGGCTGCGGACGCGCGGCCTGGCGCTGGGTGCCAGCGCGTTCGCTGTCACCGCCCTGGCGTGGCTGGTCGCCGTCACCGTCGTGCCGCTGCACCCGCGCCCGTGGGCACTCGGCTCGAGCGACGGCTCGCCGTGGCAGGCGGCCTTCGTCTACAACGGCGTCGATCGGCTGACCCCGCAGCACAACGCTTCGGTCGCGGCGGCGCCCGCGGTCCCCGGCGCCACGCCCCGCGAAGCCGCCGCCGTCGCCCGCCGCGCCCAGGACCACGCCGCCGCGCTCGAGCGCCGCCCTGCCGCCGCCGGCCCGCTGCGACTGGTCTCCACGCAGGCGCACCTGCTCACCTGGATCGGCATGGAGGCCGTCGCGGCGCTCGCCGCGCTGGCGGTCGCACTCGCGCTCGGCGCCCGCCGCACGCTCGATCGGATCGGGCGCGGCGGGCTGCTCGCGCTCGCCTTCTGGCTCGTGGCCGGCGTGGCGCTGTGCAGCGTCATGCCGGACCTTCGTCCGCGCTATCTGGCCTGCCTGGACCCTGCCGTGGCCGGCGCGCTGGGGGCGGGCGTCGCGCTCATTGCGCGCCGGGCGCCGGTCGCCGGCCCGGTGGCGCTGGGCGCGGTGCTCGTCGTGCCGCTGGCCACCTCGGTTGCGGCGGTCGCTGACGGGACCCAGGACGCCGGGCGCACGGGCGCGATGCGCCCGTCGCGCGTCGCCGCGCTGTCGGTGTACCTGCGCGCCCACGGCGCCGGCGCCACCGACGAGGTCGCGGCCAGCGCGCCCGCGAAGGTCGGTCCGCTCATCGCCCGCGACGGGCGCCCGGTGCTTATCCTCTCTGACGGCCAGGGGCATCAGCTCGTCACGCCAGGACGGCTGGCCGCCGCGGTGGCCGCCGGCCAGGTGCGCTTCGCTCTGATCGGCGATGCCTGCACCGCGGCCAGCGGCAACGAGCGCACCGGCTGCCTGCCGGTCATGCGCTGGGCGCGCCGGCACGGCGTGGACGTCAGCCGCGCCGCGGGCCAGCCGCACGGCGGCCTGCTCTACGCGCTCAGGCCACGGGTGCCCGGGGCGGGAGCGAGCGGAAGAACTCCCACGTTCGCCAGGTCGCGGCGAAGGGCGCGGGCGGTGGCTTCGTCGACGGCCCACCGGGCCAGCCGTGCGCGGCGCCGTCGAGCCGCACGTGCTCGACGCGCGTCCCTTCGGCACAGTCGCGCCAGGCGATCTCGGTGACGCCGGTGGCGGGGACGATCCGTCGCGCGCGCCCGCGACAGCCGTCGATGCGCCGCCATTGCGCAAGCCAGCGCGCGACGCTGCCGCGATAGTCCGGCGGCCTGCCGCCGTACGGCACGACCTGATCGCCGGTGCCGTGGATCTCCAGCACGGGCAGCGGGCGCTCGGGCCTGCACGGCGGCAGCGCGCGGTAGCCGCCCGCCACCGCGGCGATCCCGGCCAGGCGCTCGGACAGCTCGCAGCCCAGCCGCGCCGCCATGCCGCCGCCGTTGGACACGCCGGTGACGAACACGCGCGCGTCGTCGATGCAGGCGGCGCGCTCGAGCTGGTCGAGCGAGCGCTCGAGCGCTTCGACGTCGTTCGGCGCGCCGGCGACCTGGCCGCTCATGTTCCAGAAGGCGTGCGGCCCGGCGGCCGACGGGTAGGCGACGAGGAAGTGCTCGCGGTCGGCCAGGCGGCTGAAGCCCGTGTCGCGGGCCATGTCCTCGCCGGTCTGGCCCGCGCCGTGAAGGGCGAGCACGAGGGCGCGAGGCTTGTAGGCGCCGCGCGGGACGTGCAGGCGCACGCGCCGGACGCCCGCGGGCGTGGCGAAGCTCAGCACGTGGTCGCCCGGCGACAGCGCGGGGCACGGCTCGTGGGATGGATCGGAGGCGTAGTGCACCGCCGACGCGCCGGTCCGCCACGCCACGACCCCGATCGCGAGGAGGCCGGCGAGGACGATGACGGTGGCCCGCACGCGGCGGGTGTTCACGCGCGCACCGCGCCCGCGAAGACCCACCGGCGGCAGAGGACGAAGGTCACGAGGGTCACCGCCGGGAGGATGGCGACCTCGCCCGCGAGCCGCGGCAGGTGCTCGTCGCCGACGGCGATCGTCGCGCCGATCGCGGTGAGGCCCGCGCCGAGCAGCGCCACGACGACGTAGCGCGAGACCGGGCCCGCGCCGGTCAGCGCGCTGCGGAAGGTCCATCCGCGGTTCAGGCGGTAGCCGTTGACGGCGCCCGCCGTCCAGCCGGCGACCGCCGCGATCGGGACGGGCAGGCCGATGCCGATGACCGCCGCGTAGGCGGCGAGGGTGACCGCGGTGTTGGCCACGCCCACGAGCCCATAGCGGACGAGCTGCCACCACAGGGCCGAGGGAAGGCGGTGGGTCGGTGCGACGGTGGTGCTCATTTCAGGTACCGCTCGGTGTAGAGGTGGTTGGCGCGGCCCGCCGCCGACCGCGTCGGGTAGTAGCCGAAGGCATGGATGAGGCGCGGCATCTGCGGAACCGCGCCGAGCGCGAGCCACGCGGTGAGCAGCACGCACACGCCGGCAAGCGCCCGCGTGCGCGCCATCGCCGCGAACGGCAGCACCCACCAGACGTACCAGGGCATCGTCCAGCCCAGCGTGAGGACGCTCGCGAGCATCACGAATCCCGCGGCGCCTGGCAGCCATGCGCGCCGCCAGGCGACCGCAGCCGTCGCGCCGAGTGCCGCCAGCGCGAGCGCGACGTGGGCGAGCGTGCGGTCGTGCGCGGTCTCGCCGCCGTGGCCGGCGAGGGCGGCGAGCACGTTGGGCACGCTCAGTGGGTTGACGAGCCGGTCCTGGATGGCGGCGCTCGGCAGGTGGCCGCCGTAGGCCACGGCGACAACCGCGAGGACCAGCGCGCCGGCGCCGCCCGCACCCCCCAGGGCGGGCAGGCGCCGGCGGCAAGCGACGACGACGACGGGCACCAGCAGCGCAGCCGACGGCTTGACGCCCGCGGCGAGGACCGCGCACGCGCCGGCACCGGCGTCCCACCACGGCGAGGCGTGCTCGTCGCGGCCGATCACCGCCAGGGTCACCGCGGCGACCGCACAGAGCAGCATCAGCGACTCGTTGTGATCGCCGCCGATCCCGTAGACGAGCACGAGCGGGTTGAGCCCGACGAAGGCGACGGCCGCCTGCGGCGAGCGCCCGAGCCGCCTGGCGGTCACCGCGACCAGCGCGAGCGTCCCGATCGAGGCGGCGAGCAGCAGCGCCTTCCACGTCCAGTACGCGGTCGCGAGGTGCAGCGGCGCCAGGCCCTCGGTGAGCAGCGTGAACAGCGGCCCGTAGGGCGACGCGAGGTGATGCCAGTTGGAGAAGGGGTACGCCGCATCGTGGGGCGCGGCCAGTGGCAGGGCGACGTAGGGGTTCAGGCCGTAGGTCGCGGCCATGCGCCCGTAGTGCAGGTAGTTGAAGACGTCGGTCAGCGACAGCGGCGGGCCGATCACGAGCACGCCCTGCGCGGCGATCACCGCGATCCACACGAGCAGCGCGGGCACGCGCGCGGCGCAGATCGTGGCGACGATCCAGGCGATGCCCAGGATCGCGAGCGCGCGCGTGAGGTCGTCCTGGAGGACCGGCGGGCTGTTGGGCAGCCCGGGGAGGAGGTGGGCGAGCGGGCCGACCATCCACGCCGGGAACCCGTGCTGCGCCGGACCGGAGAGAAGCGAGGGCCGCTCCGCCGCGACCAGCACGACCGCGGTCGCCATGCCGACGACGACCCCCAGCGCGGCGACCCCGAGCGCGGCGACGGCCGCGCCCCACGCGCTGCGCGGCCAGCGTCGCACGGCGGTCGGGGCGACGCGCGGCAGCGGCAGGGCGACGGGGGGGCCCGACACGCCGCGCAGCGTCGCGTGCGCCGCTGAGAGACCGGCCAGCGCGCGGTTGGATGGCCGTGCGCGTTTTGTTGGGGTTGCGTGTTAAGTGGTGGCCGGAAGCGCCTCGCGACGTGGGCGTGCGGCCTCGAGCGGCGCACCCGCGAACTGGCCTCCCGGGCAGTCCGCGCATGGGACGACGCGGCGCGGGTTGCGGATGCCGGCCAGGCCGAGCACGCCGCCCAGGGCGACCAGCGCGGCCGCGATGCCGACGCCGGTGTGGAAGGCCGTGACCGACGCGTCCTCGACGGCCTCGGCGACCGGGGCGCCTTCGCCACGCGGCAGGGCACCGGCGTCGACCGTCGAAAGGGTGCGATCCCTCGCCTGGTCGACCGCTGTCGTCGCCGCCGGCGACAGGTCCCGGCCGGCGAGGTTGCTCTCGATCGTCGAGCCGAACTGCGCGGCCACCACGGCGCCGAGGGCGGCCACCGCGAGCAGCCCCGCCACGCGCGCGATCGCGTTGTTGACGCCCGCGGCGATGCCCGCGTTGTGCTCGTCGGCATCGGCCAGCACCGTTGCGGTGAGCGGCGCGACGGTCGCCGAGAGGCCGAGAGCGAAGAGCAGGATGGCCGGGAGCAGGTCGGCGACGTAGTCGACGTCGGCGTCGACGCGCTGCAGCAGCGCCAGCCCCGCCGCGGCGACCAGTGGGCCGCAGCCCATGAACCAGCGCGGGCCGTAGCGATCGGCCAGCCGTCCGGCGCGGCGCGACAGCGCGAACATCACGAGCGTGATCGGCAGCGTCGCGATGCCGGCCTGCAGCGCGTCGTAGCCGGCGACCTGCTGCAGGAAGAGGACGAGGAAGAAGATCATCGCGCTGAGCCCGCCGTACATGGCCAGCGTCTCGAGGTTGCCGAAGGCGAAGTTGCGCCGGCGGAAGAGGCTCAGGGGAAGCATCGGGTTCGGCGTGCGCGCCTCGTGCACGACGAAGGCGACGAGCAGCGCCACGCCCCCCAGCATCGGCACGAGGACGTCGGGCGATCCCCAGCCGACCGCGGGCTGACGGATCAACGCGAAGACCGGCCCGGCGAGCCCGAGCGCGCAGAGCACGGCGCCGAGGATGTCCAGCGGCGCTCGCGGAGCCTCGCGCGGGCGCTCGGCCACGGCCGCGCGCACGAGGAGGATGGTGGCGATGACGAACGGCACGTTGATGGCGAAGATCCAGCGCCAGCTCGCCACGTCGATGAGCCAGCCGCCGAGGAGCGGGCCGATGACCATCGCGATGCCGCCCCACGCGGTCCATGAGCCGATGGCCGCGCCGCGCTCCTCGGGCGAGAAGGTCGCGACGATGACGGCCAGCGCGCTGGGCGTGAGCAGCGCGCCGAAGACGCCCTGCAGCGCGCGGCCGGCCACGAGGACCTCGATCGACGGCGCGAGCGCGCAGACGACGCTCACGACGCCGAAGCCGCCGACCCCGATCGTGAAGATGCGCCGCTCGCCGAAGTGATCGCCCAGCGAGCCGCCGACGAGGATCAGCGAGCCGAGCGTCAGCAGATAGGCGTTGGAGACCCACTGCTGGCCGGCCAGGCCGCCGCCGAGATCGCGCTCGATGGCCGGCAGTGCGACGTTGACGACGGTCGCATCCAGCGCGGCGACAAACGACCCCATGATCGCTGCCACCAGCGCCAGGCGCTTGCGACGCTCGTCCACAGAGCCATGCTACGAAAGTGGCGAGTTGCGCCCGCGGACAGCAAGAGACGCGGCCCCGAACCGCCTGGGGTGCTCTCCGCCGCTTCCGCCCACGAGGGGCTTCCGCGGCCTCAGAGCGGCGGGCCTCACAACCCCTTGGCCTCGCTCTCTGCGGCTCGGTTCCGCGTCGGGGCGCAACTTAGGAAAGGCCCCGATGGAGGTCAAGGGCTCGCCGGGCACGATGCCGCAAACAGCGAGGATTTCGCTTCGCCAGTGGGCAACCTCGTACACTGGATGTAGCTGCCGGCCCCGGCCGCCGCGGTGCGCGCAGTCCGCCATCGCCAGGCCACGCCGGTGTCCTTCGGTCCAACAGAGTGTGAGAACCCGGCGACGGGAATGCCCGCCGCCGTCCGTGAAACTGAAAGCAAGGAGGTGTCATGGCTGTCGAGGAGAAGGTCGAGGTCGAGGGCGAGGTCATCGAAGCCCTCAAGAACCTCAACTTCCGCGTCAAGCTGGACATGGGCCACGAGGTGCTGGCGCACCTCGCAGGCAAGATGCGCCGCTTCCGTATCCGCGTGCTCCCGGGCGATCGCGTCCGCGTGGAGCTCTCGCCGTACGACCTCAACCGCGGCCGCATCGTCTATCGCCACAAGTAGTACCGGCCGCCCCGCGCCCCAGCGCAATCCGCGCTGAGGGCGCCCGCGCGCGCCCGCATGTGACGTGACGCACAGTTACCCGGTCCACTGCGTCGGGTAGGTGTTGAACGTGATTCAATACCGCTGACCACGCCGGTCAGGAGGCGTCACGCATGCAGCTCGTCCGTCGCTACTTCGCTCGTGCCGAGCACTTCTCCGGGGTGCCCGGCCGTTACATCGTGCCGGTCATCGTCGCCGGAATCGCGCTCCAGGTCGCCGTGCTCGGGATGTACTGGGACATCGGCTACCACATCGACCACGGCCGCGACCAGGGCGTGATCACCGCCCCGCACATGTTCATCGTCGTCGGCCTGCAGGGCATCGTCCTCGCGGCGTTGCTGCACGGCGCGATGGACGGCCCGGCCGCGCGGAGCGAGCGCCGGCTCCCTGCGCTGGGCCTGCGGATGAGCCCCGGCGGCATCGTCATGCTCGTCTGCGGCGGCATCGCCCTGCTCGGCTTCCCGCTCGACGCCGGCTGGCACGCGCTGTTCGGCGAGGACGTGACCCTCTGGGGCCCGACGCACCTGTTCATGATCGGCGGCGCGGGCGTCAGCACGCTGGGCATGTGGATGGTCATGCGGCAGGGGTTCGAGCTCGGCCGGCCGCGCAAGCTCGCCCGGCGCGGCCACGTGCGCGTCGCGGGCGCGCTGATCATCGGGCTGTCGACCTTCCAGGCCGAGTTCGACTTCGGCGTGCCGCAGTTCCAGCTCCTCTACCAGCCGGTGCTCATCGCCTTCGCGGCGGGCGTCGCGCTCGTCTGCGCACGCTCGATCCTCGGCCGCTGGGGCGCCTTCAAGGCGCTGGGGATGTTCTTCGTCATCCGCGGCGCGCTCGCCTTGTTCAACTGGAAGATCGCCGGCTACACGGCGCCGCACTTCCCGCTGTACCTCGCCGAGGCGGCCGCCGTCGAGCTCGCCGCGCTCGCCGCGCCGCGCTCGCCCCTGCGCTTCGCGCTGCTCAGCGGCCTCGGAATCGGGACGGCTGGGCTGGCCGCGGAGTGGGGCTGGAGCCACGTGTGGATGCCGCACCCGTGGCCGGCGTCGCTGCTGCCGCAGGCCGCGATCCTCGCGCTCGCCGCGGCGCTGGCCGGCAGCGTGCTCGGCGCGCGCATGAGCCAGAGCCTCGCCGAGCCCGGCAGTGAGCGCGCAGCGCTGCCGCCCATCCCGGGTCGCGCGGTGGCGTTCGCCGCGGCGGTAGCGCTCGCGGCGCTCTTCTTCCCGCTGCCGCGCACCGGCGGCGACGGCACCCGCGCCGCGATCGTCCCGACGCCCGCCGGCCACGGGCAGGCCAACCTCACGGTCAGGCTCCAGCCGGCCGACGCGGCCAAGGGCAACCAGTGGTTCGAGGTGTTGTCGTGGCAGGGCAGGACCCCCGGCCACGTGCGCCAGCTGACCAAGCTGCGCCAGACCGCGCCCGGCGAGTACGTCACCGATCGCCCCGTGCCGGTCACCGGCAACTGGAAGACGATGGTCCGCCTGGCCAAGGGCACGCACATCATGGCGTTGCCGGTCTACCTGCCCCCGTCGCCGCAGGGCCATCGGCCCGGCGTCCCGCTCGCGGCCCGCTCCGGTCCGATGACGGCCGACACCTTCATCCTGCAGCGCGAGGCCCGCGGCGGCCCGCGCTGGTTGACCAGGACGGCCTACGCGGTCCTCGCGGTCTTCGTCACCATCTGGCTGGCGCTGCTGACGTGGGCGCTCGGGCTGGCCGAGCCGCACGATCGAGCACGCTCGCGCGGTACCGTGCCCTCGACATGGCCACCGCCCGTCGCGCCCGCCTGACGACCGACGCCCGCCGCGAGCAGCTCGTCGCGCTCGGTGGCGAGATCTTCAGCGAGCGCCCGTTCGACGAGGTCTCGATCGACGACATCGCCGCGGCGGCGGGCATCTCCAAGGGCCTGCTCTACCACTACTTCCCGAGCAAGCGCGACTTCTACGTCGCCGTCGTACGCGAGGCAGCCGACGAGATGCAGGCGGTCACCGATACGCCGGCCGGCCTGCCCCGCCTCGAGCGCTTGTCGGCGGGTCTCGACCGCTACCTGGAATATGTCGAGACGCGGGCGCGCGGGTTCGCCACCGTCCTGCGGGCCGGCATCGGCTCGGACCCGGAGGTCGCCGCGATCGTCGAGGAGGTGCGCTCCGCCATGGCCGCGCGCATCCTCGACGACCTGCCGGTCACCGGCCCGCCACCGCCCGGCGTGCGCATCGCCGTCCGCGGCTGGGTCGGCTTCGCCGAGGCGGCGAGCCTGGAATGGCTCGAGCGCCGCGAGATCGGACGCGACGAGCTGCGCGACCTGCTCATCAAGGCGCTGACCGGTGCGGTCGCCGCCGCGACCGAGCCGTCGGCGGCACGGTAGATGGGCGAGGCGCTCGTCATCGTCGACTTCCAGAACGACTTCACGCCCGGCGGCGCGCTGGCGGTGCCCGACGGCGACGCGATCGCCGATCACGTCAACGAGCTCGCCGCGTCCGGGCGCTTCGACCTCGTGGTGGCCACCCGTGACTGGCACCCGCCCGAGCACTCGTCGTTCGCAGCCCAGGGCGGCCCCTGGCCCGAGCACTGCGTGGCCGACAGCCAGGGCGCCCAGCTGCACCCGTCGCTCGACGCCGCCCGCGTCGACGTGATCGTCGACAAGGGGACCGACCCGGGCACGGAGGGCTACTCCGGCTTCGACGGCACGCGGCTCGCCGAACTGCTGCGCGAACAGGGGATCGACCGTCTCACGGTCACCGGCCTGGCCACGGACTACTGCGTGCGTGCCACCGCGCTGGACGCGCTCCATGAGGGCTTCGCCGTCACCGTCGACGAGGCGGGCGCACGCGGGATCGATCCCGGCGACAGCGCGCGGGCGCTCGACGAGGTGCGGGCGGCCGGCGGCAGCGTCACGGCGTAGGTTCCTCCGAAACGCGGAGCGCAACCCGCCCCATGGGGTGGAGTTCGTGCGCACTCTTGACAAACCCTTCGCGGATGAGAAAGGGTCGCGCCGTGGGTCCCCTCCGCACCGGGTCGCTCGAGTCCCTGCGCGAACGCAACCGCCTGCGCGTCATCGACGTGCTGCGCACGCGCGGGGCCGTCAGCCGCGCCGACATCGCGCGCCAGACCGGCTTGAGCCGGTCGACCGTGTCGAGCCTGGTGGGCGATTTGCAGGCCGCCGGCCTGGTCGTCGAACGCGTGGCCGCGGGCGTGGCGGCGGCCGGCTCCCAGGGCGGCCGGCCCCCGGTGCTGGTGGCGCTCGACAGCTCGGCGGGGGCGGTCGTCGGCCTGGACTTCGGCCACGACTCGCTGCGCGTCGCGGTTGCCGACCTCTCCTACGCCGTGCTGGCCGAGAGCTACGTGGAGCTCGAGGTCGACACCGCCGCCCAGGATGCGCTCGACACGGCGGCCCGGCTCGTGTGGGAGCTGGTCGAGGAGGCGGGCGTCGATCGCGACCGCGTGCTCGCCGCCGGCATGGGGCTGCCGGGCCCGATCGACCGCGAGAGCGGGCTCGTGCACTCGCAGCCGATCCTGCCCAGCTGGGTCGGCCTGGACCCTGCGGCGGAGATGGAGGAGCGCCTCGGCCTGCCGGTCCATCTCGACAACGACGCCAACGTCGGCGCTCTTGGCGAGTCGACGTTCGGCGCCGGGCGCGGCAAGCACGTGATGGCCTATTTGCGCCTGTCGGCGGGCATCGGCGCGGGCCTCGTGATCAACGGGCGCCCGTTCCGAGGTGCGCGCGGCGTCGCGGGGGAGATCGGCCACGTTCTGGTCGATCCCCAGGGGCCGATCTGCCGCTGCGGCAACCGCGGCTGCCTGGAGACGTTCGTCGCCGGGCCCGCGCTGTGCGAGCTGCTGCGCCGCTCGCATGGCCCGCTGACCGTGCGCGAGCTGCTGAAGCTCGCCGCGGACGGCGACGCGGGGGCCCAGCGCGTCATCAACGACGCCGGACGCGTCGTCGGGCGCGCGGTCGCCGACCTCTGCAACTACCTCAACCCGGACCTCGTCGTGGTCGGAGGCGATCTCAGCGCCGCGGGGGACCTCGTGCTCGAGCCGATGCGCGAGGCCGTCCGCCGGTTCGCCATCCCCGCCGCGGCCGACGACGTGCAGATCGTCGTCGGCCGGCTCGGCGCTCGCGCCGAGCTGCTCGGTGCCCTGGCGCTGGCCGGCCACGAGTCCGAGGACCCGCTGACCGTGCCTCTGGCAGGCACAGCCCCCAACGAAAGGAGGCGGCAGTGAGCCTGCGCTGGGGCGTTCTCTCGACCGCCCGCATCACCGACAAGCTGCTCGACAGCGGCACCGATCAGGAGTTCGCGGCGGTGGGCTCGCGCGACGCCGCGCGCGGCGAGGCGTTCGCCCGCGCGAAGGGCTTCGCGCGCGCCCACGGCTCCTACGAGGACCTGCTCGCCGACCCCGAGATCGACGCGATCTACAACCCGCTGCCCAACGCGCTGCACGTCGAGTGGTCGATCAAGGCACTGGAGGCGGGCAAGCACGTCCTGTGCGAGAAACCGCTGAGCCGCCACCCCGAGGAGGTCGAACGCGCCTTCGACGTGGCCGAGCGCGAGGGCCGCGTCCTGGCCGAGGCGTTCATGTGGCGCCACCACCCGCAGGTCGCGCGCGCCCGCGAGCTGCTCTACAGCGGCGCGATCGGCGAGCTGCGCATGATCCGCGCGCACTTCTCGTTCACCGCACCCGCGGGCGACATCCGTCTGCAGGCCGCGCTCGACGGCGGCGGACTGATGGACGTGGGCTGCTACTGCGTCAGCGGCTGTCGCACGATCGCCGGCGCCGAGCCCGAGAGCGCGAGCGCCGATCTGGTCGCCGGCGGCGACGGCGTCGACGTCGCGCTGGTGGGCACGCTGCGTTTCCCCGGCGACGTGCTCGCCCACTTCGACTGCGGGCTGACCTACGCCGGCGGCCACGCGTTGGAGGCGGCGGGCAGCGACGGGACGATCTTCCTCGGCGACCCGTGGCACGGCAACGTGCCGGACATCGAGCTGCGTCGTGGCGGATCGATCGAGCGCATCGAGTGCCCGCGCGAGAACTCCTACGCGCTCGAGCTCGCCGACTTCGACGCGGCGGTGCGCGGCGAGGCCGCGCCGCTGCTCTCCCGCGACGACGCCGTGGCCCAGGCCCGCGTCATCGCCGCCCTCTACACCTCGGCAGAAAGGAACGCCCCATGCCCGATCGGCTGAAGACGTCGCTCGGTATCTGGGCGCTGGGCGGGATGGTCACCCGCTTCGTGCCCGTCGGATACCAGCCCGACCACGGTCGCGAGTCGACGGCGGAGAAGGTCCACCGCGCCGTGGCGGGCCTCGGCGACCTGATGGACGACTACGAGTTCCACTACCCGCAGGAGCTCGGCCCCGACAACCTCGACGAGGTCCGCGACGCCCTCGGCGACCACGGCATCTACTGCCTGGCCACGGGGCTGCACCTCGACCCGCGCTTCGGGCGCGGCGGCATCTCATCGCCCGACGACGCGATCCGCGACGAGGCCGTGCGGCGGACCGTCGAGGCCGCCGAGTTCGCCGGCGAGATCGGCGCGCACTTCATCATCTGGCCCGGGATCGAGGGCTACAACTACCCGTTCCAGACGCCCTACGCCGAATCGTGGGCGCGGCTCATCGACGGGATGGGGCAGGCGGCCGCCGCGCTCGAGTCCCACGGCCGCACGCTCTTCCTCGAGCACAAGAACTCCGAGCCGGCCATGAAGATCTTCATGCGCAACATCGGCATGACGCTGCACATCATCCACAAGCTGCGCGGACAGGGCGTGACCAACGTCAAGGTCAACATGGACTGGCAGCACCTGCTCATGAACGGCGAGCACCTGCCCGAGTACGCGGCGCTGCTGGCCGCCGAGGGGCTGCTCGGCCACCAGCACGCCAACTCCGGCTGGGGCATCTTCGACGACGACAACATGGTCGGCGCGACGGCGTTCATGGAGACCGTCGAGCTTGCGTTGGAGCTGCGTCGCGCCGGCTACGGCGACAACGGCGAGCGCCTGGGCTTCGACCTCTTCCCGTACACCGAGGACCAGGTGGCCGCGGTGCGCCGATCGGTCGAGCAGTGGCACTTCATCGACGAGGTCGCGCAGCGCATCGACGGCGACGCGCTGCGGGCCGCGCAGGCGCGCAAGGACGCGGTCGCCGCCTACGAGCTCGTCTACGCAGCGCTGGGTGCGCCGACCTCATGACGCGGCTGGTCGGGCTCGACGTCGGCACCTCGTCGGTCAAAGGCCTTGCCGTCGACGAGCACGGCACGGTGCTCGCGGTGGCCGAGCGCGCCTACCCGCTGTCGACCCCGCGGCCCGGCTGGAGCGAGCAGAACCCCGAGGACTGGTGGCGCGGCGCCGCCGAGGTGCTCGAGGAGCTCGACGCGTCGGCCGCGGCCGGAATCGGGCTCTCGGGGCAGATGCACGGGCTCGTCGCGTTGGACGACGCCGACCGCCCGCTGCGCCCGGCCATCCTGTGGAACGACGGGCGCACGCAGGCGCAGTGCGACGAGATCGAGGAGCGGATCGGCTTCTCGCGGCTGGTCTCGCTCACCGGCAACCGCGCGCTGGCCGGGTTCACGGCGCCCAAGCTGCTGTGGCTGGCCGAGCACGAGCCCGACGTGTACGCGCGGATCGCGCACATCCTGTTGCCGAAGGATTACGTGCGGTTGAAGCTCACCGGCGAGCATGCGATCGACGTGGCCGACGCGTCGGGGACGCTCTTGTTCGACGTCGCCGCGCGGTCGTGGAGCTCGGAGGTGGTCGCGGCCCTGGGCGTCGAGGAAGGGTGGCTTCCGGGCGTGTACGAGTCCCCGGCCGTTTCGGGCGTGACGCACGGGGGCGTGCCCGTCGCGGCGGGGGCGGGCGATCAGGCGGCCGGGGCGCTCGGTGTGGGCGTCGTGGCCGAGGGCGGTCCCGCGTCGGTCGTGCTGGGGACCTCGGGCGTGGTCTTCGCTGCTCTGGATCGCTACGCCCACGACCCGGAGGCGCGCGTGCACGCCTTTTGCCACGCGGTGCCCTCGGCGTGGCACGTGATGGGCGTGATGCTGAGCGCGGCGGGGTCGCTGCAGTGGCTGCGCGAGACGGTCGGCGGGACCTACGACGAGCTGCTGTCGGGCGCGGCGGCGTGGGAGCCGGGCGTCGAGGGGCTGTTGTTCGCGCCCTACCTGGCCGGCGAGCGCACGCCGCATGCCGACGCTTCGGCGCGCGGCGCCTTCGCCGGGCTGACCCTGCGCCACGACCGCGGCGCGCTGGCCCGCGCCGTGCTCGAGGGCGTTGCCTTCGGCCTGCGCGATGCGCTGGACCTGGTCGACGAGCTCGGTGGCCGCCCGCGCGTCGGCCGCGTGTCCGGCGGCGGCGGGCGCTCGGAGCTGTGGCTGCAGATCGTCGCGTCGGTGCTCGAGATGCCGCTGGAGGCGACGGTCGTCGACGAGGGCGCGGCCTACGGCGCGGCGCTGCTGGGCGGCGTGGCCGCGGGCGTCTGGCCCGACGCGCGCTCGGCGGTGTCGGCCTGCGTCCGCGTGACGCGGACGGTCGAGCCGCGGGCGGACTGGGTCGAGGCGTACGCGGCGGCGCGCGAGCGCTTCCGCGGGCTGTACCCGGCGCTGCGGCCGTTGCAGGCGCCGTAGCTCGCGGCGAACGTCCGTGGCGTACCAACAGGGTTGTTACGTGACGGACGTTCGCAGACCGGCTTGCGGCTTCGTGCGGCTTTCTGCGCTATTCTGCGGTTCGTGGTCGCCGCCGACACCACTCGCGAGCTTCTCGGGGAAGAGCGCCGTGAGCTCATCCTGCGCTGGCTGGGCACCGAAGGCAAGGTGCGGGCATCGGATCTCGCGCTGCGGCTGCGCGTCTCGCTTGACACCGTGCGGCGCGACCTGCAGGAGCTGGCGGACGCCGGCGCGCTACGGCGC
>DATBKW010000093.1:0-5793 GCA_036555665.1 Solirubrobacteraceae bacterium | reverse complement strand
TCGCGGCGATGTAGACGTCGATGATCTGGCGGTAGGCGTCGATCAGCTCGGCCTTCTTGGCCGCCGGGTCGTCGGCCTCCTCGACCTGGCGGCGCATCACGATCTCGACGGCGCCCTCGGCGCCCATGACGCTGATCTCGGCGCTTGGCCACGCGACGATGAGGTCGGGCTCGTAGGCGCGGCCGTTCATCACGTAGTAGCCGGCGCCGTAGGCCTTGCGCAGCACGACGGTGATCTTCGGGACCGTCGCGTTGGCCACCGCGTGCAGCATCTTGGCGCCGTGGCGGATGATCCCGGCCTCCTCGACCTTGGTGCCCACCATGAAGCCCGGGACGTCCTGCAGGAAGACGAGCGGCAGCCCGAAGGCGTTGCAGAGGTTGACGAAGCGCGCCGCCTTGTCGGCCGAGTCGTTGTCGAGGATGCCGCCGAGCTGGCGCGGCTGGTTGGCGACGATGCCGACCGGGCGTCCGCCGAAGCGCGCGAAGCAGGTGATGATCGTCTTGGCCCATTGCGGCTTGAGGTCGAGCCAGTCGCCGTCGTCGACGATGCGGCGGATGACGTCGTACATGTCGTAGGGCTTGCGGTTGGACTCGGGGAGCACGTCGAGCAGCTCGTCGTCCATGCGCTCGATCGGGTCGGCCGTCGCGTGGCGCGGCGGCGGCTCGCCGTTGTGGGAGGGCATGTAGGACAGGTACTGCTTGATGCGCGCGATGCACTCCTCGTCGTCGGCGACCTCGAGATCCCCGACGCCGGACTTGCGGCAGTGCACGCGCGAGCCGCCGAGCTCCTCCTGGGTGACGTCCTCGCCGACGGCGGCGCGCACGAGGTGCGGGCCGGCCAAGGCCATCGACCCGCGGCCCTTGACCATCGGCACGAAGTCGGCCAGGCCCGGGATGTACGCGGTGCCCGCCGCGCACGGGCCCATCAGCGCCGCGACCTGCGGGATGACGCCGCTCATCACGACCTCCTCGCGGAAGAGGTGGCCGCTGCCGGCGAACAGTGAGCCGACGGCCTCCTGGATCCGCGCGCCGGCGCTGTCGAGCAGCCAGACGAAGGGCAGGCGCTTGGTGAGCGCCAGGTCGCGCAGGCGCGCGACCTTCGTCTCCCCGGTCATCCCCATCGAGCCGGCCATGACGGTGAAGTCGTAGGCGGCGATCGCGACGAGCCGGCCGTCGACCTTGCCGTAGCCGGTGATGACGCCGTCGGCCGGCGCCTCCTTGTCCTCCAGGCCGCGCACCGAGTAGTGGATCCCGGCGTGGATGCCCAGCTCGGTGAACGTGCCGGGATCGACGAGCAGGTCGATGCGCTCGCGCGCGGTGAGCTTGCCGGCCTCGTGCTGCTTGGCGATCTTGTCCGCGCCGCCTCCGAGGCTGGCCTTCTCGCGGCGCTCGCGAAGGTCCTCGACGAGGGGGCGCAGGATCGACGGCGGGGCGTTGGTGCTCACGATGCTGGGGCCTCCAACAGGGGCGCGGCGGCCTGCGCCAGCGCGCCGCTGAGCTCGGGGGTCGAGAAGCAGGTGATCTCGGCGCCGACGATACGCGCACGCGCGGCGACGTCGGCCAGGAGGTCGTGCAGCTCGGCGGCGTCGAGGCCGCCGGCCGCCGGGTAGAGCTGCCCGGGCATGACGGCCGGATCGAGGATGTCGACGTCGACATGGACGAAGACCTCGCGACCCGCCAGGGCGCCGGCAGGGTCATCGGTGCGCACCACGCCGTGGCTCGCCATCAGCTCCTCCTCGGCCGGGTCGAGGTCGCGGCCTCCGACGAGTACGACGCGCTCGGGACCGGGGCCCGCGCCGTAGCCCGTGTCCCACAGGCCGACCGCGCCGGCCAGGCACATACCGCCGAGAAAGCCGCTCGGCGTGCTCTCGGGCGTGTTGAAGTCGCCGTGGGCGTCGAGCCACAGCAGCCATGCCTCGGGCCAGCGGCGCGCGACCGCCGGCACGGTGGCGACGCAGATCGAGCAGTCGGTCGCGGTCAGCAGCGGGCGGTCGGCCTGCGCGATCGCCAGCGCCGCGGCCTCGAGCGTCGGGCGGGCATCGCGCAGGTCGTCGTCGTAGCGCCCGGCGTGCGGCTCGCCGGGCTCACCGATGACGCGCGCGTCGGGGCGCAGCGCGCGAGCGAGGGCCGCGGCACCCGCCGCTCGGCCGGGCGCCCGGTCCGACGTGCGGCCGACCAGCGCCACCACCTCGGTCACGGCAGCAGCGGCTCCACGATCGTGGTCACGCGGCGCGCCAGGGCGGGCGCCGGGAGGTCGGTGATCTCGACGCCGATGACCTCGGCCGCGTCGGCGACCTCGGCCAGCAGCGTGCGCAGGCCGCCATCGCTGAAGCCGCCGTCGACTGGCCAGTGCAGTCCCGGCATCACGCGCGGGTCGAGGACGTCGAGGTCGAGGTGGACGAACAGCTCGCGGCCCTCGAGCAGCTCGGCCAGCCGCGACGGACGCTCGACGAGCCCCACGCCGTGCGTCTCGACCAGCACGCGTTCGCCGGCGTCGACGTCGCGGATGCCGCACATGATCACGCGCGCGGGATCGAAGCGCCCGTCGTCGAGGCCGGCGTCCCACGCGCCGCACGCCGCCGCGAGGCACATGCCGCCGAGGAAGCCCGACGGCGTCGTCTCGGGGTCGTTGAAGTCGGGGTGCGCGTCGAGCCAGAGCACCCACGCGTCGGGCCGCACGCGCGCGACGGCGGGCAGGGTGGTGACGCAGATCGAGCAGTCCGACGAGGTGATGACCGGGAAGCGGCCCTCGCGCAGCGCGTCCTCGATTTGACCGCCGGCCTCCAGCAGGCAGCCGCGCGCGTCACGCAGGTCGTCGTCGAAGCGGGTCGCGGCCGGCTCGCCCGGCGTGCCGACCAGGCGCGCCTGCACGCCGATGCGGTCGGCGATCGCCTCGGCCAGCGCGCGCGCGCCCTCGGCGGTCGAGGCGATGCGGTCCGACGTGCGGCACAGCAGGGCGGTCACCGCCCCTTCCATTGCGGCTCCCGCTTCTCGAAGAACGCCTGCACGCCCTCCTGGATGTCCTCGGTGGAGAACGCGATCGTCAGCTGCGAGCGCAGGTAGTCCCATGCGTCCTCGAGCGTCATGTCGTTCTGGCGCCACAGCGCGTCCTTGCCGAGCTTCATCAGCAGCGGCGACTTGGCGGCGAGCCTGGTGGCCCAGTCGTCGACCGCCGCGTCGAGGGCGTCGGGCGCGACGACCTTGTTGACGATCCCCAGCCGCTGGGCCTCGTGCGCGTCGAGGCGCTCGCCGAGCAGCAGCATCTCGACGGCCTTCTTGCGCGGCACGTTGCGCACGATCAGCGCCAGGATCATGAAGGGGAAGACGCCGACGTTGATCTCGGGCGTGCCGAAGGTCGCCTTCTCCGACGCGACGACCAGGTCGCACGCGAGCGCCAGCCCGAGCGCACCCGCCAGGCAGTGGCCGTTGACCGCGCAGAGCACGGGCTTGCCGAGCGCGCCGATGAGCGTGAACAGGCGGGGAAAGCGCTCAGTCGCCAGGTGCTTGTGCACGAGCGGCACGTCGGCGGCGAAGCCGGCCAGGTTGCCGCCGGCGCTGAACGTCGTCTCGTGCGTGGAAGCGAGGACGACACACCGGACCTCGTCGTCGTCGCGCGCAGTCTCGAAAGCTGCGATGAGGTCGCCGAGCAGCTCGTCGGACAGCGCGTTGCGCGCATCGGGCAGGTCCATGGCGATGGTGGCGATGCCGTCGGCCACCTCGTAGCGCACGGTCGCGAAGGTCAAGGCGCGCGCCACTCTGCCGGACCGGTCGCGCGCCCGCAACCGGGGCGCCGTGTTTCACATCCGACGGACGGTGGGTATGGACCGGCGCGCGTGCGGGGTTCAACGGGCCGCGCGCGGTCCGGGCATCGACCGGGCCACATCCAGTCCCGGGGAGGGAACTGCATGCACATGCGAAGGTACGCCCGCGCGGCTCTGGCCGCTGCGGGTCTTGCGGCGCTTGTCGCCGCGTCGCCCGCCGGCGCAGCGGGCCACAAGAAGATCGAGCCGCTGAACCAGTACGTGGTCAGCGGCAAGGTCAATCCCGAGGATCTGGCCCGCAAGGGCTTCGACCTCACCGAGGCCCAGGTCAAGGGCAAGCGCGGCTTCGCCATCGTCGCGACGCCCTCGCAGGCCGCCAACCTGGCCGGCAAGGGCGTGACGGTCCGGCCGCTGGGTCGCCAGCCGCGCACCGCGGCCGTCGCGGCGCCCAGCCCGCTGACCGATCCCACGCACGGTTACGACGTCTTCCGGCCGTGGAGCCTCAAGCCGGCGCCGTGCCCGGATACGTGCGTGACGCCGCTGGAACCGCTGAAGGACATCTACGCCGACCTTGCCCAGCGCAATCCCGACGTGGTCAAGAAGTACGTCTACGGCAAGAGCCTGCTCGGCCAAGACCTCGTGGCCTACAAGGTCACCAAGGGCGCGGCCACCGAGCGCACGGGCAGCCGCCCGGCGACGCTGTTCGAGTCCACGCAGCACGCGCGCGAATGGATCGCCGCCGAGACCGAGCGCCGGCTCTTCGAGTACGTGCTCGAGAACAAGAACGAGAAGGGCGGCTTCAACGTGCGCCAGATCCTGCGCACGAAGGAGCTGTGGTTCGTCCCGATCGTCAACCCCGACGGCTACGACTACACCTTCACCGCCCCGGCCACGCGCCTGTGGCGCAAGAACCTGCGCGACAACAACGACGACGGCGCCATCACCAACGTCGACGGCGTCGACACCAACCGCAACTGGCCGACGAAGTGGAACTACGACCTCGAGGGCGCGTCCAACGACCCGACGTCGGAGACGTTCCACGGGTCGGGGCCGGCGTCCGAGCCCGAGGTCAAGTCGCTGCGGGGCTTCATCAGGAACACCATCCGCCCCGCCTTCATGATCGACTACCACTCGTTCGCCCAGCTGATCCTCTATCCGGAGGGCTGGCAGGTCGAGACGCCGTCGACCGACACGCCGCTGATGGCGTCGCTCGCCGGTGACGACGACAACCCGGCGGTGCCGGGCTTCGATCCCGACGTCTCGGCCGAGCTCTACACGACCAACGGCGACGTCACCGACGACCTCTACGGGGCGTTCGACACGCTCGCCTACACCGTCGAGCTCGACGGCGGCAGCGGGCCGGCCGTCGGCGGCACGGACGGCAGCGACCCGAACGCCTACACCCCCGGCGGCTTCGTCTTCCAGGACAGCGAGTCCGCCATCGCCGCCGAGGCAAAGAAGAACTTCGCCTTCGCGCTCGACATGGGGCGCTCGGCGGGCGATCCGGCGAACTTCTCCTCGCACCTGGGCAACACCGCGCCCGACCTGGTGCCGACGACGTTCCCGATCTCCTACGGCGACCCGCAGACCGTCGAGGTCAACGCCAAGCGCGAGCTCGGTCCCGTGACGCTGCACTGGCGCGTGAACGGCGGCCGCGAGCACCGGGCGCCCACGACGGAGTTCCGCGGCGGCTCGCGCTACGGCGGGCCGGGCGTCTACTACCACGTGATGCGCGGCGACGTGACGGGCACGTTCCCCGGTGACAAGGTCGAGGTGTGGTTCACGGCCCGCCGGGCGAGCACCGAACCGTTCACCTACGACGCCAAGAACGAGTCCAACAAGAAGGTGCTGATCCTCAGCGCCGAGGACTACACCGGCCTGAGCCCGAACACGGCCAACGTGCCGGGCCCGGCGTACTTGGACTACTACAAGAACGCCCTCGACGACGCGGGCATCGGCTACGACGTCTACGACGTCGACGCCCTCGGCCGCACGGCGCCCACGAACCTCGGCGTGCTCAGCCACTACAGGGC
>DATBKW010000092.1:0-11869 GCA_036555665.1 Solirubrobacteraceae bacterium | reverse complement strand
ACACCAAGCCCGCTCGTGGGAGCCCGAGCCGTTGCGCTGGCTCGCCGTCCAGGCGGTCTACGGCGCCTTCCGCACCGCCGACGCGCTGGAGACCCGCACCGGCCGGCCGTCGCGGCTGGCCGACGCGGCCGGCGCGCTGTCCGGACGCTGAAGGGACTCACTCGACGGTGAGCGTGCCCTGCATGCCGCCGGCCCGGTGCTCGTCGACCGAGCACGCGCCCGCCCCGGTTGCCTCGCCCTCCGCCGGTTTCTCCTCGCCCGCGGTGGTGACCGCCGTGATGACCGTGCCCGCCACGAGCAGCGCCACGCCACTCACCCACGTTGTGCGATATGCAACGCGCTCCGCGCGCGATCGGACGGCAAACCCCTCTTGAGGCCCCGTTCACACGGTCCGCTACCGTCGCAGGGTGGGACAGAAGGACGGTCGATCCTGGGAGCCGCCTCACCATCCACCAAGCGCGCCGCGGGAGCGGCCTTCGCCGCCGTCATGGCGGTCGTGGCGCTGGCCGGGTGCGGCGGGGACAGCGACTGGACGGCGCGCGACGTCCCGCGCGAGTACCCGACGATCCAGGCGGCCGTCGACGCCGCCCACCCGGGCGACCTCGTGCGGATCGCCCCGGGCATCTATCACGAGCAGGTCGTCGTCCCGTCGACCAAGAAGGATCTCGTCCTGCGCGGCCTCGATCGCAACAGCGTCGTCCTCGACGGGCAGAACGGCGCTCGCCACGACGGGATCGTCGTGCACGCCGACGGCGTGGCGGTCGAGAACCTCACGGTGCGCGGGTTCGCGTCCGACGGCGTGCTGTTCGCGCCGGATGCCCGCGCGCAGAAGCCGCTGAACGGGTGGCGCGTCGGCTACGTCACGGCCACCAACAACGGCCTGCACGGGATCGACGCGCTCGACGCGCGGGGCGGCACCATCGATCACGTCTGGGCGTCGGGCCACGCCGAGTCGGGCATACGGGTCGGCCGCTGCAGCCCGTGCAACCTGCTCGTCACCGACAGCGCGGCCGAGCGCGACATGGTGGGCTTCGAGGGCATCAACGCGAGCGGCAACATCGTCGTCGCGAACTCGCTGTTTCGCGACAACCGCGTCGGCGTGATGCTCGTCTCCGCCGGCCCCGACAAGGCGCTGCACCAACAGGACGCAACCGTCGTGGGCAACGTCATCGTCGACAACGACAACCGCTTCGCTCCCGGCGGCGGCGACGCCTTCGGTGTCGGCGTGCTCGTGCGCGGCGGCCGCCGCGACGGCGTCGCGCGCAACCGCATCGCCGGCCACCCGGGCGTCGGCGTGCTGCTGACGGCCGCCGGCGACATCCCCGCCGCCGAGGACAGCGTGCAAGGCAACGTCCTGCACGACAACAGCGTCGACCTCGTGGTCGCGTCCCACCCGGGTCAGCGCACCTCGAAGGGCTCGTGCTTCGCGCAGAACCGCTTCTCCACCTCGCAGCCGGGCAACATCGAAAAGGTGCTGCCCTGCCAGTCCGACGTCCCGCTGCGCACGCGCGACCCCGCGCTGCCGGTGGCGCCACCGGGCGTCGATTGGCGCACCGTCGCGCTGCCGCCCGTTCAGCCGTCGATGCCCCAGGCGCGCTCGGCCAAGCCACAGCCCGCCAAGTCGCCGCCCCGCATCGACATCGCCAAGGTCGGCGTGCCCTCCGAGCGCTAGTGGACGAGCACCTTCAGCCCCGCGATCGCCACGCCCAGCGCGCCGTTGACGACGCCGGCCGCGATCGTCGCGGTGAGCGACAGCCCCAGCTTGCGCCCGACGGTCAATCCCCAGAGAAACAGCTCGAGGATCCCGACGCCGATCGCGACGTTCACGGCCGAATCGGTGTCGAGGATGCCCACCACGCCGAGCCCCAGCGCGAGGACCAGCGGTACCGCCGCCTGGACGATCGGCCACTCGTGTTGAATCGCCGACCACGCGTTGGCCCAGTTCATCGGGTTGTCCTCATGCAGGCGGTTGCCGAGGACCTCCGCGTACACGTGAGCGATCCAGAAGACGATCGTCGTCGCGGCCACACCGGCGATCAGCTCGGCCGACGTGATGCTCTCGTCATGCGCGAGGGCGGCGATGACCGCCATCACGAGGATCGTTCCGTAGATCGCGCGTGCGGGGTTCTGCTCCTCGGGCACGCCGACTAGCTTCTCTGACATGCGCGCGCGGCGCGAGGACATTCGCAATGTGGCCATCGTGGCCCACGTCGACCACGGCAAGACGACGCTCGTCGACGCCATGCTGTGGCAGTCGGGGGCCTTCCGCGCCAACCAGGACGTGGCCGAGCGCGTGCTCGACTCGATGGACCTCGAGCGCGAGAAGGGCATCACGATCCTGGCCAAGAACACCGCGGTGCGCTATCGCGGGGTCAAGCTCAACATCGTCGACACGCCCGGCCACGCGGATTTCGGCGGCGAGGTCGAGCGCGGGCTGACGATGGTCGACGGCGTGCTGCTGCTCGTCGACGCCAGCGAGGGTCCGCTGCCCCAGACGCGGTTCGTGCTGCGCAAGGCGCTCGAGGCACGCCTGCCGGTGATCCTCGTCGTCAACAAGGTCGACCGGCCGGACGCCCGCATCGCCGAGGTCGTCGACGAGGTGTACGAGCTGTTCCTCGACCTCGACGCCACCGAGGAGCAGATCGAGTTCCCGATCGTCTACTGCAACGCCAGGGCCGGCCGGGCGTCGCTGAGCGAGTCCTCGCTGGCCGACGACCTCGCCCCGCTGCTCGACCTCCTGCTCGAGCACATCCCGGCGCCGAGCTACGACCCCGGCCATCCGCTCCAGGCGCACGTGACGAACCTCGACGCGTCGCCGTACGTCGGGCGCCTGGCGCTGTGCCGGGTGCGCCACGGGACGATCCGCCGCGGGCAGACCGTCGGGTGGTGCCGGGCGGACGGCACGGTGCAACGCGCCCAGGTCGGCGAGCTGTACGTCACCGAGGCGCTGGAGCGCGTCGAGGCCGAGGAGGCGTCGGCGGGCGAGATCATCGCCGTCGCCGGCATCCCCGAGGTGACCATCGGCGAGACCCTGGCCGACTTCGACGACCCTCGCCCGCTGCCGGTCATCACAGTCGACGAACCGTCGCTGTCGGTGACGATCGGCGTCAACACCTCGCCGCTGGCCGGCCAGGAGGGCGACAAGCTCACGGCCCGCCAGATCCGCGCGCGGCTCGATCAGGAGCTCGTCGGCAACGTCTCGCTGCGGGTGGACATCACCGATCGCCCCGAGGTCTGGGAGGTCCAGGGCCGCGGCGAGCTGCAGCTCGCGGTGCTCGTCGAGCTCATGCGCCGCGAGGGCTTCGAGCTGACCGTCGGCCAGCCGCAGGTCCTCACGCGCGCGATCGACGGCCGCGTGCACGAGCCGGTCGAGCGGCTGGCGATCGACGTGCCCGAGGAGTACGTCGGCGTCGTCACCCAGCTCCTGGCGCTGCGCAAGGGCCGGCTGGAGCAGATGGTCAACCACGGCACCGGCTGGGTGCGCATGGAGTACCTCGTGCCGGCGCGCGGCCTGATCGGCTTTCGCACCGAGTTCCTCACCGAGACGCGCGGGACCGGCCTCCTGCACCACGTCTTCGACGGATGGGAGCCGTGGGCCGGCGAACTGCGCACGCGGCCCACGGGCGCGCTGGTGTCCGACCGCCGCGGCCGCACCGCGCAGTTCGCGCTGATGAACCTCCAGGAGCGCGGAACGCTGTTCGTGGGCCCCGGCGACGAGGTCTATGAGGGCATGATCGTCGGCGAGAACGCGCGCTCCGAGGACCTCGACGTCAACGCCACGCGCGAGAAGCACCTCACCAACATCCGCTCGTCGACCGCCGACGTCCTCGTGCGCCTGGTTCCGCACCGCACGCTGTCGCTGGACCAGGCGCTCGAGTTCCTGCGCGAGGACGAATGCGTCGAGGCGACGCCCGCAAGCGTGCGCCTGCGCAAGGTCGTGCTCGACAAGACGCAGCGCGCCAAGGCCGCCCGGCGCCGATCCGGTAGCGTCGGCGGCCGCGATGGAGTTCCTGCTGCTCGGCCCGCTGGAGGTCCGTGACGGGAACAGCGCTGCGAAGGTCGGCGGCGCGAAGCAGCGCGCGCTCCTGGCCCTCCTGCTGCTCGACCTCGGCCGCGTCGTGGCGGCCGACCGTCTGATCGACGAGCTGTGGGGAGAGCGTGCGCCGGCGAGTGCGCGCAAGATGGTGCACGTCCACGTCTCGAACCTGCGCAAGGCGCTCGGCGCCGAGCTGGTGCGCACCCATGCCGTCGGCTATTCGATCGAGGTCGAGGCCGCGACGCTCGACGTCGAGCGCTTCGAGCACCTCGCGGCAGAAGGACGCGCGGCGATCGCCGCCGGGGACCCCGCCGTCGCATCCGAGCGCCTCGCCAAGGCGCTGTCGCTGTGGCGCGGGCCGGCGCTGGCCGAGTTCAGCGAGCCGTTCGCCGTGCGCGAGGGCGCGCGACTGGAGGCGCTGCGGCTCGCCGCGCTCGAGGACAGGATCGAGGCCGATCTCGCGCTCGGCCGGCACGCAGGCACGGCGACCGAGCTCGACAGCCTGGTGCGCCTGCATCCCCATCGCGAGCGGCTGCGCGGCCAGCACATGGTCGCCCTCTACCGGTCCGGACGCCAGGCGGAGGCGCTCGCCTCCTACCGGGCCGCGTGGCGATCGCTCGACGAGGAGCTGGGCATCCAGCCGTCGGCCGAGTTGCGCGAGCTGGAGCAGCGCATCCTCGCGCACGACCCGGCGCTCGCGCCGCCGGCGCGCGCGGCGGGAGCCGCACTGCCGCGCGCCGCGCCGCAACCGCAGGGCGCGACGCGCTACGCGTCGCGCGGAGACATCAGCCTGGCCTTCCAGGTCTTCGGCGAGGGCGAGCTCGAGCTCGCGGTCACCACCGGCTGGGTGCTGCCGATGGAGCTCTTCCGCGACGATCCCGGATTCGCGCGCTTCCTGGACCGGCTCGGCTCGTTCGCGCGCGTCCTGCTGTGGGACAAGCGCGGGACGGGCCTGTCGGACCGCATCGCTCCGGGCACCCGGCCGACGCTCGAGGAGCGGACGGCCGATCTCGGCACGGTGATCGAAGCGGCCGGGTTCCGGCGGCCCGCGCTGCTCGGGCTCTCCGAGGGCTGCCACCTGGCCGCGCTGTATGCGGTCGCGCAGCCGGAGCGCACGAGCATGCTCGCGCTCTACGGCGGCTGGCCCCGGACGCTCCGGGCCGACGACTATCCCTGGGGCGACACGCCCGAGTGGTTCGCGACCCTGGTGGACCTCGTCCGCGAGCATTGGGGCGACGCGGGGCATCTGCTGCAGTACTGGGCGCCGGCATCGCAGCACGACGAGCGCCTGCGCGCATGGTGGAGCCGGGCGCTGCGGCTGGGCGCGACGCCGACGGCGGCAGCCGCCTGGCTCGAGCTGATGATCGACGTCGACCTCCGCGAGACCCTGTCGGCGATCCGGGCCCCGTGCCTCGTCGCCCACCGCCGCGGCGACGTCATCGTCCCCGTCGGCAACGGGCGCAGTCTCGCCGAGTGCATCCCCGACTCCGAGTACGTGGAGCTCCCCGGCACCGACCACCTGTGGTGGACCGGCGACCAGGACACGCTCCTCGACGCGATCGAGCGGTTCTTCTCGCGGCCGCGGTAGCGCATCGGCTACGGTCGGCACCATGGTCCTGTTGAGCGGGATGATGCGGGCGGCCGCCTTCACCGGCAGCCGGCAGCCGATCGACGATTGGTTCGCCGGGCGGCAGTGGGGGCGCTGGGGCGTCCAGCACACACACACGTACAGCCCGCCGTCGGGCACGCAGCGGCCCGCGGACCCGGCCGAGACGCTTCGCAGCATCACCGAGCTGCACGAGCGCGGCGTCATCGACGACGCCGAGTTCGAGCGCCTCCGCGCGCGGCTGCGCGTCTGAGCGGCCGATAGGCTCGGCCGCTCACGAGTCACAGGAGGCGGTTGCGCGTGGACGTTTCTTCGCGGTTCGACGTGGCCGGGTTCGGTGTGATCGTCACCGGCGGCGGCAGTGGGCTCGGGCTCGCTTACGGCGAGGTGCTCGCGGCGCACGGCGCGCGGGTGACGCTGATCGACGTCGATGCCGACACGGTCGCCGCGGAGGCCTCCCGGCTGCAGGCCGAGGGGCACGACGTCCGCAGCGCCGTCGTCGACGTCACCGATCACGCCGCTCTGGATCAGGCCGTCGATGAGGCGGCGCAGGCCTACGGCCGGCTCGACGTCGCCTTCGCGAACGCCGGCATCGATCCGGGCGTGGGGTTCGTCGGCGCGTGGGCCGGCGGCGTCCGCGAGCGGGTTCACGAGGGCGCGCTGGAGCGCTACACCGACGAGCGCTGGAACCGCGTCATCGACATCAACCTCAACGGGGTCTTCGCGACGGCCCGCGCCGCGGCCCGCCACATGCGCCCGCGCGGCTTCGGGCGGATCGTCGTGACGACGTCGATGGCCGCGACGCACGTCGAGCCCGCGATCGGCTCGGCGTACATGACGGCGAAGGCGGGCGCGCGGCACCTCATGCACTGCATGGCCCTCGAGCTCGCCGCGGACGGCATCACGGTCAACGCGATCGCGCCGGGGTTCTTCGTCACCAACATCGGCGGCGGCCATGCCCACGACCCCGACCTGCAGGCGGCGATCGCCAAGGAGATCCCGATGCACCGCGTCGGCTGGCCCGACGACATCAAGGCGCTGGCCCTCTTCCTTGCGTCGCCCGCCTCGAGCTACATCACCGGCCAGGAGATCGTGATCGACGGCGGCTGGGGGCTGGGCCTCGCGGACTGAGGTCAGGGAGTTCACCCCCCGGCGGCGCGAGGCTCACCTCGACGGCACGCGTGCCGACCGGCATCGTCGCCGGCATGGACAGCATGGGCCGGATCCTCGTCGTGTTGGGCTTCGTCGCGGGTGCGCTGACCGGCGCGATGGCGCTCGCCGCGCCCTTCGTCGCTGCGGGCGCCGACCTCCGCGGGCTCACCGCGCAGCTCGTGCTCGCGGCGGGCGGTGCGGTCGGCGGTGTCGTCGGCGCGCGGTTCAACCGGGCTTCGGCGCGAACGCTGGACCTCGAGCGGGCCGCCGATCGCGCCTGAGCGCTATTTCGGCGGCAGCGTCTTGACGTACTTGACGCTGCGCTTGACCCAGGAGGCAAGGTCGCGCTTGGTCCTCAGCCCCTCGGGCGTGACCGTGATCCACCCGTCCATCGTGCGCCCGCCCATCTGCATGAGCGACGCGTGGGGGCGGGCGAGCGCCGCGTCGGTCTCGGCCGGGTCGACGCGCGCCAGCAGCCCGCCGTTGCGCGACGCGCTCACCGACATGTTGCCGTTCAGCAGGAAGGCCAGCCCGCCGAACATCTTCTTCTCGGTGATCGCGTCCTCGTCGGCGAGCAGCTCACGCAGGCGGTTGGCGAGATCCTCGTCGTAGGCCATCGGTGCCCCGGAGGCTACCCCCGCTCAGCCGGGCCGCAGCAGCATGAAGTCGGTGACGTTCACCAGCCCGATCATCTGGCGCGCCGGGCTGGGAACGAGCGACCGCCGCTCGTCGTGGACGACCTCCGGATCGACCAGGTGAAGGCGCCGGCCGCGGGTCTCGACGTCGACCGCACCGGCGGCGAGCACGTTGCGCACCCACTGGCTGTCGGCGCCGTAGGTCAGGGCGATCACGTAGCGATCGCCCTGGCGGAAGAAGTTGACCGGCGTCCGGTAGGCCCGGCCGGAGCGCCGCCCGACGTGCATGACGACCGCGAAGCCCGGCGCCAGCCGCGCGATCGGGCCCAGGACGGGATTCGTGACGCGCAGGTTGAAACGGGCGAGGCGCTTGGGGAGGGGCAAGGTCGCGCGGATCGTCTCAAGCGTGCCGGGCTAGAGTCGGCTGATGAGCGCGATGCGCACGACGATGTGGACGCAGCCCGACGAGCTGCGCCGCCTGCTCGGTGACGACGGGCCCGCGCGGGCGGCCGCCGAACGGATCGCCGGGCGCCGGACGTGGCTGGTCGGGATCGGGACGAGCTGGCACGCGGCGTATCACGGCGCGTGGATGCTGCGCGAGGCCGGCGTGGATGCCGCCGCCCTGCACGCCGCCGACGTTGCGCCCTACGCGCGCGGATTCGATTCGGGCGAGGCCGTGATCGTGCTCAGCCACACGGCGCACACCGGCTACACCTCCCAGGCGCTCGACGCCGCGCGCGAGGCGGGCTGCGCCGTGGTTCACGTGACCGGGATCGGTGCGGGCGGCGACGTCGAGACCGTGACGCCGGAGACCTCGTATGCCTACACCGCAAGCCACACCGGCGCGCTCCTGCGCCTGGCGCAGATCGCGCGCGCGCTCGGCGCGGCGCTCGGCGATCTCGACGCCGTGCCCGGCGCGGTGGCGCGCGTGCTCGACGCGCCGGCGCCGGTGGCCGAGCCGCCCGAGCGCCTGCTCGAGCTCATGGGCGCCGGCCCCAACGCGTGGACCGCGCAGGAGGGGGCGCTGAAGATCCGCGAGGCGGCGTACGTCGTGACCGAGGGGCTGTCGGCCGAGCAGTTCCTCCACGGCCCGAGCGTCGCCCTCGACGGCCGCGACACGCTCGTCGCGCTCGACGGCGGCGGGCCCGGCGCCGCGCGCACCGAGGCGATCGCGGCGGCGATGGAGACGATCGGCGCGCGCGTGGTACGTATCGCCGAGCGCGAACTCGGCGAGGCGCTTTCGGTCTTCCCGCTCACGGTCTGGGTGCAGCGCATCGCGCTCGACCTCGCCGAGGCGCGCGGCGTCAGCCCCGACCGTTTCCGCTACGAGGAGGACCCGCGCCGCGAGCAGGCGATCGAGTCGCTCGGCTTCTAAGGGCTCGAGGTCGTCGAGGCCGGCACGCCCGAGCCGCTCCAGGCCTGACGCCGCGCGACCCGGCCGGCCAGCGGCCTTGCCGCCGCGAACAACCCGTAGATGGCGACCGCCATCAGCCACCCGGCGAGGATGTCGGTCACGTAGTGCTCGCCGCCGTAGACCAGCGCGAAGCCCATCGCGAGCGAGTAGAGCCCGAGCCCGATGCGCGCGTACCACCCGGCCGACCAGAAGAAGAGCAGGAGCATGACCGGGTAGGCGGCGTGCAGCGAGGGCATCGCCGCGACCGTGTTGACGAGGCTGCCGTTCTCGTAGACCGACTGCACGGTCCCGACGCCGAGCTGGCCCCAGACCTCGGGGACGATCCGGTCGACCGCGGGTATCTGCAGGTTCTGCGCGGTCATCCATGGCGGCTGTGCGGGATATAGCCAGTAGGTCAGGAAGGCGCCGAGCGTCACGGCGATCGTCAGCACCGCGTAGCGCCGGAAGCGCGGCCGCGCGACGCGCCAGATCACCGCGGCGACGATCCACACGACGAAGAAGTGCGTCATGTAGACGGCCCAGATGCCGTAGTCGTACCACCGCGGATCGCCGGCGTGCCAGAGGTGCTGCTGCAGCCAGACCGTCGGCACCTGGCCGCCGCCGAGCCACTTGTCGAGGTCGAGCTGCGCCGTCACGTGCGCCTGGTCCGGCGCGACCGCCACAGCGCCGCGCAGGAAGTCGTAGGCGACGAGCAGCCCGTAGAACGGCAGCCACTCGAGCAGCAGCGAACCCCAGCTGCGCCAGGCCGCGACGCTGAAGGCGGCCATCCCCAGCCCGAGCCAGAAGAAGAGCTGGTCGCGCGCGAGGGGCAGGCCCCAGCTGATGATGACCGTCGCGAGCGCGATGAGGTAGACGACCGGCGCGCCGATGACGACGAAGCGAGAGCTCATGAGGGCTGTCGCGGATCGCCGCACGGTGTGCCGAGTCTAGATGGTTGATTTCACGACCCCCGAACCCGCCTGCACGCGTCCCGCGGCGCCGGATCGCCACGGTCCGAAGGGGCCCGTGCCCCGGCACTGTGCCCCTTCGGCCCGCGGCGCCCGGCATCCACGGCCCGCGCACATGCGGCCACGGCGGCCGCGAAATCAACCATCTAGGCGCTAGCGTCCCGCCTCGATGCGCCTCGCCGAGGTTGAGGCCCCACGCGGCACGCCGCGCGGCGTGACGGTGGCGGCCGTCGCGCTGGCGGGCGCCGCGACGCTCCTCATCCCGGCCACGCTCGGCTACGACGCCTGGGCCTGGACGGTGTGGGGCCGCCAGCTCGCGCATCTTGACCTCGCCACCACCGCCGGCCCGTCGTTCAAGCCGTTGCCCGTGCTTGTCCTCGCGCCGCTGTCGGCACTGGGCGGCGCCGCGCCGTACGTGTGGATGGCGGCGATGCGCGCGTGCGCGATCGGCGCGCTGCTGCTGGCCTATCGGCTCGGCGCCCGGCTGGCGGGGCCCCTCGCCGGCGCGGTGGCGGCGCTGAGCCTCGCGCTGAGCGCCGACCTCTACCGCACCGCGCTGCTCGGCTCCGCCGAGCCGGCGCTGATCGCGCTCGCGCTCGGCGCGTTCGATCGCCACCTCGACGGCCGGCGCGACCAGGCGCTGTTGCTCATCGCCGTCGCCGGCCTCATCAGGCCCGAGGCGTGGGTGCTGCTCGCGGGCTACGGCGTCTACGTCTGGCTGCGCGAGCCGCGGCTGCGCGGGCTGGCCGTGGTTGCGGTCGTCCTGCCGCCCGCGCTGTGGCTCGGCCTGGACTGGGCCGGCTCGGGCGATCCGCTGCACGCGAGCTCGACCGCCACCGAGGCCACCGAGGGAAGCGCCGCGAACGCCGGCGTCCCCGCGCTCGAGGTCGTGCGCCGCGCCGCCGACGCGGTGATCGTCCCCACGCTCGTCCTCGCGGCGGTCGGCGTGGTGGCGGCGTGGCGGCGCGACGATCGCCGCGTGCTGTCGCTCGCCGCGCTCGCCCTCGGCTGGATCGCCGTGGTGGCGGTCATGGCCGAGGTCGGCTTCACCGGCACGCGGCGCTACCTCGCGGCGCCGGCGGCCGGGCTGTGCGTGGTGGCCGGCGTCGGCTTCGCCTGGCTGCTCGACGCCGTGCCCGGGCGGCGCGCGCGGATCGCGACGGGCTGCGCGATCGCCGCGCTCGCGCTGGTTCCCGCCCTGCTGCGCGCGCGCGAGGAGGCGCGCACGCTCAGCGTCGCACGCGGCCAGGCCGACCAGCTCTCGGAGCTGCGCCGTGCGGTCGACCGCGCGGGTGGCCGGGCCGCCGTGCTGCGCGCCGGGCGCCCGGCGATCAACCCGTGGCTGCAGACGGCGCTGGCCTGGGAGCTGCACGTGCCGCTGTCACACGTGCAGGCGACGTGGAGCTCGTCGCGGCGCCACCCGCACTGGGCGCCGCCCGCGCTCGTGTTCCGCGCGCCCGCGCGGCTCGCCGGCCCACGGCCAGCTCTGCCCCGGGGCACGCGAGCGCGCCTGATCGCGCGCTCCGGGCGCTGGCGCGTGCTGCGCGCCCGTTCGTGACGCTACCGTGGAGCGCGATGCAGCTCGTCGAGGAACGCCCGAACGTCGAGCTGCGCCGCGGGGCCGACGGCGAAACGATCGTCGTGCTGGCCTTTCCCTACGACCCGCACATCGTCGCGCTGGTGCGCGGCATTCCGCAGCGGCGCTTCGACTGGGACAAGCGCGAGTGGTGGGCGCCCGTCGACGACTGGGCCGGCGTCCACGTCGCCGAGGTGCTCGATCGCTTCCCCGAGCTGACCACCAGCCCGCAGGTCGACGCGTGGCTGGCGGCGATCGAGCGCCGCTGGGTCGGGCGCGTGTCGACGACCCGCTACGACGGGCGCGGCTGGTGGGTCCTGCGCACGCGCGCGGGCACGCTGCCCGAGGCCCTGCGCGAGGGAGCGGTCGAGCGCGACGGGGCGCTGCTGGCGCCGTTGACCGCGGCGGGTGCCGAGGCCCTGGCCGACCTCGGCGGCGCGCGCCTGGACCCGGGCGCCCGGCGCTGCCTGGCCGCTCTGGAGCGCGGCGAGGACCCGCCGCCG
>DATBKW010000091.1:0-7832 GCA_036555665.1 Solirubrobacteraceae bacterium | reverse complement strand
GGCGCCGGTCGCGCCCTGTGGGCCGGTCGGACCCTGCGCTCCCGTCGCACCGGTTGAGCCTGCCGGGCCCTGCGGCCCCGCGGGGCCCTGCGCGCCGGTGGCACCGGTCGAGCCCGTCGCGCCCTGCGGCCCCGCGGGTCCGGTCGGGCCCTGAGCGCCCGTCGCGCCGGTGCCGCCGGTCGCGCCCGTGGAGCCGGTCGTGCCCTGCGGGCCGATGGGCCCTTGCGGGCCTGTTGGGCCAAGCGGCCCCTGGGGTCCTGCCGGCCCGGTTGCACCGGTCGCACCCGTTGCACCGGTCGCGCCGGTTGCACCCGTCGCGCCCTGCGGCCCCTGCGCGCCCGTCGCACCGGTGTCGCCTTGGGGTCCCTGCGCCCCGGTCGCTCCCTGCGGGCCGACGGGTCCCTGTGGTCCAACGGGTCCTTGTGGCCCGGCGGGGCCGGTGGCACCGGTGTCGCCCTGCGGTCCCTGGGCACCTGTAGCTCCGGTCGCGCCGGTATCACCCTGAGGCCCTTGTGCGCCGGTCGCTCCCTGCGGGCCGACGGGTCCTTGTGGCCCGGCGGGGCCGGTTGCGCCGGTGTCGCCCTGCGGCCCTTGCGCACCGGTATCACCCTGGGGCCCCTGCGTTCCGGTAGCGCCTTGGGGCCCCTGCGCGCCCGTCGCACCGGTGTCGCCTTGGGGTCCCTGCGCCCCGGTCGCTCCCTGCGGGCCGACGGGTCCTTGTGGCCCGGCGGGGCCGGTGGCACCGGTGTCGCCCGGCGGTCCCTGGGCACCTGTAGCTCCGGTCGCGCCGGTGTCGCCCTGCGGTCCCTGCGCGCCGGTCGCTCCCTCGGGGCCGGTCGCTCCCTGCGGGCCCGCGACGCCCTGTGCACCCGCGGGGCCCTGTGGCCCGATCGGGCCTCCAGGCCCAGGAGGCCCGGTGGATCCGGCGGCGCCCGTGGCTCCGGTCTCACCGGCGGGGCCTGCCGGACCTCTGGCGCCCGGCGCGCCCTGCTGTCCGCGCCTGCCGATCGGCCCGCGCGGACCGGGCGCACCCACCAGCAGGATCGCCCGCTCGCTCGGGAAGCACTTTTCTCGGCCGCGCCTGCCGACAAACCGGACGATGCCCGTCGCCCGGTTCTTGCAGCCGTATCCACGGACCTTCAGGACGTTTGAGCCCGGCGTCGACTGCGCCACGCTCGGCGGGGCGTATACCAACGCGCCGGAGACGCAGAAGCACGCAACGACGCTCAGACCCATGCGCGTCAGGGGCGCGCGAACTCCGACCACGCGGCGATCATAACCTCGGCACCGGGGGCCAAAGCGTCAAAGCTGTTGCACCTGAAACAGGCTCGTCGTGCCGGGCTTTCCGCTCGGCAGCCCCGCGGTCACGCCGACGCGCTGGCCCGGCTTGCACCAGCCCAGCTCGACGACCCGGCGGGTCGCGTCGGCGATCAGCGCCTCGGTGACCTCGTGGCGGCGCATCGACGCGGCCTTCACGCCCCACATCAGCCCGCAGCGGCGCACGGTCTCGCGGCCGGGAGAGAGCGCGAGGATCGGAACGTCGGGGCGGTGAGCGCTGACCAGCCGGGCCGAACGCCCGCTCAGCGTCGGCACGACGATCGCGTCGAGCTTGAGCTCGCGCGCGGCCACGCAGGCCGAATGGGCAACCGTGTAGGCCGGGTCGCGCTCGTCGCGGCGCACGCGGATGTCGTTCCAGTGCTCGTAGGGCGCCTCGCGCTCGGTCGTCCGCGCGACCGCCGCCATGATCTCGATGGCGAGCGTCGGGTGCGCGCCGATAGCGGTCTCCTGGGACAGCATCACGGCATCGGTGCCGTCGAGGATGGCGTTGGCGACGTCGGCGACCTCGGCGCGCGTCGGCCGCGACGAGCTGACCATCGAGTCGAGCATCTGGGTCGCCGTGATCGCAGGCCGCGCCATCCGCCCGGCCAGCGCGAGCAGGCGCTTCTGGATCATCGGCACCTCCTCGATCGGCATCTCGACGCCGAGGTCGCCGCGCGCGACCATCACGCAGTCGGAGACCTTGAGGATGTCCTCGGCGCGCTCGACTCCCTGGGGCTTCTCGATCTTGGCGATCAGCGGCGTGCGCGTGTGCTCGCGCACGAAGAGGACGTCCTCGGGCCGGCGGACGAAGCTCAAAGCCACGAGGTCGACGCCGATCTTCTGGCCCGCGCGCAGGTGAGCGAGGTCCTCCTCGGGCACCGCGGGCAGGATGTCGAGCGGGCCGGGAATGTTCAGACCCTGGCGCGAGGCGACGGTTCCGCCGACCTCGACCTCCGCGTCGATCTCGCCGTCGCCGGCGCGCACCGCCAGCGCGCGCAGGCGCACGGACCCGTCGGCCAGGTAGAGGTTCTCGCCCGGCTCGATGGCGTGCGCGAGGCCGTCCCAGGCGATCGACATGCGCCGCGCGTCGCCGGGCGGGCCGCCGTCGCCGCACACGAAGGTCACGTGGTCGCCGACCTTCAACTCGACGACGTCGTCGCGCAGCGCGCCGATGCGCAGCTTGGGTCCCGGAAGGTCCTGCAGGATCGCGACCGGGCGCCCTGCGCGGCCGGCGGCGTCGCGCACCATCTGCGCGGTCTCCGCGTGCAGCTCGTGGGTGCCGTGCGAGAAGTTCAGCCGGGCCACGTCCATGCCCGCCTCGACCATGCGCACGAGCACCTCGCGGTCGCGCGAGGCGGGCCCGATCGTCGCGACGATCTTGGTGCGCCGGTCCACGGGCTGGACAGTACGACATGAACGGTGAACGTCCATGACGTAACAACCCTGTTGCTACGTCGCGGACGTTCGCTGCCTGCGCGGGGGTCAGCCGCGCAGCCAGGTGAGCACTGCGAGCACGCGGCGGTGGTCCTGCTCGGAGGGCGGCAGGCCGAGCTTCATGAAGATGTTCGAGACGTGCTTCTCGACGGCGCCCTCGGTGACCACCATCGTCTCGGCGATCGCCGCATTCGAGCGCCCCTCGGCCATCAGCCCGAGCACCTCGCGTTCGCGCGGCGTCAGCTCGCTGAGCGGGCCGTCGTCGTCGCGCTGGCCGAGGAGCTGGGACACCGCCTCGGGATCGAGCGCCGTGCCGCCCTCGGCCACGCGGCGCACTGCCTCGACGAAGTCGCGCACCTCGGCGACGCGGTCCTTGAGCAGGTAGCCGACCCCGCCGCGCCCGTCGGAGAGCAGCTCGGCCGCGTAGGTGCGCTCGACGTACTGCGAGAGCACGAGGATCGGCAGGCCCTCGATCCGCCGGCGCGCCTCCAGCGCCGCGCGCACCCCCTCGTCCTTGAAGCCCGGCGGAAGGCGCACGTCGACGACGCATACGTCCGGGCGGTGCTCCTCGACGGCGGCGAGAAAGGCGTCGCCGTCGGCGACGGCAGCCACCACCTCGAAGCCGTTCTCGTTGAGCAGCCGCGAGATGCCCTCGCGCAGGAGGGCGAGGTCCTCGGCGATCACGACGCGCATGGGACCTCTGCATACAACACGGTCGGGCCACCGCTCGGCGAGGCGATCGCCAGGGTGCCGTCGAGCGCGGCCAGCCGCTTGTGCAGCCCGTCGAGCCCGTGGCCGGCCGGATCGGCGCCGCCGCGGCCGTCGTCGCGCACCTCGATGCGCAGCCGGCCGTTGTCGCGCCACAGGTGAACCTTGGCGCTGTGGGCCTGCGCGTGCTTGACCGCGTTGGTCAGCGCCTCGGCGACGGTGAAGTAGGCGGCAAGCTCGACGGGCGCGGGCAGGCGGCCGTCGACGTCGCCGTCGACCGACGTCGGCAGCGGCGTGCGCGCGGCCAGCGCGCCGATCGCCTCGCCCAGGCCGCGCTCGGCCAGCAGCGCGGGGCGGATCCCACGCGCGAGGTCGCGCAGCTCGCCCATCGCGAGCTTGGCCTCGGCCCGCGCCTTCTCGACGAGTTCGCGCGCGCCCTCGGGGTCGCGATCGAAACGGTCCTCGGCCATGCCGAGGTCCAGAGCGAGGGCGACGAGGCGCGCCTGGGCGCCGTCGTGCAAATCGCGCTCGATGCGCTGCAGCTCGGCGGCGGCCGCGTCGACGGCGCCCGCGCGCGTCTGGGCGAGGACCTCGACGCGCTGCTCGAGCTGCCGGCGGCTCGGCCCGAGCACGACCTCGGACAGCGCGCCGCTCGCCGCCGCGGTCCCGCGCACGAGCGCGGCCGCGATCGGCAGCGCGACGATCCCGATCGCCACTGAGAGCAGCGCGTAGCCCCAGGAGTCGATCTGAAAGAGGCCGAGATCGGGCGGATCGGAGTCCGGCAGGGCCCACCACCAGGCGGGCATGAGCAGCAGCCCGAAGGAGACGCTCCAGGCGGTGACGACAACGACGAAGTCGACGATCCCGACCGGCAGCAGCAGCAGGTGCCAGGCGAGATCCTTCCACGTCGACGGATCGGAGAACTGCGCCTTGAGGCGGGCGAGGAAGCGCCCGCTGGCCGGCTGCTTGTAGACGCCGCGGATCGGCTCGACGACGACGAGCGCGGCGCGCCGGCGCTCGACCCACGCCAATCCGCGCGAGACATAGATCGTCAGCATCGCGAGCGGCACGCCGATCAGCGTGATCAGCAGGCCCAGCGAGACCGACCAGCCGGTGACCACCACGGTGAAGGTGACGATGCCCATGGGCAGCGCCAGCAGGAGGTAGACGGTGTCCAGGCCGAGCTGGCGGAGCAGGGCGCCGGGGCGGTCGAGGGAGGCCATGACCTCATGGTCGGCTGTCGCGGGCGTTTGCGCCATGGAGGTAGCGGGCGAAAGGCAAGGGGGGGAGAACCCCACTCTCTCAAGTTGAAGGGCCGTACGGCCGATCACACGATGTGATGAGTGAGGTCGTCTCGATCCATGCCCACCGTCAAGCCTCCGCCACCGCGCGCAGCACGTCCGCTGCGCCGACCAGTGGCGACGGCAAGAGCTTCGCGGCCGCGCTGACTGACGCCAGCAGCAAGCGGCCGAAGGGCGAGAAGACCGAGAAGGTCGAGGGCCGCCACTACGAGAAGATCGTGGCCGGCCCCGACAAGGGCCGCTATCTCAACCGCACCGGGAACGCTCGCGATGGCGAGGACTTCCGGATCGTCCAGCGCGGCGGGCGCGTCTTCCACGTCTACGACGTCGATCACGACCACCAGGTGTTCGAGCTTCCGCACGACCCCAACTCGGTGACCGTGAAGGCGTCGTCGGATCCCGGCGGAAGCTCGCCCGCCGCCTGAATCGAAGACCGCTCAAGCGCTCACGCGACGAAGCGCCCGTCCTGCTGGACGACCTCGCCGTCGGCGCTGAGGCGCCCGCCGGCGCGCAGGTCGCAGATGAGATCCCAATGCAGCGCCGACGTGTTCTTGCCGCCGGTCTCCGGATAGGAGCGGCCGAGCGCCAGGTGCACGGTGCCCCCGATCTTCTCGTCGAAGAGAATCGTGCCGGTGGGGCGGGCGATGCCGAAGTTCGTGCCGATGCCGACCTCGCCCAGGTAGCGGGCGCCGTCGTCGGTGGCCAGCGCGCGCTGCAGGTACTCGTCGCCGACCTCGGCGCGCGCGGCGACGACCTCGCCGTCGCGCAGCTCGAGCTCGACGCCGTCGACATCGACGCCGGCGGGTGCCGAGCGCACGGTGAAGCGCACGCGGCCGTTGGCGCTGCGCTCGAGCGGCCCGGTGAAGACCTCGCCGCTGGGCATGTTGCGCCGGCCGTCGGAGTTGACCCACGTGCGCCCGGCGACGCCGAGCGTGAGGTCGGTGCCCTCGGCCTCCAGGCGCAGCTCGCGCGCGTTCGACAGGCGGGCGATCAGGCGGTCCTGGAACGCGCGTAGGCCGCCCCATGCGGCTACCGGATCGGGCTGGTTGAGGAACAGCGCGCCGCGCACGAAGGCGGCGTAGTCGTCGAGCGTCATGCCCGCCTGCGCGGCCAGCGCCTCCGTCGGCCACAGCGTCCCGCACCAGCGCTTCTTCATCGTCGCCTCGCGGATGGGCCGCCGCGCCCGCGCGTAGCGCGTGATGCGCTCGGGGTCGACGCCGGCCAGCTCGCGCGTGTCGGCGGGCGCCTGGATGCCGAGCAGGGCGTCGACCTTCCTGGCCTCGGTGAGCATCAGGTCGGGGTAGTCGTCGAGGTGCACGTCGCGCGCGTGCTCGTAGAAGGAGCGCGTCTGTCCGGCGAGCTCGACGCGCAACAGGGGCCACGCGTCACGCTGCAGGATCGCTCGCTGCAGCTCGAGCAGCAGCGGCGCGGCCAGCGCGGTCGAGCGAACGAGCACGGCCTCCCGGGGCCGCACGTCGAGGCAGTAGCCGGCCAGCAGGTCGGCGAAGCGGCCGGGGTCGAGCGCGGTCACGGCGCCTCGAGCTCGGGGAAGTGCTCGGCGACGTGCTCGCGCAACACGTCGCGGATCCAGGCGCGCTCCTCCCGCGTGGCGACGCGGAAGCGCATGAGCAGCTCGCGCTGCCCCTCGGTCGGCACGTCGGACACGACCCAGCGCACCGCGAGGCGCTCGAACAGCAGCTCGACCGCCCGCTGCCAGGCGTCCTCCTGGGAGAGCACGTTGCCGTGCAGGACATCGTGGTACTGGCGGCGGGTCTTGGCCGTCAGCGCCCCGCGCAGCATGAGCACGTCGCCGTGCGGCGAGGTGTACTCGCTCTCCGGCGCCGCCGGCTTCTCAGTCCTGCCGCGGGCGCGGCCGCGCTTGCCCATTTCAGTGCTCCACTAGGTCTTCGCTGCCGCTTCCTCGAGCTGGCCGCGCACGTCGCCGGTGAGCGGATCGGCGTGGCCGGGCCACGCGGTCGCCGGCTCCATCGCCGCGAGCTTGCGGATCGATGCGCGCGCCTGCTCGGTGTCGTGGTTGAACGCGGCCAGCGGCACGCGCGGCGCGCCGTGGCGGCCGGTCATCGGGTCCAGCGTGTAGAAGCAGTCGCTGGTCAGCGTCAGGCGGTCCGACGCGCGCCACAGCCCGATCATGCCCGGCGCGTGGCCGGACAGGTCGACGACCTCAAAACCGGCGACCTCGTCGCCCTCGGAGACCGTGCCGGCGACGACCACCGGCCCGCCGTCCCAGATGCGCAGCAGGTGCGGGTAGACGGGCCGCGCGTAGGCCGGGAGCTGGGAGAAGTCGAAGTAGTGAAGCCCCCCGTCGCCCTCGGCGTCGGCGCGGTTGTCGGGGTGGCAGAGCACCGGCGCGCCGAGGTAGGGCGCGACGCCGCGGTGGTCGGGATGGCCGTGGCCGAGGACGACCCGGGTGATGCCGCCCAGCGAGGCGCCGGCGGCGGCCACCGCGTTGGTCATCGCCTTGATCCCGGCGTCGAAGAGCATGACGCCGTCACCGTCGCGCACGAGGTAGACGTTCATCGACTTGGTCGGCAGGCCGCCGCGCACGACCCAGACGCCGTCCGCCACGGGCTCCGGGTCGGCGACCATGCGGCGCTTGGTCCGCGTGAGCAGGTTGAAGGCCTTGGCCATCCGCGCCTCGGCGGCCGAGCCCTGCGGCGGTAGCGCCCCGAGCTGGCGCGCGAGCTCGGCGCCGTTCATGTAGGCCTCGAGGCGGACCATCTTGCCGTCGCGCACCCAGACGAGGTCCACGCCCTCGAGGTCGGCGCGAGCGCCGTTGGGCTCGAAGCCCATGAAGTCGCCGGGGCCGGCGAAGGTCCCGCGAGCACGCCAGCGCACCGCGGCACGATCGCCCTCGGCCACGAGATCGAGGACCTCGAACTGCCAGTCGGGGAAGGCCTCGAAGAGCTCTCCGAAAAACTTGGCGCTCACGTCGGGCGCGGCCGGGCCGAAGACGCCGTGGATGTGCCCGACGCCGTCGGGCTTGTAGAAGCGCAGCGGCGCGTCGCCCTCGCCGCGGCCCAGCGCCTCGAAGTACGCGCGCGCGACGCG